>JANNTQ010000046.1:0-9857 GCA_031394435.1 Betaproteobacteria bacterium
TCGCGTTCGACGCCCTCGCCATCGGCCCGGAGACCTCGGGCTGGTTCCGCAAGGAGATCACGTCGCTCAACCAGATGAAGGGCCTCAAGATGCGCTTCTTCGGCCTGGGCGCGAAGGTCATGCAGAAGCTGGGAGTCTCGACCCAGATGCTGGCGGCGGGGGATATCTTCCCGGCGCTGGAGCGCGGCGTGATCGACGCCACCGAGTTCTCCATGCCCGCGATGGACATCAAGCTGGGCTTTCACCAGGTGGCGAAGTTCAACTACTTCCCGGGCTGGCACCAGTTGGTGTCGGTGAGCGAGGTCCTGATGAACAAGAAGACCTTCGACGCCCTGCCCAAGTCCTACAAGAGGATCCTCGAGGTTTCGGCGGGCAACCAGGTCCACTACACCTACGCGGAAACGGAGGCGATGCAGTTCGACGCCATGGCCGAGATGCGCACCAAGTACAAGGTGCAGCTCAAGCGCTGGAAGGACAGCGAAATCGCCGCGTTCGAGAAGGCCTGGAATGAGGTGCTGGTGGAGGAATCCGCCAAGGACCCGCTGTTCAAGAAGATCGCGGACGACTACCTCGCGTTCCGCAAGAACTACGCGATCTGGGGCGATGCCCAGGCGATGAAGCCGACGTATCTGTCGGTCAAGCCCGCGGCCCAAAAGTAGTGGGTCGCGGCATTGCGTCGTAGTGTCCGCTGAGACCGCACGCCGGGGGCCACAGCCCCCGGTGGTGGCGCCTTCCGTGCTTCATTTCAGGACCAGCTGATGGAGCTTCTGCTCAAGCTCGGGAACCGCCTGGCGAATCGCTATGTGGCGGCGGTCGTTCTGATCCTGCTGCTTGGCTTCTTCTACGCCTACGTGACGGGCTTGGCCCCGGCCGCACGCGGGGAGCTGCTCCTCACGGCGCAGAAGTACCTGCCGATCGTCATGTTCCTGACGCTCGGGGTGCTGCTGTTCTCGGGCTACCCGGTGGCGTTCATCCTGGGCGGAATCGCGCTCCTCTTCGGCCTGCTCGGCTATTTCCTCGGCACCTTCAAGCTGGTGCATTTCTTCAATTTCGTGCCGCGCATCTGGGGCCAGGCGGCGGAGAACCTGGTGCTGGTGTCCATCCCCACGTTCATTTTCATGGGCGTGATGATGGAGAGAAGCGGCATCGCCAACGACCTGCTTTACTGCGTGCAGGTGCTGCTCAAGCGCGTACCCGGCGCACTCGCGCTTGCGGTGACCATCATGGGAACGATCCTCGCCGCCATGACCGGGATCATCGGCGCCTCGGTCACCATGATGACCGCGCTTGCGCTGCCGACCATGATGAAGCAGGGCTACAGCCATGCGCTTGCCTGCGGCACCATCGCGGCGGCGGGAACGCTCGGCATCCTCATTCCGCCCTCGATCATGCTGATCGTGATGGCGGACCTGCTGGGGGTCTCGGTCGGCAATCTTTTCATGGCGGCGATCATGCCGGGGCTGACGCTCTCGGCGCTTTACCTGCTCTTCATCGTGATCCTGGCCTCGATCAAGCCCTCGCTCGCCCCGCCGCTGCCGCCGGAAATGCTCAGGGTGCCGAAGGGGCAGATGGCGCCGCTCTTGTGGCGGGCGTTTGCCCCGCCGGTGTTCCTGATCGGCATGATCAAGTCCTCGATCCTCTTCGGCTGGGCCACCCCTAGCGAAGCCGGGGCGGTGGGTGCCGCGGGCGCGATGCTGATCGCGGTGTTCAATGGGCGCATGAACTGGAGGATGCTGGACGGCGTCTGCATCACTTCGGCGCGCACCATCTCGATGGTGTTCTTCATCATCATCAGCGCGACCTGCTTCGCGTTCGTCTACCGCCAGCTCGGCGGCGACGACATCGTCGAGCACATGATCAAGGAAGCGGGCCTCACCAGCTGGGGATTCCTGTTCCTCATCATGGGGGTGATGTTCTTTCTCGGCTTCTTCCTCGACTGGATCGAGATCACGCTGATCGTGCTGCCGGTGTTCGCGCCGCTGCTAGCCGGCATGGATTTCGGCACGCACGTGCCGAAAGCGGATGTCGTGTACTGGTTCGCGATCCTGATGGCGGTGAACCTGCAGACTTCGTTCCTCACCCCGCCCTTCGGCTTCGCCCTTTTCTACATCAAGGGCATCGCGCCGAAGGAGGTCAAGATCCAGAGCATCTACAAGGGCATCATCCCGTTCGTCATCCTGCAGCTCATCGGGCTGATCATCGTGATCGCATACCCGCAAGTGGTGCTGTGGCTGATGCGTCTCAGCTACCCAGCCAGCTAGGGCAATGGACAGGCGATGAAAGACGACACGAACAAGTACCAGCTGGCGGCGGCTACGCAGGCGCTGCCACCTGCGGTGCGCGTCGCGGAGAAGCTGCGCGCGTTCGTGGATTGGATCGGGCGCCGTGGCGCGTGGCTCTCGATCCCGGTCGTCCTGGTGACCTGCCTAGACGTGGTCATCCGCAAGCTCGCCTACGAGGACGCGGACGGTAACCTCCACAGCCTGCAACTTTGGCTGACCACGTACGTGGGCGGGATCTTCAATTCCACCATCCTGCAGGAGCTGGAATGGCACTTCCACGCCGGGCTCTTCCTGCTGGTGCTCGGCTACGGCATGGTCTACAACACGCACGTGCGCATCGATCTGATCCGCGAGAACCTCGCTTTCCGCAAGCAGGCGTGGATGGAGATGCTCGGCTTGTCGCTGTTCATGATTCCGTTCTGCACGATCGTGATCTGGTTCGCGCTGGACTACACTTACTCCTCGTACTCGGTGAACGAGATTTCCGCTTCGACCGTGGGCCTGAGCCACCGCTGGCTGATCAAGAGCGTGATGGTGTTCGGCATGATCGTCGCGCTCATCTCCGGCATCGCGGTCTGGCTGCAGGTGTTCGCGATCCTGTGGGGCCCGAAGGAGCTGCGCTTCCCGCTCATGACGCTTGACTGGCCGGAGGACGCGGGCATGAGAATCGAAGGCAAGGAGCGCGTCAAGCTCGAGGAATCCATGGACGCGCTCACTGCCCCCGACGAGAAGCTGCGCGAGCGCACTTCGAAGATCCTGTCGGGCTAGCGGTGAGGCGCGGGCGGCCGCGCATGGACTGGGAAAGCTTCGTCCGGCGCTACGTCTGGAGCGAAACCCGCACGCCCTACTTGGTGCCGGTCGCGCGGCTCACGCGCGAGCAGGCGGGCTACGAATTGTTCTTCTACGCGCTGTTCACCGGCGTGCTGTTTGTGCTCGTCGCGCTGGCGGCGCTCTCCGGCAACCTGCCGCATGGCGGCGCGGACGCGGTTTCCCTGTATGCGTTCACGGTGGTCTGCTCGGCAGTGCTGCTCGGGGCGACGCGCCATCCCTGGGCGGCGCTGTGGTGCTCGAGCGCCCCGCTCGCCACGCTTGCGTACTTCGGGCTCTATGGCTTTCATCCGAACCTCGAGCTGCCCGACAAGGTCCTGCTGGTCACACTGATGCTGCTCTGGCTTGCGTATGCGCGGCGGGCCGTGGCGGTCGCGCGCGCCTGGCCGGGGTTATCCGGCCCGGCAGAGCCGGATTGAGCGCGTGATGGCCGATCGCAGCGCCGCCATGGAAGCGCGCGCCTTCCGGCTGCACGCCTGGGCGTTCGTGCTCGGCAACACAGCGCTGGGCGTCGCCAACTGGCTGACGGGCGGGAGCTGGTGGGTGTTCTGGCCGCTAGCCGCCTGGAGCGTGCTGCTTGCGGCCCATTATCTGGTGCAAAAGTCCCGCAGCGTGGACGAGCACTGGGCCGAGGTGCGCGCGGCAGACTTGCACTCCAAGAGCTATGACGCGAGCCACATCGACCGCATCGCCGCCGACCATGGCGGCAAACCCGCTGCGACGAAGAAATGACCTCCAAAATGCGCACCCTGGTCAGCATCGCCGAAGGCATTCGCCTCTTTCTGGAGACCATCGCATTCGCCGGCGGCTGGCTGCTGATCGTGCTCATGTGCGTCACCTGCTTCGATGTCGTCGGGCGCAAGATCGGCCTGGACGTCCCGTTCACCAAGTTCCAGGAACTCGAGTGGCATCTGCACACGGCGATCTTCTCGGTATGGATGGGCTACAACTACACCATCAATGCGCATCCGCGGGTCGACGCCTATACCGAGACCCTGACGCTGCGCGCCAAGGCCTGGATCGAATTCGTGCTTTGCCTGCTGTTTGCGCTGCCGTACATGGGCATCGTTGCGTGGTACAGCATCGATTTCGTGGCCTTCTCGTACTCGCTCAACGAGCAGTCCGAGAGCACGGTCGGACTGACCCACCGCTGGATCATCAAGTCGATTTACGCAGCCGGCTTGTGGTTCCTGCTGCTCGCGATCGTGAGTGTGATGCTGCGCCTGATCGCGTTCCTGTTCGGCGGCCTGCGCCGGGAGGAGGTCAACCTGCAGATCGGCGCCTCCCATCTCGAGGTCTGAGGAAAACCCATGGCTCAGTGGCTCGCCACCAATCTCGCGCTGATCATGTTCGTGACCATGTTCTTCGTCATTTTCTGCGGCTTCCCGGTGGCGTTCGTCATGGGCGGGCTGGCCCTGGTGTTCGCCGTGTTCGGCTCGATGCTGGACCAATTTCCCATGTTCAATCTCTCGAACGTGGTGCTGCGCATGTGGGGCGGGGTCGCGAACGATCCGATCCTGGTATCGATTCCGATGTTCATTTTCATGGGCTCGATACTCGAGCGCTCCGGTTCGGCCAAGGACATGCTGCTGGCCACCGAAGTGATGCTGAAGCGCGTGCCGGGCGCCCTGGCGGTGGCCGTCATGGTGATGGGCACGATACTTGCCGCGCCGATGGGCGTGGTCGGGGCCGCCGTGGTCACCTTGTCGGTGATCGCGTTGCCCCAGATGCTCGCCTCGGGTTACGACAAGAAGCTCTCGGTCGGTACGATTGCTTCGGCCGGTACGCTCGGCATCCTGATACCGCCCGCGATCATGCTGGTCGTCATGGCCGAGATGCTGGCTACCTCCGCCGGGACCCTGTTTGCCGCGGCCGTGCTGCCCGGGTTCATGCTCTCGGGGCTTTACCTCGTCTACATCATCACCATGGCGATGGTGAAGCCGGAACTGGCGCCGAAGCTCCCGCCCGAATATGGGCCGCAGAACTGGCGCGAGTTCTGGCTGGCGATGTGGAAGGGCTTGTTCCCGATGACCGCGCTGCTGGTGATCGTGCTGGGGTCGATTTTCGCGGGTTGGGCGACCCCGACCGAAAGCGCCGGGGTCGGCGTGGCGGGGTCGCTCGCCATCGCGGCGCTGAACCGGCAGTGCACGCTGAAGATGGTGAACGAGGCGATTCGATCGGCATGCCGCGCCAACGGGATGGTGTTCCTGATTTTCCTGGGCGCGACCGGATTCTCCTACGTGTTCCGGGTGCTGGGCGGCGACGAGCTGATGATCTCGTCACTGGCGAAATTGGGGGTCGAAACGAAGTGGGAAATGCTCGCGTTCGTGATGGTGCTGATTTTCCTGCTCGGCTTTCCTTTCGAATGGATCGAGATCTGCCTGATCGTGCTGCCGATTTTTGGCCCGATCCTTGCCACCTACGACTTTTCCGACCACCTGGGCGAGAAGTACTACTTCATGGCCTGGTTCGGCACGCTGGTGGCCGTCAACCTGCAGACCTCGTTCATGACGCCGCCGTTCGGCGCCACGCTGTTCTACATGAAGGGCACCGCGCCGCCCGGCATCTCGATGGGCGACATCTATCAGGGGATGTACCCGTTCGTGGCGCTGCAGGTCCTCGGGCTGATGCTTTGCATCTATTTTCCCGAAATCGCGCTCTGGCTGCCGAGGGTCGTCGGCTTCCTGTAAGAGCATGAATCGCACAACGGCGCGCGCCGCGTGGTCGCAATGAAAATCATCCATGTCGAGGCGGTTCCGCTTTCCATTCCCTGCCACTACGGCGCTGAAGGCTGGTCGCTCGGCGCAGGCGGCTGGAAGGCGCTCGATTTCTGCCTGGTGCGCGTGGACACCGACGCCGGCATCACCGGCTGGGGCGAGGCGTTCTCGTACTCCTGCCGGCGCGCGGTCGTTGCCGCGTTGAGGGACATGATCGCGCCGATCGCGATTGGGTGCGACGCGGCGGACATCGCGGGGCTGCATGCTGCGATCCAGAGGCGGCTGCACATCTTCGGCCGCTTCGGCATTACCGCGTTTGCGCTTTCGGGCCTGGACATCGCGCTCTGGGACATTGCCGGCAAGGCCGCCGGCAAGCCGCTGCACGCGCTGCTCGGCGGCGCGCGGCGCGAGCGGCTCGCCTGCTATGCGAGCTTGTTGCGCTACGCGGATACGGCGCTCGTGGCGCGCTACTGCGAGAAGGCTCTAAGCGAAGGTTTTGGCGCGATCAAGCTGCACGAAGTAAGCGAGCCAGTGATCGCCGCGGCGCGCGTGGTGGTGCCGCGCGAGGCGGCGCTGCTGCTCGATGTCAATTGCGAGTGGAGCGTCGGGGAGGCAATGGCGGTCGGCAGGCGGCTCGCGCCGATGGGACTGGAGTGGTTCGAGGAGCCGGTGTTCCCGCCGGAGGATGGCGCGGGCCTGCGCGCGGTGGGCGAGGCCTGCGGCATTCCGATCGCGGCCGGCGAGAACTGCTGCTTCGCGACGCAGTTTGCGGCACTGTTCGATGCGCGCGCAGTTCGGTACGCGCAGCCTTCGGTGACCAAGGTGGGCGGTATCACCGAGTTCCTCAAGGTGGCGGCACTTGCCGCCGAGCGGGGCGTAAAGCTCGCGCCGCACTCGCCGTACTTCGGCCCGGGCGCAATGGCGACGCTGCACCTGCTCGCGGCGCAAGCGGAAGAGGCGCGCTTCGAGTATTTTTACCTGTGGGCGGACGCGGGATTGTATGGCGGCGCGCTCTCGCCCAAGAGCGGGGGACTGCCGGTGCCGCAGGGCCCGGGCCTGGGCGCCGATCCCGATCCGGATGTGGTGCGCCGCTACCGAGTGGAGTAAACGGCCTGCTAACCCCTGAGGTCTCGCGGACGACGCGGCGGACGGCACCACACGCCGGAAAGGTCAGGGTCGAGCCAGGACACGGCGATTGCCCAGACGCCCCCGACAATCGCGGTAACTCCGAACCACCATGCGCGCTCCTTGATAAAATCCGCAACCGTGTCGTCGGCGCCGAGCATCGCAAACGCGCCAAAGGCGAGAAATCCCATCCCGGTGAGCGTTCCCAGGATGCGCACGGCGGGCTGGTTGTGGCGGATGCGCACGCCCGAACGATACCTCATCGCACTCAGTGCTTCGGCCTGATTTAGGGAGGACAATCCAGCATGCGCGGCGCAGTGTTCCTAGGTAACCGGAAAATCGAGATCCGCAATTTTCCCGACCCCACGCCCGGTCCGGGCGAAGTAGTGGTTCGCATGCGCGCCTCGGGCATGTGCGGCAGCGACCTGAAGTTTTACCGTCCGCCGCCCGGGGAGGCGCAGAAGGCGCTGGGACTCGGCGGCAATGCCGAGCCTTTCATTGCAGGCCACGAACCCTGCGGCGAGGTGGTGGCGCGCGGCGCGGGCGTGTCGGAGCGCGAGGCGCCGATCGGCCAGCGCGTGATGGACCACCATTACGCGGGCTGCGGCGTGTGCCGGCATTGCCGCGTCGGTTGGTCGCAGCTCTGCCGCGAAGGGATCGTGGTCTACGGCGTGACCGCGAACGGCGGGCACGCGGAATACCTCAAAGTCCCGGCGCGCACGCTGGTGCCGCTGCCCGACGAACTGTCCTTTGCCGAAGGCGCCGCGGTGGCCTGCGGCACCGGAACGGCCTATGGCGCCTTGCGCAGGATGAATCTCGCGGGAGGCTCGACGCTCGCGGTGTTCGGCCAGGGGCCGGTCGGCATCAGCGCGACGCTCCTCGGCGCGAAGATGGGCGCACGCGTGATTGCCGTGGAGACTAATGCCGAGCGGCTTGCGCTCGCGAAGCAGTTCGGCGCCGACACGACGGTGGATTCCTCGAAGCAGGATGCCGAGAAGGTACTGAAGGAACTCACACGCGGCGAAGGCGTGGACCTGGCGCTCGACTGCACGGGCGTGGCGGCGGCGCGGCTCGCCGCGGTGCGTTCGGCGAAGACCTGGGGCACGGTGTGCTTCGTCGGCGAGGGCGGCGAGGTGACCCTCGACGTCTCGCGCGACCTGCTGCGCAAGCAGCTGACGCTTATCGGTTCATGGACCTTTAGCGCGACGGGGATGGGGGAATGCGCACGCTTCGTGTCGGACAACAAGATCCCACTCGAGCGCATCTTCACCCACCGCTGGAAGCTCGACCAGGTGCAGGAGGCTTACCGCGTGTTCGACGCGCAGTCCTCGGGCAAGGGGGTAATAGAGTTCTAGAAGTAGGGCAGTCCCTGCGTATTCACGTACAGCGCATAAAGCGAAGTGCTCGCCGCCATGAACAGGCGGTTGCGGTGCACGCCGCCGAAGCAGACGTTGGCGCAGCGCTCAGGCAGGTCGATGCGGCCGATGAGCTTGCCGGCCGGATCGAACACGTGCACCCCGTCGAGGCCCGCCTCGCCCATGCCCCAGCCGCACCACAGGTTGCCGTCCACGTCGACGCGGAAGCCATCCGGCGTTCCCTTCGGGCCCGCGTCGATCAGCACGCGGCGGTTGGCGAGCGATTTCCCTCCGACGACGTCGTAAGCGAGGAGCCTGCGCGGCACCGAGCGCGACTCGACGACGTAGAGCAGCGACTCATCCGGCGAGAAGGCGAGGCCGTTCGGCTGGTTGACGCCCACGGCGGCGACGGAGAGCGCGCCGGCAGGATCGATGCGGTAGACGTTTGTCGGCAGCTCCGCTTCGGCCTTCGCGCCTTCGTACCAGCCCAGGATGCCAAAGGTGGGATCGGTGAACCAGATCGAGCCGTCGGACTTGCACACCACGTCGTTCGGCGAGTTGAGCCGCTTGCCCTCGAAACGCTCGGCGAGCGTCACGATCCGGCCATCGAGCTCGGTGCGCGACACGCGCCGCCCGCCGTGCTCGCAGGTGACGAGCCGCCCCTGCCGGTCGCGCGTGTTGCCG
This sequence comes from Betaproteobacteria bacterium, assembly GCA_031394435.1. Lineage (GTDB taxonomy): Bacteria > Pseudomonadota > Gammaproteobacteria > Burkholderiales > SG8-39 > JAABQT01. The sequence goes on from JANNTQ010000046.1 coordinate 8,992, forward strand.
TTGGCGTAGCTGGAGGGCCTGCGCCAGGCGCTCACCGCCCCCGACTCCTCGTCCCAGCGCCACATGCAGTCGCCGGGGACGTCGCTCCACAAGAGGCACCTCGCGTCGCCGAACCACACCGGCCCCTCGGCCCAGCGCGTTCCTCCGGTGGCGAGGCGCTCGACTTTGGCGAGCGGCAGGCGGTAGCGTTGGAAGGACTCGTCCACGGCCACCACGGCCGGGTCGGGATAGCGCGGGCTGGGTTGCCAGGCAGGGGTGCTCATTTCATCAGTCCGGGGAGCCAGAGGGAGATCGCGGGGATGTAGGTTACCAGCAGCAGCGCCACGCACATCGCGCCGTAGAACGGCCACAGCTCCTTCGACACCTGCTCCATGGTCACCTTGCCGATGGCGCAGCCCACGAAAAGCGTGGGGCCGACCGGCGGCGTGATCAGGCCGATGCCGAGGTTCAGGATCATGATCATGCCAAAGTGCACCGGGTCGATGCCGAGCTTGGCGATCACCGGCATGAAGATCGGCGTGCAGATGAGCAGCATCGGCGCGAGGTCCATGAAGGTGCCGAGCAGCAGCAGCAGGATGTTGACCAGCATCAGGAACACGTACTTGTTCTCCGAGATGCCGAGGAAGAACGCGGTGATCTTGGCCGGGATCTGCATGATGGCAATCATGTAGCCGAAGGCCACCGAGAAGCCGATTATCATCATCACCATCGCGACCGTCTTCACCACGCGGTGGACGAGGTGCGGCAGGTCTCGCCACTTGTAGTCGCGGTAGACAAGGAAGGTGACGAGGAACGCGTAGACGCAAGCGACCGCGGCGGACTCCGTGGGCGTAAACACCCCCGACAGGATGCCGCCGATGATGATC
>JANNTQ010000048.1:0-6040 GCA_031394435.1 Betaproteobacteria bacterium
TCGCACACCACGTCGGTGAGCAGCGGATTTTCGTCGGCAAACGGAAAGCAGAAATTCGCCTTGCCGGCGCGCACCGTCGGCGCGAGCCGCGGCGGGTTGCGCCGCGGGTTGAGCACGTTGCCGCCCGGATAGTCGAGCGGCAGCGAGAGGCAAAACGTGCGCCCTTCCTTCACCTCGGCCACGCCCTGCAGCACTTTCTCGCGCGTCACGTAGTTCATGCGGCCGCGCTGGTCGTCGGGGCCGAACTCGCCCCAGTTGGAGTTGGCGGGCTTGTGCTTCCAGCGTTGCGCCATGCTAGAAATAATGCCGGCTGATGGATTCCGCGACCATCACGGGCTTGTCGCCGCCTTCGCGCTCGAGCACCACGCTCCAGGTGGTCTGCACGCCGCCCTCGATCTTCTCGAACTTCGCCAGCGTGAAGCGGCCGCGGATCTTCGCTCCGGCAGGCACCGGTGCCGTGAAGCGCACCCTGTTCAGGCCGTAGTTGACGCCCATCTTGCGGTCGGAGAAGACGAAGGTGGACTCCGTCAGCTTGGGCAGCATGGACAGCGTGAGGAAGCCGTGCGCGATGGTGGAGCCGAACGGCGATTGCTTCGCCTTCTCCCGGTCCACGTGGATCCACTGGAAATCCTCGGTGGCCTTGGCGAACAGATCAATTCTCTCCTGCGCGATCTCCACCCAGGGCGAAACGGCGATCTCCTGGCCGACGCGGTTCTCCAGGTCGCGGATCTTCAAGTCGGTTTTCATGCGCCGATTGTAAACGCCTCGATCTCGCGGATCACCAGGGCGGTTCGCTCGCGCGCCACCCAGTGCGTGGCCTCCGGCACGCGCACGATCTTCACCCCCGGCACCACCTCTGCCAGTCCTTCCAGGCAGCCGGGGAGCAGAGCGGTGTCCCGCTCGCCCCAGATGACGAGCGTCGGCAGCTTGACGATGAAGTCTTTCGCTTCGAGCTGCAGCTTCCTTGCGCCCGGATCCTCCGGCGACGGCGGGTAAAGGGCGGAAGCGCGGTAGTAGTTGAGCCCGCCGGTGAGCGCGCCCGGTTGCGACCAGGCCCCGATGAGCGCCTTGCGCGCGCCCTCCTCCAGGTCGGAAAAAGAGCCGAGCAGGCGCGCGTAGCCGTTTTCGGAGAGCACGCGCTCCGCCTTGGCATGGCGAAACAGCAGCATGTACTCGCTCGCCTTCTGCTGCGCCGGGTTGTTGCACAGTTCGCGCCAGAAGATGTAGGGGTGCGGCGAGTTGATCATCACCAGCTTCGACAAGCGCTCGGGGCGCGCGATGGCCACGCCCCAGGCCACGGCGCCGCCCCAGTCATGCGCCACCAGCACGAACTTTTCCTTGGTGTAGTGCGCGGCGAGCGCGAGCACGTCGGCCACCAGGTGTTTCGCCTTGTAGGCATCCACCGCCGGCGGCTTGTCCGACAGGTTGTAGCCGCGCATGTCCGGCGCCACGGCGCAATAGCCGAGCCCGCCGAAATGCTCGAGGATCGGCTGCCACATCGCCCAGTACTCGGGAAAGCCGTGCAGGAACAGCATCAGCGGCCCCTCGCCGCTACGCGCGGCATGCAGCCGGATGCCGTTCGCCTCGACCGTCTCGTGCATCAGTTCAGGCATTGCTTGGTCCCTTCCGCCACCGCGCGCGCGATGCGCGCCTGCACTGCGGGATCGCGCATCCTTGCGTCTTCCGCCGGGTTGGCGATCACCCCGGCCTCGACCAGCTAGAAGCGCGAGAAGTCAGGCTTGCGCTTCTCCATGAAGGCGCGCAGCGCTTCCTTCGCTTCCGGCGACTGCAGCCGTTCGCCGAACAGCTGCAGCTCTTCCGTCATGCGCTCCTGCACGGCCTGCACGAGGCCGCGTTTCATCAACTCCTTGGTCATCTGCACCGAAGCAGGCGGCAGGGCCGCGAGGGCCGCCGCCGCCTGGCGCGCGCGTTCCAGCAGTTCGCTTTCCGGAACGATCTCGGTGACGATGCCTGCGGCGAGCGCTTTGTCTGCGCCGAAGGGCCCGCCGAGCAACAGCAGTTCCGCCGCGCGCCGGTAACCCGCCATCGCCGGCAAGAGGAGGCTGGAGGCCGCCTCGGGCAGCAGCCCGAGCGGCACGAAGGGCATCTGCAGTCGCGCGTTCGGTGCGGCGTACACCAGGTCGCAGTGCAGGAGCATCGTGGTGCCGACGCCCACCGCCGGGCCTCCCACTGCGGCCACCAGCGGCTTGCGCGCCGTGGAGATGGCGCGCAGGAAATCCGCAGCCGGCGAAGCGCCGGGACCGCGCGGCAAATCGAGGAAGTCCTTCACGTCGTTGCCGGAGGTGAAGCAGCCGGCCTGGCCGTGGACCAGCACCGCGCGCACCTGCGCGTCGGCATCCGCTGCCGTGAGCGCCCGGGCCATCGCGGCATACATCTCCGGGCTAAGCGCGTTTTTCTTCTCGGGCCGGTTCAGCTCGATGCGGGTGATGCGGTCCTTCGTCTCTACGATGATCTGGCTCATGCGCCCGGCAGCTTGTAGTCTTTGAACTGCTGGCGCAGCGTGAGCTTGGAAAGCTTGCCGGTGGCGGTGTGCGGCAGCTCGGTCACGAATACCACGTCATCGGGCATCCACCACTTGGCGATCTTGCCCTCGTAGAACTTGAGCAGCGCCTCCTTCGACACTTCCTGCCCGGCCTTCTTTACCGCCACCACGATCGGGCGCTCGTCCCACTTCGGGTGCCGCACGCCGATCACCGCCGCCTCCTGGATCGCGGGATGCGCCACCGCGACGTTCTCCAGGTCGATCGAGCTGATCCACTCGCCGCCCGACTTGATCACGTCCTTGGAGCGGTCGGTGATCTGCAGGTAGCCCTCGGTGTCGATGGTGGCGACGTCGCCGGTGGGAAACCAGCCGTCGCACAGCACATCGCCGCCCTCGCCCTTCATGTAGCCCGAGGCGATCCACGGACCCTTCACCAGCAGGTCGCCGAAGGCCTTGCCGTCCCAGGGCAGCGCCTTGCCGCCCTCGTCGACGATCTTCATCTCGACGCCGAAGATGCCGCGGCCCTGCTTCGCCTGCACGGCGTAGCGCTGATCCTTGGGTAATTGCGCCTGCTTGGTCTTCAGCGAGCCGACGGTGCCCAGCGGGCTCATCTCGGTCATGCCCCAGGCGTGGAACACGGTGACGCCGTAATCGTCCTTGAAGGTGCGGATCATCGCCGGCGGGCAGGCCGAGCCGCCGATCACCGTGCGCTTGAGGGTGGAGAATTTCACCTTGCTGGCAGCGAGGTGCTGCAGCAGCATCAGCCACACCGTCGGCACGCCGGCCGAGAGCGTCACCTTCTCCTGCTCGATCAGCTCGTAGACGCTCTTGCCGTCGAGGTGCGGCCCCGGGAACACCATCTTCGCTCCGACCATGGTGCAGGCGTAGGGCAGGCTCCAGGCATTGGCGTGGAACATCGGCACCACCGGCAGCACCACGTCGAGCGCCGAGAGGTTGAGCGCGTCGGGCAGCGCGGCGCCATAGGCGTGCAGCACGGTGGAGCGGTGGCCGAAGAGCACGCCCTTCGGGTTGCCGGTGGTGCCCGAGGTGTAGCACAGCGCCGCCGCAGTGCGCTCGTCGTACGTGGGCCAGTCGAAGTTCTCGTCCTGTCTGGCCATCAGCTCTTCATAGCACTGCAACTGCGGAATCGGGCTCTGCGCCGGCATGTGCGCGCGGTCGGTCATCAGCACGTAGTGCTTCACGGTCTTCAGCTGCGGCGCGAGCTTTTCCACCAGCGGCAGGAACGTGAGGTCGAAAAACAGCGCCTGGTTCTCGGCGTGGTTCGAGATGTAGGTGATCTGGTCGGGAAACAACCGCGGGTTGATCGTATTGATGACCGCGCCGATGCCGGAGATCGCGTAGTACAACTCGTAATGGCGGTAGCCGTTCCAGGCCAGGGTGCCGACGCGGTTCCCCAGTTTTACGCCCAGCCCCTGCAGGACATTGGCCAGCCGGCGCGCGCGGGCATGGGCCTCGCGGTAGGTGGTGCGGTGGATCCCTCCCTCTACGGTCTTCGACACGATCTCGGTGTCGCCGTGGTTGCGGTCGGCGAAGCGGATCAGGTCGGTGATCAGCAGCGGCACGTCCATCATCAGACCATGCATGGGAAACCTCCTGCGGTATAGTCTAACGGCAAGACTTTCCGGGGAGGAAGTGCGATGGCAGGGATTTCACGGGCGGCGGCTGCGCGCCGCGTGATCGAGGAGGTGCGCCGCCTGCGGTCGACGCGCGTGAAAGTAGCGGTCACGGACATCGACGGCGTGCTGCGCGGCAAGTACCTGCACAAGGACAAGTTCCTCGCCGCGGCCGAGTCGGGCTTCGGCTTCTGCAACGTGGTCTTCGGCTGGGACGCCAACGACGCGCCCTACGACAACACGGTCTGGACCGGATGGCACACCGGGTTTCCGGACGCGCTGGTGCAGCTCGACCTTGCCAGTTTCCGCCGCGTGCCCTGGGATGGCGGCGTGCCATTCTTCCTCGGCGATTTCGTCGAGCCCTCGGGCGCGCCCAATCCGGTCTGCCCGCGCCAGTTGTACAAGCGCGTTCTGGCCCGCGGCGCGAAGCTCGGCTTCGAGGTGCTGACGGGCCTGGAGTACGAGTGGTTCAACTTCCGCGAAACGCCGCAGAGTTTCGCGGCCAAGAACTACGTCGCGCCGACGCCGATCACGCCGGGGATGTTCGGCTACTCGCTCACGCGCGCCGGGCAGAACCAGCCGTTCTTCCAGGCGCTGATGGAGGAGCTGCAGGAATTCCGCGTGCCCATCGAAGGCCTGCATACCGAGACCGGTCCGGGCGTGTACGAGGCGGCGATCGTGTACGCCGCGGGCGTCGAGTCCGGCGACCGGGGGGTGCTGTTCAAGCAGTCGGTGAAGGACATCGGCCAGCGCTTCGGCATCATGCCCAGCTTCATGGCCAAGTGGAGCACGCAGTACCCCGGCTGCAGCGGGCACGTGCACCAGAGCCTGTCCGACGGCAAGCGAAATGTTTTCTACGATGCGCGCAATCCGTATCGCATGTCTAAACTCTTCGAGAGCTATCTGGCGGGGCAACTCGCGCTGCTGGAAGACATCCAGTGCCTGTTCGCGCCGACGGTGAACAGCTACAAGCGCCTGGTGGACGGCATGTGGGCGCCTGTGAAGCGCAGCTGGGCGGTGGACAACCGCACCGCGAGCCTGCGCGTGATCCCGGGTTCGCCCAAGTCCACGCGCCTGGAGACGCGCTGCCCGGGCTCGGACTCCAATCCCTACCTGGCGCTCGCCGCGAGCGTTGGTGCGGGCCTCTGGGGGATCGAGCAGCGCCTCAAGCTGAAGGATGCGCCGCTCTCGGGCGACGCGGCCAAGGCGGCGAAGATTGCGCGCCTGCCGCGCAGCCTGTACGAGGCCACCGCGAATCTCAAGCGCTCGAAGGTGGCGCGAGAGCTGTTCGGAGAAGTCTTTGTCGACCATTTCGTGCGTACGCGGGAGTGGGAGTGGCGCCAATACCAGGGCGCGGTGACCGACTGGGAATTGAAGCGCTATTTCGAGATCATCTGATGGGCGTGCACCGCTTCGCCTTCCCGACCACCATCCACTTCGGTCCCGGCGCCCGCAGGCTGGTCGCCGGCCACCTGAAGGAGGCGGGCGTACAACGCCCGCTGATCGTCACCGACAAGGGCATCGCCGCGCTGCCGGTGCTCGCCGAGTTCCTCTCCACGCTGCAGGGATTGCAGGCGGGCGTGTACCCGGGCGTGCAGGGCAACCCGGTCGCCTCCCAGGTGCGCGCGGGGTTGCAGGCCTTCCGCGCGCACGGCGCCGATTCGGTGATTGGTTTCGGCGGCGGCGCCGCGCTCGACGTAGCAAAGGTGGTCGCGCTCATGGCGGTGCATCCGGGCGACGTGCTCGAATACGCCTGGGACCACGCCGGGGTGCGGCCGATCGAGAAACCCCTGCCGCACTTCGTCGCGCTGCCCACCACAGCGGGCACCGGCAGCGAAGTGGGCCGCTCCTCGGTGATTTCCGAGGACGACACGCACCTCAAGCGCATCATCTTTTCGCCCGC
>JANNTQ010000045.1:0-2797 GCA_031394435.1 Betaproteobacteria bacterium
TTGAAATAGTCCACCCATACGCTGGAATCGACAAGGATCATCAGTCGATGCGCATGCGGTCCAGATCGTCACGCCATTTGAGCTTGCCGCGGAAGCCTTTGAGGGTTTCCTGCTTCTTGAGCTGGATCAACGCCTTGAGACCGAGTTCCACGGCTTCCTTCTTGGTGCGTGCGCCGGTGGCCTTGATGGCGTCCGCGATGAGCTTTTCATCTATGACGATGTTGGTTCGCATAGCAGGCCTCCATGTGTATACTCGGACTGTATTATACACACGACGGCGAGACCTCAGGTAGCGGTCCGCTCTCACTGAGACGCCATCGGGCAGTAGCTGCGCTACCATCGGCTTCCTTTTTCCAGGAAGGCCCCGCATGAACAAGCGCATCGTCCTCGCCAGCTATCCAGAAGGCTGGGTGACCGAGGCCAATTTCCGGCTGGAAACCGCACCGATCCCCAAGTCCGCCGAGGGCGAAGTGCTGGTGAAGAACCTGTGGCTCTCGCTCGACCCGTACATGCGCGGCCGCATGAGCCAGCAAAAGAGCTACGTGAAAGGCGTCGAGATCGGTGAAGTGATGAGCGGCGAGACTGCGGGCGAAGTGGTCGAGTCGAAGCATCCGAATTTCAAGGCGGGCGACAAAGTCACCGCCCCCTCGGGCTGGCAGCTCAACTGGTGCGGCAAGGGCGAAATGCTGACCAAAGTGGACGCCTCGAAAGCGCCTCTGTCCTACTTTCTCGGCTGCCTCGGCATGCCGGGGCGCACGGCCTACTTCGGCATGAAGGACATCTGCCAGCCCAAGCCGGGCGAGACGGTCGTGGTGACCGCCGCGTCGGGCGCGGTGGGCAGCGTGGTCGGGCAGATCGCCAAGGCCTGGGGCTGCCGCGCGGTGGGCATCGCCGGCGGAAAGGCGAAATGCGATTACGTCGTGAAGGAACTCGGTTTCGATGCTTGCGTGGATTACAAGGCGGGCAATCTCTACGACCAACTGAAGGCCGCTTGCCCCAAGGGCGTGGACGCCCTGTTCGAGAACGTCGGCGGCGAGATCCTCGACACCGTGCTGCGACTGATGAATCCGCGCGGGCGCATCACCATCTGCGGGCTGATCTCGGACTACAACGCGAAGGAGCCGTACGGGGTGAAGATGTTCCGCTCGATCCTCGTCAACCGCCTCAGGGTGCGAGGCATGATCGTGTTCGACTTCCTGGAGCGCTATGCGGAAGCGAACCAGGCCTTGCTCCAGCTGGTCACCAGCGGCAAGCTCAAGTATCGCGAATCCGTCGTCGAGGGCATCGAGAACGCGCCGAAAGGCCTGATCGGGCTTTTGAAGGGCGACAACTTTGGCAAACAACTGGTGAAACTCACATGATCGACCTCTATACCTGGCCCACGCCCAACGGGCACAAGATCCACATCATGCTGGAGGAGACCGGGTTGCCCTACAAGGTGATCCCGGTGGATATCGGCGTAGGCGACCAATTCAAGCCCGAGTTCCTCAAGATCTCGCCCAACAACAAGATGCCGGCGATGGTGGACACCGACGGCCCGGGCGGCAAGCCGATGGCGCTGGCCGAGTCCGGCGCGATGCTGTTCTACCTCGCCTCCAAAACGGGCAAATTCCTGCCCGAGGACCTGCGCAAGCGCTGGCAGGTGATGCAGTGGGTGATGTTCCAGATGGGCCACATCGGCCCGATGCTCGGCCAGGCGCACCACTTCCTCGGCTACGCGCCGGAGAAGATCGAATACGCCATGAACCGCTACAAGAACGAGGCCAACCGCCTCTACGGCGTGGTCGAGCGGCGCCTCAAAGAATCCAAGTTCCTCGCCAGCAACGAGTACACGATCGCCGACATGGCGGCGATGCCCTGGATGCGCTTTCCCGAGCGCCAGGGCGTGAACATCGAGGAGTATCCCAACCTGAAGCGCTGGCGCGACGGCATCGCAGCGCGGCCCGCAGTCGAGCGTGCGCTCAAGGTGCTCGCCGACCGGCGCCGTCCGGAGATGACGAAGGAACAGAAGGAAATCCTGTTCGGGGCGACGCAATATGCCAAGCGCTGAACTCAAGGGGAAGGTCGCCTGGATCACGGGCGGCGGTTCGGGCATCGGCTTGGCGGGAGCGAAGGAACTCGCCGCCGCTGGCGCCCACGTCGTGATCTCGGGCCGCACCGCGCGCACCAATGACAGCGCGCTCGCGGAACTGAAGAAGTTCGGCAAGGCCGAGGCGACGCTGCTCGACGTCTCCGACCAGCAGGCGGTGGTGAAAACCGCGACCGACATCGAAAAGCGCCTCGGACGCATCGACATCCTGGTCACCAGCGCGGGGACCAACATCGGCGGCGCCAAGCGCAACTTCAGCAACATGTCGCTAGATGGCTGGGATGACGTGGTCAACATCAATCTGAATGGGCTGTTCTACTGCTGCCATTCGGTGCTCCCCGGCATGCGCGCGAGGAAGGACGGCCTGATCATCAACATCTCCTCGTGGGCCGGGCGCTACGCAAGCGTGCTCACCGGGCCGGCGTACAACGCCACCAAGCGCGCGGTGATCGCCGTGAGCGAATCGATCAACATGGAGGAGTGCGCCAACGGCATTCGCGCTACCTCCATCCTGCCGGGTGAGGTGGCCACGCCGATCCTGGAGAAGCGCCCGGTGCCGCCCTCGGTGGAGGAGCGCGCGCGCATGGCGCAGGCCGAGGATTTCGGCAAGGCGATCCTGTTCGTGGCGACGATGCCGGCGCGTACCTGCGTCAACGAAATGGTGATCGCGCCGACCTGGAACCGCTTCTACCTCGGTGGCTTGGAAAA
>JANNTQ010000084.1:0-2679 GCA_031394435.1 Betaproteobacteria bacterium
CGATGTCCACGCCCGCGGTCAGGTCGTGCTTGCGCCCCTGCGCGTCGAACTGCCATTTGCCGCGCGGCTGGAGGGACAGCATCTCCACCCGGGTGTCGATGGCGAAGGCCGGCAGGAAGACGGCCGTGCCGTTCTTGCCCCGATAGGCGAGATCCGCGCCCAGCTCGTGCCCCTCGCCACGCCAGCTTCCGCCCAGCGTGATCGAGGCGTCTTCGCGATCCCCCTTGCCGAGGAAGGCGCCCGGCTGGCGCGGGTCCGCCTTGATCTGCGCTTCGGTGAGCGCACCGGGCAGGTCCAGGCCCTGGCGCGCGAACGCGACTCGGAGGTAAGTGCGCGCGGCCCCCTCGCGCGAATCGAGCAGGCCGGCGGCGTTGGTCTGCTGGTAGCGGTTGTGGCGCCGGTAGCCCTGGGTGTCCTCCTGCGATACGTCGAAGGAGAAGCCGGTCGACTCGTTCATGCGGCCGTAGCCCGCGCGCAGCTCCCGGGTGCCGTAGCCGCCGGCCCGGCCCAGCAGGTTGCCGCGGGTCTCGCCAGGGCGCAGGCGGCGCGTGATGATGTTGATGGTGCCGCCGCTCGCGCCGCCGCCGTACTGCACCGCGCCGCTGCCGCGCACCACCTCGATGCGCTCGATCGAGTCGAGCGGCACGCTGGTGAGCTGCGCCGTGCTGAGCTCGTTCTCGGAGATGCGGATGCCATCGACCAGCAGCAGCGTGTTCTGGTCGCCGGTGATGCCGAAGCCGCGCAGGTCCACGCTCTGGTTCGGGCTGCCGGTGTTGTCCCGGATGTGCACCAGGCCGAACTGCGCCAGGATCTCGGCCAGATTCGAGCTCGCGCTTTTCTGGATATCGGCGGCGCTGATCACCGTCACCCCGACAGGCAGGTCCCGCCTGGCATCGGGGAAGCGGGTCGCGGTGACGACCACGGCATCGTTGTCCTGAGCGAGTCCATTGGAAAACGTGAAGGAAAACGCAAGCGCGGCCATCGCGCCCGAGGCAAAGCGGATCATGCAGACCTTTCCGGCGCCATCCCCGGCACCAAATAATGGTTGCGAAACGCTTCTGGGCCGGTCTCCGGACTCGCGAGGCTTGGCGCTCCGCCTTCCCGCGCGCCTCCCCGGGGGGATGCAGCGCAGTGGCTTGGATGGAGCCCTACTCTCGCCTACCGTTGCGGGGGCAGTACAGGCCTTGAACCTGTTTCCCGAACACCTGGAAGCGGGTTCCCATGATAACCAAGATCATGAATTACATGCAAAAACTCGTGTTACTGCTTGACGATGCTTGAATTTTGAAAGATAGTGCTTGCGTGGAGGCGGAGTTCAATTCCCTGGAAACGAAGGTGGCGCAGTTCGTCACCCTGTGCGAGCGGCTGCGCGCCGAGAACGTCGTGCTGCGCCAGCAACTGGCGAGTGCGCAGAACGACGCCAAGCGCCTGAACGAGAAGATCAGCGGCGCCAAGACCCGCCTCGAAGGCCTCATCAGCAGGCTGCCGGGCTAAGGCGGACACGTGGCCGAGGGCCAGAAAACCGTCGAAGTCAGCCTCCTCGGGCGGACCTACCGCGTCGCCTGCGACGACGGCGAGCGCGAAGCGCTGATGCAGGCAGTGGCCTACCTCGACGGCAAGATGAACGAGATCCGCAAGGCGGGAAAGGTGATGGGCGCCGAGCGCATCGCCGTCATGGCCGCGCTCAACGTGGCGCACGAGCTGCTCAGCGTTCGCCTGGGCAGCGGCTTCGACCTGGGCAAGGCAAAACAGCGCATATCCGCGATCGAATCGCAACTCGAAGCCGCCATTGCCAAGCAGGAAAAGTTGTTTTAAAAGCGAGTTGTTCCCTGCCGTGCGCGACAGGGCTCATGTTTTCCGGACCGATAGCTTCCCCAGGTTGCGGCACTAGTGTCACTGTTGTGATCGTCCCCCGCGCGGTTGGGAAACCTGCCGCGCCTGCCGGACGAACCTGATGTGACCGGTAAGCAACCACCCTGTTTAGCCAGGGTTCGGAAGCAGGCCCACCGGCATGAGCGGGGAACCTTTCCTCTGGAATTTTCCGACACGTGCCGAAGAACTTCTGGCTGATGAAGACCGAGCCCGACGAGTGCTCGATCGACGATGCGCTCGCCGCGCCGCGCCGGCTCACGCCCTGGACGGGGGTGCGCAACTACCAGGCGCGCAACACCATGCGCGACCTGATGAGGGTCGGCGACGGCGTGTTCTTCTACCACTCGAGCTGTCCGCAGCCGGGCATCGCCGGCCTCGCCGAGGTGGCGAGCGGCGCATATACGGACCCCACGCAGTTCGACCGCAAAAGCGATTACTACGATCCGAAGTCGAAGCCGGCCGCCCCGCGGTGGGTCGCAGTCGACGTCAAGGCGCTGCAGAAGACGCCGCTGGTGTCCATCGAGCAGCTCAAGGCGCACCAGGCGCTCGCGGGCATGCCGACCTTGCGCCCCGGCAACCGGCTGTCCATCACGCCGGTAAGCGCCGCGCAGTGGGCGTTCATCACCCGAAAACTGATTTGAAGAACGACACGCTGCTGCGCGCGCTCGCCTGCCAGCCGACCGACTACACGCCGGTGTGGCTGATGCGCCAGGCGGGGCGCTACCTGCCCGAATACAACGCCACGCGCGCCCGCGCCGGCAGCTTTCTCGCGCTCGCCAAGTCGCCGGCGCTCGCCACCGAGGTGAC
>JANNTQ010000092.1:0-4810 GCA_031394435.1 Betaproteobacteria bacterium
AACCTCAGGCGCTTCGACAAGGGCGGCGAGCAGTTCTACGACCAGATCTCGGCGCTGCACAAGTCGGTGCGCGGGTCGGACCCGGATGCGTCGCTGTACTGGCTGGTGCGCATGCTCGATGGCGGCGCCGATCCCCTGTACCTCGCGCGGCGCATCGTGCGCATGGCGGTGGAGGACATCGGGCTGGCGGACCCGCGCGCGCTGCAGATTGCGCTCGACGCCACGCAGACTTACGAAAGGCTCGGCACGCCCGAGGGCGAGCTGGCGCTGGCCGAGGCGGTGATCTACCTCGCCTGCGCGGCGAAGTCGAATGCGGTGTACAACGCCTACAATGCGGCGCGCGCTTTCGTCTCGCAAGACGGCACGCGGCCGGTGCCGCTGCAGATCCGCAACGCGCCCACCAAGTTGATGAAGAATCTTGGCTACGGCAAGGACTACCGCTACGCGCACGACGAGCCGGATGCGTTCGCGGCAGGCGAGAGCTACCTGCCGGAAGGAATGCCAGCGGTGGAGTGGTACAAGCCGACCGAGCGCGGGCTGGAAGGCCGGATCCGGGAAAAGCTCGAGGAACTGCGCCGGCTCAACGCCGAGGCGCAGAGGAAGCGCCAATGATCGACATTCAACTTCTCAGGGCGGACGTGGACGCGGTCGCCAGGCGCCTCGCGACGCGTGGCTACGCGCTGGATGTTGCCGGCTTCAAGGCGCTCGAGGACGCCAGGAAGAAACTGCAGACCGCCACCGAGCAGTTGCAGTCCCAGCGCAACGCGCTGTCCAAGCAGGTTGGGCAGGCCAAGGCGAAGAAGGACCACGCGCAGGCCGCCGTGCTGATGGCGCAGGCGGGTGAGCTGGGCGAGAAGCTCGGGCGGATGGAGGCGGAGAACGAGGCGCTGCTGGCGCGGCTGCGCGAGTTCGTATCGCTGATTCCGAACATCCCCCACGACAGCGTCCCGGTCGGCACGAATCCCGCGGACTGCGCCGAGCAGCGTCGCTGGGGCGAGCCGCGCAAATTCGACTTCGCGCCGAAGGACCACGTCGACCTCGGGACGCCCCTCGGCCTGGACTTCGAGGCCGGCGCAAAGCTCGCCGGCGCGCGCTTCGCGGTGATGAAGGGCGGGCTCGCGCGCCTGCATCGCGCCCTCGCGCAATTCATGCTCGACGTGCACACATCGCAGCACGGCTACACCGAGGTCTACACGCCCTACCTGGTGAGCGGCGCCTGCGCCGACGGCGTCTCCAGCCTCGCCAAGTTCAAGGCAGACCTGTTTAAGATCGAGGATCGCGACCTGTACCTGATTCCGACCGCGGAGTACTCGGTCACCAACTTCGTGCGCGACGAGATCGTGCCGCTCGAGTCGCTGCCGCAGAAATTCGTCTGCCACTCCCCGTGTTTCCGTTCTGAAGCGGGCGCCGCGGGCAAGGACACGCGCGGCATGATCCGCAACCACCAGTTCGACAAGGTTGAGCTGGTGCAGATCGTGCATCCGTCGCGCTCTTACGAGGGGCATGAAGAACTGACCGCCCATGCGGAAGCGATTCTGAAAAGACTGGAACTGCCCTATCGGGTGGTCACCCTGTGCACCGGGGACACAGGCTTCTCGTCGGCCAAGACCTACGACCTGGAAGTGTGGCTGCCGGGGCAGAACACCTACCGTGAGATCTCATCCTGCTCGAACTTCGAAGCCTTCCAGGCGCGGCGCATGCAGGCGCGCTTCAGGAACGAGAAAGGCAAACCCGAGCCCGTGCACACGCTGAACGGCTCGGCCCTCGCGGTGGGCCGCACGCTGGTGGCGATCCTGGAGAATTTCCAGAACGCCGACGGCTCGGTGAGCATTCCAGCGGCGCTGCGTCCGTACATGGGCGGGGCCGAGAAGCTCTCCCCGCCCTGATAGAATTCCGCTGCCGCGGAGAGATGGCAGAGTGGTCGATTGCGGCAGACTCGAAATCTGTTGTGCGGGTAACCGCACCGGGGGTTCGAATCCCTCTCTCTCCGCCAGCTGCAACAACTGTTTCCCATCCACCGAGTTCCTTCAGCAATCGGCCCTTCGCTCCTGAAAAAAACGGTGGCCGAAGCCGCCGCAATTTCGTCGCGCGTTCCAATCAGTCTGGAACGCGCAGCGTCTTGCCTTCGAGCGTGATGCGGTTGGCTGCCGCCGGACTGTCCGAGATCGGCGGGACATTGGCGGCAGTGATCGCCAGCGCCGCACCCGGAGTACCGGCGCGCGGAACCGTGCGCACCACCTGGCTCGGCGGCAATGGCGCGCCGTGCTTCAGGTGGGCGTACATCCGGTTCAATGCCTCGATGCCGTAGACATGCAGCGGAATGTACCGGGTGTCGTATCCGGCCAGCAGAGGCTGCAGGCCGATGAAGGCGTCGAAGTGCTGCGCGTTGGTCACTTCGTAGTAGTGCAGCCGGCTGCGGTTGCCTTCGACCAGTTTGTTCACGCCGTAATACGGCCGCGACGCGTGGTTGACTGGAACCAGATTATCGGCGCGCCCGTGCACGATGATCGCCGGCTTGCCCCGCAGGTTGCCGGTGCGCTTGACGTCCGCCACGCCTTCGCTCACGCGCTCGGCATCGCGGCCATGGCCCGTCAGCAGCGCGCGCAAGCATGCGGCGCCATCGGCGTTGTAGTCCTGTAATCCTGTCAACGGCGACAGCGACGCCGGTTCATTCAATGGGCCACCGATCGATGCGTTGTTGATCAGGTTGATGCCGGTGGTCGGCGGCACGCCGTTGCCCACAGAGAAGATCTGCGCGAGCGACGCCGCGGGCAACGCGGTCGGTGCGCCGGCCGCCGTGGTCGCGCCGAACGACAGGTCACAAACGCTGTCGAGAACACTGAAACGGCCGTGCGCATTCGCGTAGGTGAACGTGACAGCCGGCGCCGCTTGAAGACCGTAGTGCGAGGGCCCGAGGATGTTGCTCTCCGGTTCCCAGCCGTTCGCGTTCAGGATCGCCTGCGCTTCGGTCGCCTGCTCGGCGGTGGTATTGGTCAACAGCAGGCCTTTCAAGCGCAGCGCGGTGCAGCGGTTGGCAGCGCGGGCCGCCACCACGAAAAAGCCGCCCGGCGCGCCGGCGTTGCTCGCGGCCAAGGCCGCGCAAGGTTGGTACAGGTTGGCCAGCGAGATGTAGTCGTACAGCCCCTTGCCGATGCCGGTGATGGTCGTCGTTCCGCGCTTGATCGTCAGGCCGTGCAGCTTCTTGAGCTGAACCTGCGGCTCGGACACGACGACCGCGTCGATCAAGCCGTCGTCGTCATCGTCGTCATCGATTTCCGCCGCGGCAAGCGACGCGCCGCCGCCGTTGGAAACGCTCGAAGCGATCACGATCGTGTTCTCGGACCGGATCGGCCGCTGGTGGCGCGCCGAGCCGTACTGTTGGTTCAGCACGAAGAACGCAAACTTGATCGACTGCAGCACGTTCTTGCCCCAGTCCTTCTCGGGGTTGAGCCGCGAATGCGCGTGCTTGACGGCAAAACGATTGGGCGTCGCCGCGTTGAACGCTAGCCGCTCGGCCTCCGAGATGCGTGCGGTGAAGTTCGACGCCGTGCCGGCTGCTGCTGCCCCGGTGCGCGTGCCGTCGATCAGATTGACGGTGTGGTTCTGCAGGTCGTGTACGCCGCTGCCGGTGCCCTTGTCCGTGTAGGCAACCGCGCAGCCGCGCTTCAGGCCCCATTCGCCGCTGGAGCCGATCGCGCCATAGACGCCGCGCGAGCCCGACGACGGCCCCGCGACGATGCAGGGGTTGGCGGGGTCGAAACTCGCCGGCACCTGCACCATCATGGTCACGTTGCGCCGACCGTTGCCGGAGTCGGCATAGGCGAGGTACTCGTCGCCCGCGATCTTGCCTTCGCCGAGCGTCGCGTTGCCGGCCAGATCGATGTTCGGTCCGTACAACACGCCGTAGCCACCGTTAGGCGTCATGTCGGCGAGCGCACGGTAGTTGGTGTGGATCGCCCGCGTTCGCAGTTCGGCCGCGGTGGGACTCAACGTGTCGACAAACGCCGGCGCTGCCGCATTCTGCAGCCCGGACTTGCCGAGGCCTGCGGTCAGCAGATCGTTGCTGACACCGTCGTACGTGATCTTGGTGAAAGCGCCGTGCCAGGACGGCGCGCCTTTATGCCCGTCTCGATCGTCATGATCGCCGGCGAACGCAGGCGCCGTAACAAGGGCGCAAAGCAATACGAAGCGTGATGTGGAAAGCATTCCTAGTCCCTCGACAGAAAGGTGGCGGCGTTCTGATCAGGCGCTGATTCTGGTTCCGTGCCGCGGGCGATCACTATGCACTGCCTGCGGCGGCGCGTCCACCTTCGATGTGAAACATCGCGTCATAAATGCCGCAATGAAGTCAACAAAGATGCCCCGGCGCACTAAAGCGGCCGCCGCGAAAAGCTGTCGAACGCACCGCGGCTTGGCGCCGCTATCTCAGGTGACTTGTGGTCGATCGCTCATAGTCTGTATAGGCTGCGGTGTACCCTAGGCACCAATGATCGGCGTCTACCGCGAACTCGAAGGCTCGATGCAGCTCGCCGCGCACGTGCTGCGACGCTGCTGGGTGCTGCGCCTGCCGCCGGTGGCGGAAGAGTTTGTGCGCCAGATCTACTTCACCGGCGCCAGCGCCACTGCCACCATCGCGATCCGCGGCGCCCTGATCGGCACGCTGATCATCGCCTACGTGATCGAGGTGCTCAACGCCGACGCGGCGCTGGCGGTGAAGATGCTGTTGTGGGTGGTGCTGCGCGAGATCGGCCCCCTGATCGCGGCGGTGCTGGTGATCCAGCGCAGCGGCACCGCCGTGTCCACCGAGCTT
>JANNTQ010000173.1:0-21115 GCA_031394435.1 Betaproteobacteria bacterium
GTGGCCAGTGTGCCGGCGGCTGCGGCCGAATGCTTGACCTGCGTCAAGAACCGTTCAGCCGTACTGAACCTGGGGCATCATGCGTGCGATGACCCAAGCCGACCGCCGGCACGTCGCCGCCTGGCTGCTTCTGTGCGCCGCGCTGGTCTGCGCCATCGTCGTCGTCGGTGGGATCACCCGCCTGACGCGCTCGGGCCTGTCCATCGTGGAGTGGCAGCCGCTGATCGGCGCGATTCCGCCGCAGTCGACAGCTGACTGGGAAATCCTGTTCGCCAAGTACCGCGCGACGCCGGAGTACAAGCTGGTGAACCTCGGCATGGACCTCGAAGGCTTCAAGCGCATCTTCTGGTGGGAGTACTTCCACCGGCTCCTCGGCCGCGTGATTGGCCTGGTCTACCTGCTGCCGTTCCTGTGGTTCCTCGTGCGGCGCCGTATCGAGCGGCCGCTTGCCTGGAAGCTATGGGGAGTGTTCGCGCTCGGGGCGCTGCAGGGTGCGCTCGGCTGGTATATGGTGCAGTCGGGCCTGGTGGTTGACCCGCGCGTGAGCCAGTTCCGTCTTACCGCGCACCTTGGATTGGCACTCGCCATCATTGCGGCGCAGCTCTGGATCGCTCTCGATCTTTTGCGCCCCAGCGCCGGCGGGCGCAGCCGTTTCGCCGTGGCGCTGGCGTGGCTCGTGTTCCTCATGGCATTGTCCGGCGCCATGGTGGCGGGGCTGCGCGCGGGAGCCGCTTACAACACCTTTCCCCTGATGAACGGCCAGCTGATACCGCCCGAAGTCCTGATGCTCGAGCCTTGGTGGCGCAATTTCGGCTACAACATGGCCGCCGTCCAGCTCGTCCACCGCGCATTCTTCTGGCTGCTCGCGATCCTCATCCCCCTCGCTTGGTGGTTCGCGCGCGGCCGGGCTAGCGCCCACGCGCTGCTCGCCGCCTTCGTCCTGCAGGCGGCGCTCGGCATCTCGACGCTCCTGCTCGGCGTGCCAGTGGTGCTCGCTGCCGCGCACCAGGCTGGCGCTGTGCTATTGCTCGTGGTCGCGCTTGTCCACGCACACAAGGGCAAACCCGCCTGATGTTCGACGAGCTCCCGCTTCCTCCCGGCGTTCGCTCCCGTTTCGTGGGCGGCATCAACGGCCTCACGATGCACATCCTCGAGGCGGGCTTCGAGGCCGGGGGGCGGCCCTGCGTCCTGCTGCTGCACGGGTTCCCGGAACTCGCCTACAGCTGGCGCAAGGTCATTCTGCCCCTTGCGCAGGCGGGCTACCACGTGGTGGCGCCCGACCAGCGAGGTTACGGCCGCACCACCGGCTGGGACGGCGACTACGACGGCGACCTCGGTTCCTTCCGCATGCTCAACCTGGTGCGCGACGCGGTGGCGCTGGTGTCTGGTCTCGGCTACCGCTACGTGGAGGCGGTGTTCGGTCACGATTTCGGCTCTCCGGTGGCGGCTTGGTGCGCGCTGACCCGGCCGGACGTATTCCGCTCGGTGGCGCTGATGAGCGCGCCGTTCGCAGGCCCGCCGCCGCCAGCCCCGGCGTCTGGGCCGGATATACATGCCGAACTCGCGGTTTTGCCTCGTCCCCGCAAGCACTACCAGTGGTACTACTCGACGCGCGAGGCCAACGCGGACATGTGGCATTGCGCGCAGGGCGTGCATGCATTCTTGCGCGCCTACTACCATTACAAGAGCGCGGACTGGAAACAGAACCAACCCTTCCGGCTCGAGTCATGGAGCGCCGCCGAACTGGCGAAGATGCCCACTTACTACATCATGGATCGGGCGCGGGACATGGCACAGACGGTGGCCCCAGAGATGCCGACCCTCGCCGGGATTGCAGCCTGTCAGTGGCTATCCGACGAGGAGTTGCGCGTGTACAGCACGGAATTCGGCCGCAACGGATTCCAGGGCGGCCTGCAGTGGTATCGCTGCGCGGCCGAAGCGAAATTCGTCGCCGAGCTGCAGGCGATTGCCGGGTGCACAATCGATGTGCCCTCGGTGTTCATCGCGGGCAGCAGCGACTGGGGCGTCTACCAGGCGCCCGGCGCCATGGAAAGAATGCAGTCCAGCGCGTGCACCCGGATGCGGGACGTGCACCTCGTCGATGGCGCCGGCCACTGGGTGCAACAGGAGCAGCCGGAACGGACGGCCGAACTGCTGCTGCAATTCATCGAGAGGAGGTGATCATGTCGACTCACACGGGAAACAACTTGTGCCTGAGGTGCTTCATTTGGCTGCTATTGGCTGTCCCGGCCGTCAGCCTGGCGCAGGAGCAGAAACAGATCTACGTCGCAACGGTCGACCCGGACGGCGTGCAGCGCGTGCGCATCATCGGGGGCGAATATTTCTTCAAGCCCTATCGCATCGTGGTGAAGGTGAATGTCCCGGTAGAGTTCCTGGCGAGCCGCGAGGCGGGCATGGTGCCGCACAACCTCATCATCCAGGCGCCCCAGGCGGGCATCGCGGTCGAAGCGGATCTCGCAACGGAGCCGAGGAAAGTCGGGTTCACCGCCACTGCGGTGGGCCAGTACCCGATTTACTGCGGCAAAAAGCTGCTGTTCTTCGCGAGCCACCGAGAAAAAGGCATGGAAGGGATACTCGAGGTCGTCCCCTAGCGCCGCGTCTGGGATGGGTCTAACCATGGTAGAATTTGTGCCATGAAAACGACCATGGACGGCGCCGGACGGTTGGTGATCCCGAAAGAGATTCGGCGCGAGGCGCGGCTTGCGCCAGGGACACCGCTCGAAGTCAGGTGGCGCGACGGCCGCATCGAGATCGAGCCAACCCCCACGCCGGTGCGCTTGCAGCGCCGCGGCCGCCTGCTGGTGGCGGTGCCTGTAAAAGAGCTGCCGCAGCTGACCAGCGAAACCGTGGAGCAGACGCGGACGAAACTGCTCGACGAGCGAGCTGCCGGGGATTGACGCGAGTGGCGGCGACATTTTTCGCCGACACGAGTTGCATCATTGCGGCAGTCTGCGGCTGGCATCAGCATCACCCGCGAGCCGCCGCGGAAATCGAACGCCGCCTGCGCGCCCGGGAGCGCATGGCTACCGCGGCCCATGCCCTTGCCGAGGCCTACGCGGTACTCACCCGGTTGCCGGCCCCACACCGTCTCGCGCCCGCCGACGCGCTCGCCATCCTGGAAGGAAATTTTCCGCAAGCGGCACGCGTCGTGGCGCTCGATGTCGAAGGCTACCGATCCGTCCTACGCCGCGCCGGCAAGACAGGGATCTCCGGCGGTCGCACCTATGATGCGCTGATTGGCGAGTGCGCGGTGAAAGCGAAGGCAACGGTCCTGCTCACGTTCAACGCGGAGCACTTCAGCCATCTCGACGCTGCAGGGGTTCGGGTTGTCGTCCCTTGATCAGCCGTGCATCGTCAGCCCGCCCGAAACGCTGATGGTCTGGCCGGTAATGAAGTCCGCATCGTCGCTGGCGAGGAACAGCACTGCGCCCGCGATGTCCTCGGGCTTGCCCAGGCGCCCGATGGGCACCGCGCGGCGGTAGGCTTCGCGCAGCTTGTCCGGATTGCCCGCGCCCAGCATGAACTGCTCGAGCATGCCGGTTTCCGTCAGCCCGGGGCACACGGTATTGAGGCGCACGCCCTTGCTTGCCAGTTCGCGCGCCAGCGTCTTGGTGAGCGCGATGATGCCGCCCTTGCAGGCGGAGTAGGGCGCCTCGCCCGAGGAGCCGACGCGCCCGGCGTCGGACGCGATGCTGACCACCTTGCCGCCGCCGCGCTCGAGCATGCCGGGCAGCACGCAATGCAGCAGGTTCATCGGCCCGACGAGGTTGATGGCGATGATCTTCTGCCAGAACGCCGGATCGGTCTTGAGGAACGGATTGAACATGTCCCAGCCGGCGTTGTTCACCAGGATGTCGACCGCCCCGGCTTCGGCGACGGCCTTCTTCACCATCTCGTAATCCGTGATGTCGACCTTCTTCTCGCCGTTGAGATCGAACACCACCACCTTGGTGCCTTCGGCCCTGAAGCGCTCGACGATCGCCGCGCCGATGCCGGCGGCGCCCCCGGTGACGATGGCGGTCTTGCCTTTCAGTCCCCTCATCTAGCCTCCTCCGGAATCACTGCAGTGGCCTCGAGCTCGATCTTACCCGCGGAGCGTGGGAGGCCGGACGCAAAGGCACTGTGAAAAGCTTGACGCAGGTCAAACGGCGAATTTTCCAGGCGAGCAGACTATCCATTGTGTACAAGCACATTCTCATTCCCACCGATGGCTCGGAAGTGGCCGAGCGCGCGGTTACTGCCGGCATCGCCTTCGCCAAATCGGTCAACGCCAGTATTACCGCGTTCACGGCGCTCGAGGAGTACCAGGTGCCGAGCGAGGCGGAGCTGATGTCCCGCCACGCCAAATCGCCGGATCAGCACGCCGCGGAAGCGAAGCAGAAGGCCGAGGCAATTCTCGGCCCCGTGCGCGAGCGCGCCGCCGCGGCCGGGGTCGCCTGCGACACCTGTCATGCGCTGAGCGATCGCCCGTACCAGGCCATCATCCAGACGGCGGATAGCCATAGCTGCGACCTGATCTTCATGGCCTCGCACGGCCGGCGCGGCATCCGTGCGCTGATCCACGGCAGCCAGGCGCAGGGCGTGCTGACGCACTCGAAGATCCCTACGCTGGTTTATCGCTGACCCGCTACCGGCGACGCACCGCGTCGGCCAGTACTTCGTATACCGCCCTCCGGTGCCCGACCGCGACGACGCGCATGATTCTGCGTGAACGGTCGAGTTCGTAGACGATGCGGAAGCGCTTGACGCGGTACTTCATCAAACCCTCGAGTTGCCCCTGCAGTGGCTCACCCCTGGCGGGATCGTCGCTCAAGGCCCGTAGCGCAGCCTTCACGCTTCGTTTTACGTCCGGCGGAATCTGCCGGAGAACCTCGGCGACGTGCGGCGGGATGTCCGGCCGGTAGCCGGCCATCAGCGGCGGCGCTTGCGCACAGGGCGCAAAGGCTCGCCGAAAGCGTCTTCGAAGGAAAGTCCCTTGCCGCCCGCGGCGTAAAAGGCGCGGCTCTGCTCGATCTGGCGCAGCAGGCCCGGATCGGCGAGCACGTCGAGGGTTTCCTTGAGCCGTTCGTACTCCGCGTAGTTCACCAGTACCGCGGCCGGCTTGCCGTTGCGCGTCACGACCACTTCCTCCTCGCGGTCTTCGACGCCGGTGACCAGCTCGGGCAAACGCGCCTTGACTTCCGAAATCGGCAGGGTTTTCGCCATCCTGGCTTTCTCCGCATTGACCAGAATTCTGGTCAAGCTAATCTTAGCCTCAGGCGCGCGGGCTTGTCCATCCGCGGCGCCGCGCGGCTACAATGCTGCGGCATGAAAGCCACTCTGGTCCCCGGCATCGCCGGCAAGAAGGTCCTGACCGTTGACGCCGGGCGCTGCATCGCCTTCATGGGGCCGGAAAACGCGGTCTACGCCACGCCGCAGATGGTGAGCGACGTGGAGTACGCAATTCGCGATTTCCTGCTCGGCTACCTCGATCCCGGCGAGGACACGGTGGGCACGCACGTCACCATCGACCACCTCGCGGCCACTCCGGTCGGCATGCGCGTGACCATCGAGTTCGTAGTCACCGCGGTGGACGGGCGCAGAGTGCGCTGCGCGTTCAGTGTGCGCGACGAGACGGAGGAGTGCGGCCGCGGCGCGCACTTGCGCTTCGTGGTGGAGGTGGAGAAGACGAAGCAGCGCCTGGCGCAGAAGCGCTCGCAGGCGGGCAAGGGCTGATGCGCCGCTCGCGCCGGCGCTTCCTTGGCGCCTGCGCGGCGCTCGCAGTGTTGCCGCAGGCGCGTGCCCAGGTGCGCGAGCTGCGGCTCGAAGCGGCGCCTGCGCGCCTTGCGGTAGTCGGACCGCCGCATCCGGAAACCGGGGTTTGGGCCTACAACGGCGCCTTCCCGGGGCCCGCGCTGCGGTTCAGACAGGGCGCCCGCCTGCGAGCGCGGCTCGTCAACCGGCTGGCGCAGGAAACCACCGTCCACTGGCATGGCATCCGCCTGCCTAACGCCATGGACGGCGTGCCGCACCTCACGCAGCCGCCGGTGCCGCCCGGCGGCGAGTTCCTCTACGACTTCGAGCTGCCCGACGCCGGCACCTACTGGTATCACCCGCATGCATCGAGCGCGGAGCAGATCGGTCGCGGCCTGTTCGGTGTGCTGATCGTGGAGGAGCGCACGCCGCCCGACTTCGACCGGGACGTGGTCTGGGTCCTCTCGGACTTGCGCCTCGACCGGGAAGCGCAGGTGGCGCCGGACTTCAACGCGCCCTTCGACGCGAGCCACGCCGGGCGCCTGGGCAACACGGTGCTGGTGAACGGCCGCCTGCCCGAGTCGTTCGCGCTCGACGCGGGCGAGCGCCTGCGGCTGCGCCTCGTCAATGCAGCCAACGCGCGCATTTTCCGACTGAACTTCGAAGGCCACTCGCCGCGCGTGATCGCGCTCGACGGCCATCCGGCGGCGCAGCACCTGGTGTCCGGCGGGCTCACGCTCGGGCCGGGCATGCGCGCCGATCTGCTGCTCGAAGCGTCGGGCGAATCCGGCCGTCGCTACCTCGTCAGCGACGACTTTCTACCTCGCCGCGCCTACCGGCTGCTTGAGCTTGCCTACACGGACCGGCGCGCACCGGCGCGGGTGCTCCCCGCGCCGCAACTGTCGCCCAACCCGCTCGCCGAGCCGGACCTCGCGCGCGCCGAGCGGCTGCAACTGGTGCTGGCCGGCGGTGCGATGCGCCCGCGCCAGCCGCAGGGCCTGTGGTCCATCAACGGGCGTACGCCCGGTGGCCACGCGCACCAGCCGATGTTCCATCTCAAGCGCGGGCGCAGCTACGTGTTCGAGGTGCAAAACGACACCGCCTGGCATCACCCGTTCCACCTGCACGGTGTTGCGTTCCGCGCGCTGTCCGCGCCGCACCAGCCCTGGCGCGACACGGCGCTGGTCGACCCCGGTGCGCGTGCGCAATTCGCTTTCGTCGCCGATAATCCGGGCGACTGGATGATTCACTGCCACATCCTCGAGCACCAGGAGGCGGGCATGATGGCGGTGATGCGGATCGAGTAAACTGCGCGCATGCGTTCTGTCCTCGTCGCGCTGCTCGCGCTGGCGCCCGCGGTCGCCATTTCCCAGCAGAAAGCCCCGCCGCCGACGCCGGTCAAGGCCGTCGCGGCAAAGCTCGCGCCCGCGGTCGAGGAAGCCAGCGCCGTGGGCACGCTGCGCGCCGACGAGGCGATCACCATCCGGCCGGAGATCGCCGGGCGCATCGCCGAGATCCGCTTCAGCGAGGGCCAGAACGTGGCGCGCGGCGCCGTGCTGCTGCGCCTTGACCAGAGCGAGCTGGCGGCGGTGCTCGCCTCGAGCCGGGCGCAGGCGGGCCTCGAGCGGCAGCGCCTGGAGCGCGCCGAGGACACGCACAAGAAGGGTTTCATCTCGCAGCAGGCGATCGACGAGCAGCGCGCCAACTACCAGCGCTCGCTCGCCAAGCAGCGCGAGGACGAGGCCAGGCTCGACAAAACCGAGATCCGCGCCGCGTTCCCCGGCGTGATGGGATTGCGCCAGGTGAGCGAGGGCGCCTACGTCGCCGCCGGGACGGACGTCGTGCGGCTGGAGAAGATCGACCAGCTGAAGCTGGATTTTCGCGTGCCGGAGAGCTACGTCGGCAAGCTCAAGCCCGGCCAGGCCGTGCGCGTGCAGCTGGACGCCTACGGCGAGCGGGGCTTCGCCGGAAGCGTCTACGCGCTCGAGCCGGAGGTGGACGAGGCGACGCGCACGGTGCTGGTACGCGCACGCATTGCCAACCCGGAGCTGAAACTGCGCCCCGGCATGTTCGCGCGCGTGCAGGTGCAGTTCGGCGTGCGCGAAAAGGCGGTGTGGGTGCCGGAGGCGGCGATCGTGCCGCGCGGCCAGGACAGCTTCCTGTTTCGCATCGTCGATGGCCGCGCTGACCTGGTAAAGGTGCAGACCGGCTTGCGCAAGGTAGGCGAAGTGGAGATCGTCAAGGGGCTCGCCGCCGGCGACCTGGTGGTCACCGAAGGCAACCAGAGGATCGGTCCGGGTTCGCCGGTGACGGTGATGGAAGGCGCGCCCAGGCCTGCCGCGGCAGTTCCCGACAAGAAGGGGTGATGCGGTTCCGCCTTTATCCGATCTCGCCTTTTTCCGCGTTTCTGCTCTTCGCGGAAAAAGGCGAGACAAGCATCGCCTCCAGTCTTCGCGGTCATCGAGCCTGCACCACGACAATGCTGTCTCGCCTTTTTCGAAGCAAACAGCGCTTCGAAAAAGGCGAGATCGTATAAGTTCAAAGTCAAATGCAGCTGCCTGAAATCTGCATCGAGCGCCCCGTCCTCGCGACGGTGATGAGCCTGATGATCGTGCTGCTCGGCGTGATTTCCTTCCAGCGCCTGACGGTGCGCGAGTACCCGAAGATCGACACGCCGGTGGTCTCGGTGCGCACCGTCTACAAGGGCGCCAGCCCGCAGGTGATCGAATCGCAGATCACGCAGCCGCTGGAGGATTCGCTCTCCGGCATCGAGGGCGTGCGTGCGATCAAATCGGTGTCGCGGGAGGAAGTGAGCAGCATCACCGTCGAGTTCGTGCTGGAGAGGAACGTCGACTCCGCCGCCAACGACGTGCGCGACCGCGTGGCGCGGGTGCGCGCCTTCCTGCCCGACGCTGCGGACGAGTCGGTGGTGTCGAAGATCGAATCCGACGCGCAGGCCATCATCTGGCTGCGCCTCTCCTCCGAGCGCCACCCCGCGCTCGCCATCTCGGACTACGCCGACCGCTACGTGGCCGACCGGCTGAAGACCCTGGCCGGGGTGGCCTCGGTGATCATCGGCGGCGAGCGGCGCTACGCCATGCGGCTGTGGCTCGATCGCGATCGCGTCGCCGCCTACGGCCTCACGCCGCAGGACGTGGAGAACGCGCTCAGGCGGCAGAACGTGGAAATTCCCTCGGGCCGCATCGAGTCGGCGCAGCGCGAGTTTACCGTGCTGACCGAAGCCGACCTGCGCACAGACGTGCAGTTCAACGACATGATCATCACCGAAAGCCGCGGCTACCCGGTGCGCCTGCGCGACGTGGGCTACGCGCGCCTCGGCGCGTTGGACGAGCGCAACATCGTGCGCGTGAACGGCAACCCGGCGGTGGGCCTGGGCGTGGTGAAGCAATCCACTGCCAACACGCTGTCGGTGGCAAGTGCGGTGAAGGCGGAGATGGCGCGCCTGCAGCAAACGCTGCCCGAGGGCATGACGCTGGCGGTGGCCTTCGACTCCTCGGTGTTCATCGAGCACTCGATCGAGGCCGTATACCGCACCATGTTCGAGGCGGTGGCGCTGGTGGTGCTGGTGATCTTCGTGTTCCTGCGCTCGGTGCGCTCGACACTGATCCCCTTCGTTACCATCCCGGTGTCGCTGGTGGGCGCGTTCTTCTTCCTCTGGCTGATGGGCTTCACGGTCAACGTGCTGACGCTCCTCGGCCTGGTGCTGGCCATCGGCCTGGTGGTGGACGATGCCATCGTGGTGCTGGAGAACTGCCACCGGCATGTGGAGATGGGCAAGGCGCCCCGGCAGGCATCGATCGACGGCTCCAAGGAGATCGCCTTCGCGGTGGTCGCGATGTCGCTCACCCTTGCCGCGGTATTCGCGCCCCTGGGATTCATGACCGGCAACACCGGGCGCCTGTTCACCGAGTTCGCGCTCACGGTGGCCGCGGCGGTGGTGGTGTCGGGCATCGTCGCGCTCACCCTGACGCCGATGATGTGCTCGCGCATCCTGCAGGCGCACGAGGCGCACGGCCGCGCCTACCAGCTGATGGAGCGCTTCTTCGTCGGCATGACGCAGGGCTACCGCCGCTCGCTCGCGTTCGTGCTGACCGGGTGGTGGGCGGTGCTGCTGGTGTTCGTGCTGGTGATCGGCGCGGCGACGCTGCTCTACCGCTCGCTCAAGTCCGAGCTCTCGCCGATGGAAGACCGCGGCTTCTTCATCACCCTGGTGCTCGCGCCGGAAGGCGCCACGATGGACTACACCGATGGCTATATGCGCCAGGTGGAGAAGATGTTCGCCGAGGTGCCCGAGATCAAGACCTACTTCACTGCGGTGGCGCCGGGCCTCGAACGCCCCAACCCGGTCAACTTCGGCATCGGCTTCACCCAGCTCGCGCCCTGGGGGGAGCGCAAGCGCAACGCGCGGCAGATCACCGACGAGCTCGGGCCCAAGATGTTCATGGGGCTGCCGGGCGTATTCGCCTTCCCGGTCAACCCGCCCTCGCTCGGCCAGAGCTTCCGCAACCCGCCGGTGCAGTTCGTGGTGCAGGCCAATTCCTATGAGGACCTGGAGCGCATGAGCAACGCGCTGCTGGCCAAGGCGCGCGAGTCGAAAGCGATCGCCAACCCGGACACCGACCTGCGCCTGAACAAGCCGCAGCTCGCGGTGGACATCGACCGCGACAAGGCGGCGGCGCTCGGCATCGACGTGGAGACCATCGGCCGCACGCTCGAGACGCTGCTCGGCGGCCGCCAGGTGACGCGCTTCAAGCGCGAGGGCAAGCAGTACGACGTGATCGTGCAGCTGGAAGCCAAGGACCGCAACACCCCTGCCGACCTGACCTCGATTTTCGTGCGCGCGCGGGACGGCAGGCTGGTGCAGCTCGCCAACCTGGTGAAGGTGCGCGAGACGGTGGGCGCGAAGGAGCTGAACCACTTCAACCGGCTGCGCGCCACCGTGCTTTCGGCCAACGTCGCGCCCGGCTACACGCTGGGCGAAGCGCTCGATTTCCTCGACACGGCGGCGAAGGAGACCCTCGACGCGAGCGCGCGCGTGCAGCTCGACGGCCCGTCGCGCGAATTCCGCGAGTCGGGCGCGACGCTGGCGCTGACCTTCGTGCTGGCGCTCGCCTTCATCTACCTGGTGCTCGCCGCGCAGTTCGAGAGCTTCGTGTCGCCGTTCGTCATCATGCTCACGGTGCCGCTCGCCATGACCGGAGCGCTGGCGGCGCTCAAGCTCACCGGCGGCACGCTGAACGTTTATTCGCAGATCGGGCTGGTGATGCTGATCGGCCTGATCACCAAGCACGGCATCCTGATCGTCGAGTTCGCCAACCAGCTGCGCTTGCGCGGCATGGCTATTGCGCCAGCAGTGGTCGAGGCGGCCACGCTGCGCCTGCGCCCGATCCTGATGACCACGGGGGCCATGGTGCTCGGCGCGCTGCCGCTCGCGCTCGCCGCCGGCGCCGGGTCGGAAGCGCGCCAGCCAATCGGCTGGGTGATCGTCGGTGGCCTGCTGGTGGGGACGCTGTTCACGCTGTACGTGATTCCTACCGCGTACCTGCTGCTGGCGGGACGCGGGCGCGCCACGGGGGCGGAAGCGCACGTTGCTGCTGCAGAATGACACCGCGCTGGTGACGGGAACGGGCGGGGGCATCGGCCTCGCCATTGCGCAGGCTCTGGCAGCAGAGGGCGCGAAGGTGCTGCGCGCCGATGTCGGCGATGCCGACCTGTCGCAGCCGGGTGCCGCGGCCAAGCTGGCCGGGGATGCGATCCGGTCCCTGGGCCAGGTCTCGATATTCGTCCATGCCGCCAGCCCGCCGCGCCGGGAGGCGCAAACCGCGCTTGCGGTCACCGAGGCCGAATGGCGCGCCATGCTCGAGGTGAACCTGAACTCGGGGTTCCTAATCGCCCAGGCGCTCGGCCGGCACATGCGCGAGCGGAAAATCCGCGGCCGCATGCTGTTTGTCACCTCGCTGCACGCGGATTCGCCGCGCAACCTGCCGCACTACTCGGCCTCGAAGGCGGGGCAGACCATGGTGATGAAGGAACTGGCGCGGGCGCTGGGGCCCGACGGCATCCGCGTCAACGCCATCGCGCCGGGCGCGGTGCCGGGGGCGGGCTTCAAGGGCTCGCCCGGTCTCGTCGACAGGATCGCCCTCGGGCGCGTCGGCACCCCGGCGGACATCGCGCCCATGGCGGTGGCGATCCTGTCGGAGAAGTACGGCGCCTACATGACCGGTACCACGGTGGTGGTGGATGGCGGCATCGCCCTCTACAACTGGCTGGATGCGCAAGGATGACGCGCAAGGTGGCCCTGATCGCCGGTGTGGGCGGCATGTGCGGCAGCAACATGGCGCAGATGCTCCACGCGAACAGCGATTGGCAGGTGATCGGGATTTCGCGCGGCGCGCCCGAGCTCGGCGGCTGGCTGCACCACATCCCGGCGGACCTGCTCGACGCGGGCGAGGCGCAGGCGCGGCTCAACGGCATCGAGGATGTCACGCACCTCTTCTACACCGCGCTGCTGAACGGCCGCACGCTGGAGGAGGAGAACGAGCTAAACACGCGCTTGCTCGTCAATTTCATCGACGCGGCGCTGCCCCGCATCCGCAAGCTGCAGCACGTGCATGTGCTCGAAGGGGTGAAATGGTACGGCTACCACCTGGGCGCCTACCGCACGCCGGCGCGCGAGGACGATGCGGCCTGCGTGCCGACCTACTTCTACGAGGTGCAGCACGCGCATGTGCTGCGGGCGCAGCGCGGGCAGTCCTGGACCTGGTCCACCACGCGCCCGGGCGCGGTCTGCGGCTACGCCAACAGCGCGCGCATCAACCTGATGACGGTGATCGCGGCCTATGCGACGATCATGAAGGAGCTGGGCCTGCCGCTTTACTTCCCCGGCGACCAGGCCACCTACGATGCGCTCACCTTCACCACCGACGTGGGCCTGCTCAATCGCGCGATGCTGTGGGCCGCGACCGATCCGCACGCCGCCAACCAGGCCTTCAACATCGGCAACGGCGACGCCTTCCGCTGGAATTTCATGTGGCCGCGCATCGCGGACATGTTCGGCATGCAGGCGGGGCCAGTCAAGACGATGCAGCTGGTCGAGTTCATGGCCGGCAAGGCCGGGCTGTGGGGCGACCTGCAAAAGCGGCACGGGCTGACGGCGACGGATCTGTTCCGGCTCGCACCCTGGGGCTATGCCGACACCGTTTTTTCGCGGAACTGGGACAATGCGGTCAGCACGGTAAAGGCCAACCGCTGCGGCTTCACCGAGATGATGGACAGCGAGGACATGATGCGGCGCATTTTCGGCGAGTTTCGCGCGCGGCGCGTCATTCCTTAGGAGGAGCCATGAAATCGCGCTATCTGGTCCGGCAGTCGGAGGTCACGCCGTATGCGCCGGCCAACCACACCGGGACGAAGAATTACCGCATGATCGGCAAGGAGACGGTTGGCGCAACGCAGGTCGAAATGCTGATCGGCGAAGTGCAGCGCGGCAAGGGCGCGCTGCCGCACTTGCATCCGGGCATCGAGCAGGTCTGCTACCTGCTCGAAGGCGGTGCGCACGTCGAGGTGGGCGGCGAGAAATTCGACATGGCGCCGGGCGAAGCCTGCTTCTTCCCCGCCGACCTGCCGCACCTGCTGGTCGCCACCAGCGAGCGCGCGAAAGTGATGGTGATCTACGCGCCGCCGTACGAGGAAAACCCGGCGCGCCGGAAGCCCTAGATGGCCGAGCCCTGGCTGCCGCTGGCCGGCCTGAAGGTCGTCGACTTCGCCATGTTCGTGCCGGGGCCTTTTGCCTCGGCGATCCTCGCCGACCTGGGCGCCGAAGTGGTCAAGGTCGAGCCGCTGACCGGCGATCCGGGGCGCAGCTACGTACCGCCGCAGTTCCGCACCGAGAACCGCAACAAGCGCTCGCTGGCGCTCAATCTGAAGGCGCCGCAGGCGCGCGCGGTGGTCGAGCGGCTGGTGCGCGACGCGGATTTCGTCCTCGAAGGTTTCCGGCCGGGCGTGGCGAAGCGCCTTGGCATCGACTACGAAACTTTGCGCCGCGTGAACGGCAAGCTGATCCACTGCTCGATCTCCGGCTACGGGCAGACCGGGCCGTGGCGCGAGCGGCCCGGTCACGACGTCAACTACGTCGCCGCCGCAGGCGGCTTGGCGTTTCCCGGGCAGTGGCTCAAGCCGCCCGTGCGCTCGTCGCTGGCGATCGCCGACATGGCGGGCGGCTCGTTTGCCGCCACGGCGCTCCTGGCGGCGCTCGCGCAGAGAAACCGCACCGGGCGCGGCGCGCAGTTGGACCTGTCGTTGTTCGAAGCCGCCTTCTTCTGGTCGGCGATGCGCCATTCGCTTTCCCACGACGCCGACCCGCGGGCCCATCTGTTTCCGGTGAACGACGTATTCGAGACCAGCGACGGCAAGCGGCTGACGCTCGGCATCCTGGAGGAGCATTTCTGGAACAGTTTCGTCAGCCTCGCGCCCGAACTGCAGCGAGAGGAGTTCTCCACCGACGCGAAGCGCCGGGCGAACGGCGATGCGCTTTCGGCGCGACTTGCGCAGATCATGCGCACGCGGAGTGCCGAGGAATGGCTGCGTCTGTGCGAGGAGAACGACGTGCCGGTGGACCTTTGTCGCAGCGCCGCGCAGGCCGCCGAACTGCCGCAGAACGTCGAGCGCGGGAATGCAAGCAACGTAGGCGGCGAGAAATTCGCTTCCTTCCCGGTGTTTGCCGACGGCCGGCGCGGCGGCGCGATCCGGCGCGGCGTGCCGCAACTCGGCGAGCATACGCGCGAGGTGCTGGTGGAACTGGGTTTCGACGACGGCGAAATCGCCGAGC
This sequence comes from Betaproteobacteria bacterium, assembly GCA_031394435.1. Lineage (GTDB taxonomy): Bacteria > Pseudomonadota > Gammaproteobacteria > Burkholderiales > SG8-39 > JAABQT01. Next base: position 14,603 of record JANNTQ010000173.1, read on the forward strand.
TCGTGCGCTCGGGCTCGGTTAAGCTCGGCTGATGGATTTCGCCTTCACGCCCGAGCAGGACGCGATCCGCGAGGCGATCGCCAAGATCTGCGCGCGCTTCGGCGACGACTACTGGCTGAGCAAGGACAAGGAGGGCGGCTTCCCGCAGGAGCTGCACCAGGCCCTCGCCAGGGACGGCTGGCTCGGCGTCGCCATGCCCGAGGCATACGGCGGCGCGGGCCTCGGTATCACCGAGGCGGCGATCATGATGCAGGCCATCGCCGAGTCGGGCGCCGGGTTCTCCGGCGCCTCCGCCGTGCACATGAACATCTTCGGCCTGAATCCCGTCGTGGTGTTCGGCAACGACGAGCAGAAGAAACGCATGCTGCCCGGGTTGATCGGCGGCAGGGAGCGCGCCTGCTTCGCCGTCACCGAGCCCAATACGGGGCTCAATACGCGCAAGATCAAGACCATGGCCCAGAAAAAGGGCGACCGCTACATCGTCTCCGGGCAGAAGGTCTGGATTTCCACGGCGCAAGTGGCCGAGAAGGTATTGCTGCTCACGCAGGCGGCGGCCGGCCTGACGCTGTTCTACACCGACTTCGACCGCAAGCACATCGAGGTGCGCGAGATCGAAAAGATGGGGCGCAAGGCGGTGGACTCCAACCAGGTGTTCTTCGATGGCCTGCCGGTGCCCGAGGCAGACCGCATCGGCGAGGAGGGCAAGGGCTTCGAGTACATCCTGCACGGCATGAATCCGGAGCGCATCCTGATCGCCGCCGAATGCGTGGGACTGGGGCGCTGCGCGGTACAGCGCGCAGCGAAGTACGCCAACGAGCGCATCGTGTTCGACCGGCCGATCGGCAAGAACCAGGGCATCCAGCACCCGCTGGCGGCCAACTGGATGGCGCTCGAGGCGGCGAACCTGATGGCGTTCAAGGCGGCGTGGCTCTATGACCAGGGCAAGCCCAGCGGTGCCGAGGCGAACGCGTCGAAGTACCTGGCGGCCGAAGCCTGCTTCGACGCCTGCCAGCAGGCGGTGATGACGCACGGCGGCTACGGCTACGCCAAGGAATACCACGTCGAGCGCTACTTGAGGGAGTCGCTGATCGGGCGCATCGCGCCGGTGAGCCCGCAGATGATCCTGTGCTTCATCGCCGAGCGCGTGCTCGGTCTGCCGAAGTCTTACTAGGGCGGCCGTGAAAGCGCTGCTCATTGTCGCAGCGCTCGCACTCGGCTTGGTTGCGGATGCGCAAGCGAGTTTCGCCGCGCAGGCCGCGATCGGCCTTTGCTTGTGGGCACTGCTCTCGTGGTTGATGCGCCACGAAAGCGCGCAGCAGCGGCGCGCGCTGATGGCCTGCGTGGTGATCGCCACTGCCGGGGAAATATTCCTCTCGCTCGGCTGGGGTTTGTACACCTACCGCTTGGGCAACATCCCGCTGTATGTTCCGCCCGGCCACGCGCTGATGCTCCTGCTCGGGATTTCGCTCGCGCGGCGCATGCCGGAGGCGGTTGCGCGCGCGGTCATCGGAGGCGCGGCGGTCTATGCGCTCGCCGCAGCCGCCACGGGCCTCGACACTTTCGGCGTCCTGCTCTGCCTGATGCTCGCCGGTGCCGCGCTCGCCATGCCGGCGCAGCGGCGCTTGTACGCGAGCACCTTTCTGCTCGCGCTCGCGCTCGAGCTCACCGGAACGGCGCTGGGGAATTGGAGTTGGGCGAGCGAGGTCCCTCTGCTGGGGCTGGCGACGACCAATCCGCCGGGTACCGCAGGGGCGTTCTATTGCGCGCTCGATGCGCTGGTGGCGGGAACCTCGCTGGTGGTGGGCGCCCGGTTCGGGCGCGCGCATCGGCAGGCGGAGTTGCGCGAGGCGCTGCGATGAGCTTTCTGCTCTACGGTGCGACTGGCTACGTCGGCAAGGCGTTCGGCGCCGATTTTGTACTTGAATGCGAAGGCGTCAGGCGCGAAGATGTCGTCTGACCCGGCGGAATGCGAATGAGAATGCTTGCCGACGTGCTGGTAGGCTTGGTGGCGCTGCTGCACCTGTATTTCCTGGTGCTGGAGATGTTCCTCTGGACCAAGCCGCTAGGACTGAAGGTGTTCCGCAATACGCCCGACAAAGCGGAATCCACCAAGGTGCTCGCGGCGAACCAGGGCCTGTACAACGGGTTTCTCGTCGCCGGCCTGGTGTGGGGTATTTACCTCGGCGCCGCGGGCCAGCACATCAAGATTTTCTTCCTCGGCTGTGTGATCGTGGCCGGGGTCTACGGTGCATGGAGCGTCAGCAATAGAATATTATGGGTGCAGGCATTTCCCGGCGCCGCGGCATTGGCGCTGGTGTTGGCTTCCTGAAGGACAAACCGAAAGGAGTGAGGCCATGATCAACCGCGACGAGTACGTGAAAAAACTGAAGGACCAACTCGATCAGTGGAACGCCGAGGCGAAGAAGTGGGAGGCCAAGGCGCAGGGAGCACAGGCGACAATGAAGGCGGAGTACGACAAACAGCTAAAATCGCTCAACAGCCGCCGCGATGAAACGATGTACCAGCTGAAGCTGCTGCAGGGCGCCTCGACCGACGCCTGGCAGGACATGATGAAGGGCGCCGACCAGGCCTTGCGCAACATGCACGAAGCCTTCAACAAGGCGCGCTCGCATTTCGAGAAGAAATGAGCGACAACGTACATGTCATCGGCCGCGGCTACGGCTACGAGGACCTGAAGGTCGGCTTCCGCTTCCGCACCCACCGTCGCACCATCGCCGAAAGCGACCTGGCGAATTTCGTCAACCTGACCTGGCTCACCGAGGAGCTGTTCGCGGTCGACGACGATTCCCGGCGCGCGATCAAGGGCCGCGCGGTACCCGGCGCGCTCGTCTACTCGTTCGCGGAGGGGCTGCTGCTGCCCTCGATGCAGGACACCGGCCTCGCCTTCCTCAATGCGACGCTCGACGTCAAGGGCCCGACGGTGATCGGCGACACCATCCACGTCGAAGTCGAAGTCACCGAGAGCCGTCTGACGTCGAAAGGCGACCGCGGACTGGTACGCTTCAACAACAAGGTGCTGAACCAGCGCGGCGAGACCGTGCTCGAGTACAACCCCTTGAGGCTGTTGAAGAGAAAATAGGGCCAGACCCCTTTTCGTGCTCTCCCACGTCGATCACATCGTACTCACCACCCGGGACCTCGCGGGCTGCATCCGCTTCTACACGGAGGTGCTGGGGATGAAGCTGGAGAAATTCCGCACCCTGACCGAGCAGCGGCTGGCGCTCAAGTTCGGCGGCCAGAAGATCAACCTGCACGAATGGGGCAGCGAGTTCGACCCGCGCGCGCACGTCGCGGTGCCAGGCAGCCTCGACCTTTGCTTCATCGCCGCGGTGCCGCTCGATGAGGTGATCAAGCGCCTGCGGGCGAACAACGTGCCGATCCTCGAAGGCCCGGTGATGAAGACCGGCGCCGTCTCGAAACTGCGCTCGGTGTACGTGCGCGACCCCGACCTCAACCTGGTCGAGATCTCCGAACAAGTGACTAACGAACAGGGGAACCCAGGTTCCCCCGTTACCCCCTCCTAGTCGTCCAGCCCCACCTGCGCGCCGTGCGCTGCCAGGTGGGCCGCGATCGCGCGCGTGTGCTCGCGGTCGCGCGTCTCCACCACGAACTCGACCTCGGGGGTCTTCACCGACGCGGTGCCGAACACCCGCTGGTGCTGGACTTCCACGATGTTGCCTCCGGCGTCGCCGATCATCGCGGCGACCTTGGCCAGGCTACCCGACACGTCGGTCATGCGCACGCGCAGCCGCACCAGGCGAGCGTCGCGCACCAGGCCGCGCATCAGCACCGCCGAGAGCAGGCGCGAGTCGATGTTGCCGCCGCAGATCGGCACCCCGACCCGCTTGCCGGCGAAGCGCCGCGGCTCGCTCAGCAGTGCGGCCAGGCCCGCTGCCCCCGCGCCCTCGGCCACCGTCTTCTCGATCTCGATCAGGGCGACGATGGCGCGCTCGATGGTTTCCTCCTCCACCAGCAGCACCTCGTCCACCAGGCGGCGGCAGATCGCCAGCGTCTGCTCGCCCACGTCGCGCACCGCCATGCCTTCGGCGATGGTGTCGCCGCCCACCTCCACCGGCAGGCCGTTAAGGCGCTGGTGCATGGCGCTCCAGGTCTTCGACTCCACGCCAAGCACGTGGATCTCCGGGCGCAGCGCCTTGGCGGCGACGGCGATGCCGGAAATCAGCCCGCCGCCGCCCACCGGCACCACCAGCACGTCGAAGTCGGCCACGTCCTCCAGCATCTCGAGGCCCACCGTGCCCTGGCCGGCGATCACCGCTGCGTCATCGTAAGGATGGATGAAGCTGAGACCGTCGCGCGCGGCGAGCGCTTGCGCGTGCACCGCGGCCTCGGCGAGCGTGTCGCCTTCGAGGAACACCTCGGCGCCGTGCACCTGCGTGCTTTTCACCTTGTTGTTGGGCGTGCCGCGCGGCATCACGATCACCGCGCGCAGGCCGAGGCGAGCGGCATGGTAGGCGACGCCTTGCGCGTGATTGCCGGCACTCATGGCGATGACGCCGCGCCGGCGCTCGCTTTCGGGGAGGGTCAGCAGCTTGTTGAGCGCGCCGCGCTCCTTGAACGAGCCGGTGAACTGCAGGTTCTCGAATTTGAGCCACAGCTCGCAGCCGGTCAGTGCCGACAGCGTGCGGCTGCGAACGCAAGGCGTGCGCTCCACCGCGCTGGCAATGCGCGCAGCGGCCGCACGTATGTCGACCAGCGAGATCTCGCCCATGCTTCAGTCTAGCCCAGGCACTAGAATCGGCGCATGTGGGTAGAATTTCCCTGAAGGAGTGTGCAGATGAGCAGGCTGATCGCAGCAGTGCTTTTCCTCGCGCCGTTGGCCGCGGCGGGCGCCGATCTGCCGATCTTCGACGCGCACATGCACTACAGCCACGACGCCTGGGATGTGCTGCCGCCAAAGGACGTGATCGCCATCCTGAAGAAGGCGGGCGTGCGACGCGCGCTGATCTCCTCTTCCGGCGACGACGGCCAGCAGCGGCTCAAGGCCGAGGCGCCCGAGCTCATCGTCACCGAGCTGCGCCCGTACCGCTCGCGCGGCGACACCGGCACCTGGTTCCGCGACGAGACGGTGCCGGGCTACCTTGAAGAGCGGCTGCAGAAGTATCGCTATTCCGGCATCGGCGAGTTCCACCTGTACGGCGCCGACGCCGACCTGCCGGTGCCGCGGCGCATGGTGCAGCTGGCGAAGCAGTACAAGCTCTTCTTGCACGCGCATTCCGATTCGGATGCCGTGGAGCGTCTGTTCAAGCAATGGCCAGAGGCGAAAATCCTGTGGGCGCACGCAGGCTTCGAGCGGCCGGAAAACGTGCGCGCCATGCTGAGGAAGTACAAGAACCTCTGGTGCGACCTCGCGTTCCGCACCGACCATGGCTCGGGCGGGAAAGTGGACGCGGAGTGGCGCAAGGTCTTCCTCGAGTTTCCCGAGCGCTTCATGGTCGGCACCGACACCTTCACGCCGGAGCGCTGGCACTACGTGGCCGAGCACGCCAGCTGGTCGCGCGCCTGGCTTGCCGACTTGCCGCAGGACGTCGCCGAGCGTATCGCCTACAAAAACGGCGAGGCGCTGTTTCCGCCGCAAAAATGAGGCGCTGGCTGCTGCTCGCGCCTGCCGCGCAGGCCTGCGAGCTGCCCGGGGGCGCGGCGCAGCCGGTCAAGTCGGCGGCCACCACCGTTCTCTTTCGCACGGTGCCCTTGCGCGTCGGCGAGCATTTCGCGGTCGAGTTCGCGGTCTGCCCGGTGCCGGAGGCGGTGACGGTGGACGCCTGGATGCCGGACCACCGGCACGGCATGAACTACAAGCCGACGATCGCGGCGCTCGGTGCAGGGCGCTACCGTGCCGAAGGGCTCATGTTCCATATGGCGGGACGCTGGGAGTTCGTGTTCGAGGTCCGCGCGGACGGCAAGAGCGAGCGGCTCGCGCACAGCGTGCGGCTCGAGTGAGGCGCGGGCTCCTCGTCCTCCTACTTGCGGCCGCGCAGGCCGCGCAGGCTTTCAGCGATGCGCAACTGCGTGCCATCGTCGCCCACGGGCCCTGGCCGCCGGCGTTCAAAACCGATCCTTCGAACCGCGTTTCAGGCAACAAGGACGCCATCGACCTCGGCGAGCGGCTGTTTTTCGAGCGGCGGCTTTCCTCGAACGGCGAGATGTCCTGCTCGCGCTGCCACCTGCCGGAGCGCAATTGGACCGACGGCGAGGCGCGGGCGCGCGGATTGGCGCTCGTCGACCGCAATACGCCGAGCGTTTCCAACGTGCGGCTGCAGCGCTGGTTCGGCTGGGACGGCGCGCAGGACAGCCTGTGGGCGCAGGGCATCCGGCCGATCCTCGACCCCAGGAAAATGGGTTCGAGCGCGGCGCAGGTGGCCAAGCTGATGCGCGCGGACACGGATCTAGCGTGCCGCTATCGGAAGGTGTTCGGCGCGCCGTTGCCGGACGACGACAGGCTGCTGGTGGACGTGGCCAAGGCGCTGGCGGCAT
>JANNTQ010000067.1:0-2763 GCA_031394435.1 Betaproteobacteria bacterium
GTCGACCTCGATACATGGCCGTCGGGGGAGACTCGATCACGTCCACAAGCAGACAAGCGTCTGCCCCCACCTTAGCCCCCTGGGGGGACGGGGACGGCCATCAGGGAGGGACGGCTGAGAAGGGCGCATTATGGGTAAGCGTCCGGCGATCACCCTCTTGACGCGGTGCGGGTGGTTCAGGCAGCGAGTTGCTGCGGCTCGGCGGGTTTCAGCGCATCGACGACCGCCCAAGGCAGCAGTTCCTCGATGCGGTTGATTGGGTGATCAGCGATACGCTCGATAACGTAGCGCAGATACGCCTCCGGGTCGAGACCGTTGAGCTTGGCGGTGCCGATCAGGCTGTACATGACGGCTGCCCGCTCGCCGCCGGCGTCGGAGCCACAGAACAGGTAATTCTTTCTGCCCAGGGCGACCGCCCGCAGCGCCCGCTCCGCGGCGTTGTTGTCGATCTCGATGCGGCCATCGTCGCGGTAGCGCGTGAGCGCCGTCCAGCGCGACAAGATGTAGCTGATGGCCTTGCCCAACTCCGACTTCTTCGATACCCGCCCCAGGGTCTGGCGCAACCATTCGCGCAGCGATTCGAGCAGCGGTCCGGCGCGCGCCTGCCGGATGCCCGCCCGCTCATCGGGCGGGCGGCCCCGGATCTCGGCTTCGATCGCGTAGAGCGCGCCGATGCGCTCCAAGGCCTCGGCGGCGACCGGGGACTGAATTGCCTGATGCAACTCGTAGAAGGCGCGCCGGGCGTGCGCCCAACAGGCCGCTTCCTGGATGCGTTCCCCGTAAAGATGGCCGAACCCGGCATAGGCATCGGCCTGGAGAATGCCGCTGAATGGTGTGAGGTGTTCGCGCGGGCGCTCCCCGCGCCGGTCGGGTGCATAGCGAAACAGCACCGCCGGGGCTTGGTCGCTTCCCGCCGGCCGGTCATCGCGCACGTAGGTCCAGAGTCGGCCGGTCTTGGTCCTGCCGCGCCCCGGATCGAGCACCGGCACCGGGGTGTCGTCGGCATGCAGCTTCCCCGCCGCCATCACGTAGCGGGCCAGGGCCTCGATCAGCGGATCGAGCAGTCGCGAGCATCCGCCCACCCACTCGGCCATCGTCGAGCGCTCGAGCTCCACCCCCTCGCGGGCGTAGATCTGCGCTTGGCGGTAGAGCGGCAGGTGATCGGCGTACTTCGAGGTGAGGATGTGGGCGAGCAGCCCCGGGCTCGCGAAACTGCGCTCGATCGGTCGAGACGGCGCCTCAACTTGCACGATGCGCTCGCACGCCGGGCAGGCGAGCTTCGGGCGCACGTGGCGGATCACCCGGAAGCGCGCCGGCACGTAGTCGAGTACTTCCGAGACGTCCTCGCCGATTCTGCGCATCGCCGCCCCGCAGTCGGGGCAAGTGCACGCGGGCGTATGCTCGACGCGAGTGCGCGGCAGGTGCTCGGGCAGCGCTCGGCGCACCGGCACTGGCGCGGCGGGCTTCTCGGAGGCAACGGGCGCAGCCGGCGCGCTCGATACCTGCAGCTCCTCGAGCCGCAGTTCCAACTGCTCGATCTCCCGGTCCAGTTTCTCGGAGCGGCGCCCGAACTGCAGCCGCTTGAGCTTCGCGATGATGAGCTTCAGATGCTCGATCTCGGCGAGGTGGGAGTGCAGCTCTATGCGCTGCGCGATCACCAGCGCCTTCAGCAGCTCGATGTCATCGGGAAGATCGTCGCGTTCAGTCACGCCGCGACATTACACCAAGCGGCATCAACGTACAACAACTTGCAGAAGAAATTCCTGTTCGCCGACTACGCTGCAAGCTCCGGGCGCCACGTCTTCACCGGCCGACGCCAGTCGATGCCTTCGAGCAGCATCGAGAGCTGCGCCGCACTCAATGCCACCGTCCCGCTCGCCGCCTGCGGCCACACGAAGCGCCCACGCTCCAGGCGCTTCGCAAACAGGCACAGCCCGTCGCCGTCGAACCACACGAGCTTCACCAGATCCCCGCGCCGGCCGCGGAACACGAAGAGGTGGCCCGAGAACGGATTCTCCGAGAGCGTGGTTTGCACCAGCGCCGCCAGACCGTCCATGCCCTTCCTCATGTCGGTCACCCCGGCCGCCACCCACACCCGGGTGCCCGAAGGCAGCGCAATCATCGCCCAACGAACGCCGCGAGCACCACCCGCAGCGCCTCGGCGTCCACCACGCCCTTGAGCACAATGTGCGCCCCGTTGAACTCGATCTGGATGGCCCCGCGCGCTCGAGAGCGCCGTGCGGGCTTACTTGACGCAATCAGCTCGCGAACCACGGCCGGCAGCGCAGCACTGGAATCGGCGATCGTCACCGGCAGCAACTTCACCGACGGGGCCCGCATCGGCGCCAGAGTCGGCAACAGCCTGCGCCGCCAGGTAAACACCAGATTGGCATTCAGCCGATGGCGTAGCGCAATGCCTGCCACCGACGCACCCGGGGCAAGCGTCTCCTGCACCACCTGACGCCTATACTCCTTGGTGAAGGATCGGCGTCTGCCCGCACCACGCTTCACAGCACCTTCCGTGTCCCGCAAAATAGGTGTCCACTTAGCAAATAAGCGGACACCTATCCGGTGTCCGCAAACTGCCAATCGTGGACACCTAAACCGCCTGTGGGAAGAGGGCCTCTACGGGACGCTTACCCAGCTTCGCACTCCAGCGGCCCATATACTTCTCGTACGAGGACGCATTCGAAAACATTTCTGGCATGTCATGCCACCTTCGGAGAATGTTCGTTTAAGTTTCCAATCCGCCGCTTCCTTGAC
>JANNTQ010000207.1:0-7385 GCA_031394435.1 Betaproteobacteria bacterium
GCTGCATCGAATCGCGCATGTTGCGCAATTCATCCAGCTCGACCTCGCGGTTGATGTCCGCCTTGACGTCGGAGACGTAGCGCTGCAGCCGCCCGGCGAGGTGACCGAGGGTGCGCGCGACGCGCGGCAGGCGTTCGGGGCCGATCACGATCAGCGCCACCAGCGCGATCACCATCAGCTCAGAGAATCCGATATCGAACATGGGGACCCTGGAGAAACAAAGGGCGCCCGCAGGCGCCCGTCAACAATCCCGGCGAAGGCCGCTCAGGCCTTGGTCTCGGTCCTGCTCTTGACCTCGCCCTCGACCGTCTTGCCGGTGACCTGCGGCGCGCCGTCGGCCGCCTTGTCGCCGTCGCGCATGCCATCCTTGAAGCCGCGCACCGCGCCGCCGAGATCCGCACCGATGTTGCGCAGTTTCTTGGTGCCGAAGATCAGCATCACGATGACCAGAACGATCAGCCAATGCCAGATGCTGAACGAGCCCATGATTACCTCCTACTTTCTTCGCAGGATCATCGGGCCTAGCGGGTCCGGCCCACCGATCACGTGCATGTGCACATGATACACCTCCTGATGGCCTACCCGCCCCGTGTTGATGATGCAGCGGAAGCCGTCGTCGGCCCCCTCCTTCCTCGCCAGTTCACCCGCGAGGGCAAGCATCTTGCCCAGCGCCTTGTGCTGCGCCATGCCCGCGTCGTACAGGCTCGCCACATGCGCCTTGGGGATGATCATGAAGTGCACGGCTGCGACCGGCCGGATGTCGTGGAAGGCGAATACATCCTCGTCCTCGTACACCTTGTTCGCGGGAATCTCGCCGCGCACGATCCTGCAGAACAGGCAGGCCGGATCGCTCATCGCTTCTTGCGCGCCGCCTTCTCGTCGATGCCCGAGATACCCTCGCGCCGGTGGAGCTCCGCCAGCACGTCACCGGGCCCCAGGCCGTGGCGCGCGAGCAGGATCAGGCAGTGGAACCACAGGTCCGCGGTCTCGCGCACCAAGTGCAGCCGGTCGCCGGACTTGGCCGCCAGCACCGTCTCGGTGGCCTCCTCGCCGATTTTCTTCAGCACCGCGTCCTCGTTGCCCGCCAGCAGTCCCGCGACGTAGGACTTGCTCGCGTCGCCGCCCTTGCGGCTCTCGATGGTGCCTGAAATGCGCTCCAGCGTTTCAGCCAGTCCGAGTTTCATTGTTCGCCGTAGATGAGTTTCGGATCCTTCAGAACCGGATCCGTGCTCACCCACCTCCCGTCTTCCAGTTTGCGGAAAAAACAGCTCTCGCGCCCGGTGTGGCAAGCGATGCCGCCGATCTGCTCGACCTTGAGCAGGATCGCGTCGGCGTCGCAGTCCAGGCGCACTTCCAGCACCTTCTGCACGTGGCCCGATTCCTCGCCCTTGCGCCACAGGCGCATCCTCGAGCGCGACCAGTACACCGCTTCGCCCTTTTCCACCGTCTGGCGCAGCGCGTCGCGATTCATCCAGGCCACCGTCAGCACGCGGCCGCTCCCGGCATCCTGCGCGATCGCTGCGACCAGGCCCTGCTCGTTCCAGCGCAGCTGCTCGAACCATTCCATCACAGCCGCACCTCGATCCCGCGCCCGCGCATGTATTCCTTCGCCGCGCGCACGGTGAAATCGCCAAAGTGGAACACACTGGCGGCGAGCACCGCGTCTGCCCCGCCCTCGAGCACACCCGCAGCGAGGTGCTGCATGTTGCCGACGCCGCCGGAGGCGATCACCGGCACGCTGACGGCGTCGGCCACGGCCCGGGTGAGCGCGAGGTCGAAGCCGTCGCGCGTGCCGTCGCGGTCCATGCTGGTGAGCAGGATCTCGCCGGCGCCGCTCGCCACCATGCGCCGCGCCCAGTCCACCGCGTCGAGCCCCGTAGGATTGCGCCCGCCGTGCGTGTACACCTCCCAGCCGCCGCCCGCCTTCTGCTTGGCGTCGATGGCCACCACGATGCACTGGTTGCCGACCTTGGCGGAGGCCTCCTCGACCAGCGCCGGGTTCTGCACTGCCGCGGTGTTGATCGACACCTTGTCGGCGCCGGCGCTGAGCAGGCGCCTGACGTCCTCCACCTTGCGCACACCTCCGCCCACCGTGAGCGGGATGAACACCTGGGACGCCACCGCCTCGATGACGTGCAGCAGTATGTCGCGCTCGTCCGAGCTGGCGGTGATGTCGAGGAAGCAGAGTTCGTCGGCGCCTTCCGCGTCATAGCGCGCGGCAACTTCCACCGGGTCACCGGCATCGCGCAGAGCGACGAAATTGACGCCTTTGACAACCCGGCCCGCGGTCACATCGAGGCAGGGAATGACGCGTTTGGCAAGGCTCATGGCTTTGCGGTTGCCTTGTCGGCGGCCGCCTGCGCCTTCTTGAAGTCGATCTTGCCCTCGTACAGCGCGCGCCCGGTAATGGCACCGATCACGCCTTCGGGCATCAGCTTCTGGCACACCGCCTCGACGTCCTTGATGCTGTTCAGGCCGCCGGAAGCGATGAGCGGGATCTTGATCGCCTGCGCCAGCTTGAGCGTCGCCTCGATGTTGACGCCGGTCATCATGCCGTCGCGCCCGATGTCGGTGTAGACCAGCGCTTCGATGCCGAAGTCCTCGTACTTTTTCGCCAGGTCCGCTACGTCGTGGCCGGTCATCTTCGACCAGCCCTCGACCGCCACCTTGCCGTCCTTGGCGTCCAGGCCGGCGATGATGTGGCCGGGGAAGGCGTAGCTGGCGTCGGACAGGAAACCGGGATTTTTCACCGCCGCCGTGCCGATGATCACGTAGGCGACGCCCGCGTCCAGGTAGCTCTCAATGGTGTCGAGATCGCGGATGCCGCCGCCCAGCTCGATCGGCGTGGTCGCGCCGACCGCCTTGATCATCTCGCGGATCACCTTCTCGTTCTTCGGCCGGCCGGCGACTGCGCCATTCAGATCGACGATGTGCAGGCGCCGGGCGCCCTGCGCCGCCCAGTGTTTCGCCATGGCCACGGGATCGTCGCCGAACACGGAAGCCGTGTTCATGTCGCCCTGCTGCAAGCGCACGCAGCGGCCGTCCTTCAGGTCGATTGCCGGGATGATCAGCACGCGGTGAAGCGTAACGCCTTAGGGGGCTACGGCCGCCATTGGATGAAGTTGGAGAGCAGGCGGAGCCCGGCGGCCTGGCTTTTTTCCGGGTGGAACTGCACGGCGAAGATGTTATCCCGCGCAATCGCGCAGGTAAAGGCGACTCCGTAGTCGCAGGTCGCCGCCACCAGCCCGCCATCCGCGGGCGCCGGGTAGTAGCTGTGCACGAAATAGAAGCGCTCGCCGCTCGGGATGCCCGACCAGAGCGCATGCGGCTTGGCCTGGCGCACTTCGTTCCAGCCCATGTGCGGCACCTTCAGGCCGGCCATGCGCGCCGCCGGAAAGCGCGGCACACCGCCAGCGAGCAACCCCAGGCCGGGCGTATCGCCTTCCTCGCCCCGCTCGAACAGCATCTGCATGCCGATGCAGATGCCGAGGAAGGGCTTCGCGCGCGTTGCCTCGATCACCGCCTCGCGCGCGCCGCTGGCGGCGAGCTGCCGCATGCAATCGGGCATCGCGCCCTGTCCGGGCACCACCACTCGGTCGGACGCGCGGATTGCCTCCGGGTCGGCGGTCACCGCCACCTGCGCCCCTGGCGCGACGCGCTCGAACGCCTTCGACACCGAGCGGATGTTGCCCATGCCGTAATCGACTACCGCAATCTTCAACTAGAGCGAACCCTTGGTGGATGGAATCGAGCCCGCGGCGCGCGGATCGGCCTCCGCCGCCATGCGCAGCGCGCGCGCGAAGGCCTTGAAGATGGTTTCGCACTGGTGGTGCGCGTTGTCGCCGCGCAGGTTGTCGACGTGCAGCGTCACCTGCGCATGGTTGACGAAACCCTGGAAGAATTCGTGCATCAGGTCGACGTCGAACTCGCCGATCAGTGCGCGCGTGAACTTGACGTGGTATTCCAGCGCCGGGCGGCCCGAGAAATCGATCACCACGCGCGACATCGCCTCATCCAGCGGCACGTAGGCGTGGCCGTAGCGGCGCACGCCGGCCTTGTCGCCGATCGCCTTGAAAAATGCCTGTCCGAGGGTGATGCCGATGTCCTCCACCGTGTGGTGCGCGTCGATGTGCAGATCGCCCTTGGCCTCGATGTCGAGATCCAGCATGCCGTGGCGGGCGACCTGGTCGAGCATGTGCTCGAGGAACGGCAGCCCGGTGGAGAGTTTCGCGACGCCCTTGCCGTCCAGGTCGAGTTTCACCCGGATCTGAGTCTCCTTGGTGCTGCGGGTCACTTCGGCAGTGCGGTTCACAGCGCTTCTCGCATGGCGGTGAGGAGTATACGGTTTTCATCGGGCGTGCCGACCGTGATGCGCAGGCAGTTCTTCAGGCCCGGGCCATTGAGGTTTCTCACCAGCACGCCCTGGCGACGCAGCGCTTCGTAGGCCCGGTCGGCATCCGGCACGCGCGCCAGGAAAAAATTCGCCTCGGACGGATACACCGTCACGCCGGGCAGCGCGGCGAGGGCCTGGCCGAGGCCCGCGCGGTCGGCGCGGATCTTCGCCGCCTGCTGCTCGAGCACGTCCAGTCGCTCCAATACGAAGCTCGCCGCCGCCTGCGTCAGCACGTTGACGTTGTAGGCCTGGCGAACCTTGTTGAACTCGCCGATCCACTCGGGGCGCCCCACCAGATAGCCCAGCCGGATCCCCGCCAGTCCGAGCTTAGACAAGGTGCGCATCACCACCAGGTTCGGGAACTCGGCCAGCCGCGGCATGAAGCTCTTCTGCGCAAAGACGTGGTAGGCCTCGTCCAACACGACGAGACCCTGCGCCGCGCGCAGCACTGCGACGATGTCATCTTCCGGGTAGAGAATCCCGGTCGGGTTGTTCGGGTAGGCGATGAAGATGAGCGCGGGCTGCTCGGCTTTCACGCGGGCGACAAACGCCTCGCGGTCGAGGGTGTAGTCGTCGCGCAACTCGTAGCGCAGCGCCTTCATGCCCGAAAGCGTCGCGTTCATCGAGTACATGACGAAGGTCGGCGCCGGGAACATCATTGCCGCGCCGGGCCGTGCGCAGGCGAAGGTGACGATCTGGATCAGGTCGTCGGAGCCGTTGCCGAGCAGGATCTTCATGCCCGCGGGCACGTTCATCTTCTTCGCCAGCAGCTCGCGCAGCTTCCTGCCCGTGGGATCGGGATAGCGGTTGAGATCCACGCCGGCGAGGTGCTCCCCCAGCTCGCGGCGCATCTGTGCCGGCAGCGGATACGGGTTCTCCATCGCGTCGAGCTTCACCATGCCGTCGGCATCGGCGACGTGATAAGCCTTGAGCGCCAGGATCTCCGGCCGGATCAGCTTGTCCGCGGTCACTTGAGCCTCATTCTTGCCGAGAGCGCATGCGCGGAAAGCCCCTCACCGTCGGCGAGCGTGGCTGCGATACGGCCGAGCGTGCCGGCTCCCGCCTCGGACACAGCGATCATGCTGGTGCGCTTTTGGAAGTCGTAGACGCCGAGCGGCGAGGAAAAGCGCGCGGTGCCGGAGGTCGGCAGCACGTGGTTGGGACCCGCGCAGTAGTCGCCGATCGCCTCCGAGCTCCAGCGGCCGAGGAAGATCGCGCCGGCGTGATGCAGCTTGGGCAGCAGCGCGTCGGGGTTCTCCACCGACAGTTCCAGATGCTCTGGGGCGATGCGGTCGGCGATGGCACAGGCCTCGTCCAGGCTGCGCGTAAGAATGAGGGCGCCGCGCGCGCTGAGCGAAGCCTCGATCACCGCGCGCCGCGGCATCGCAGGCAGCAGCCTAGCGATGCTCGCTTCCACCGCATCCAGGTGCGCGGCTGAAGGCGAAAGCAGGATCGATTGCGCGATCTCGTCGTGCTCGGCTTGCGAAAACAGGTCCATCGCCACCCAGTCCGGCGGCGTCGTGCCGTCGCCGATCACCAGGATCTCGGAGGGCCCGGCGATCATGTCGATGCCGACCTGGCCGAACACTTGGCGTTTTGCCGCGGCGACGTAGGCGTTGCCCGGTCCGACGATCTTGCCCACGCGTTGCACCGACTCGGTACCGTAGGCGAGCGCGGCAATCGCCTGCGCGCCGCCAATGGCAAGCACGCGATCCACGCCGGCCAGCGCCGCCGCCGCGAGCATCATCGGCTCCGCGTTGGGACTGGTCATCACGATCTCGCCGACCCCGGCCACCTTGGCAGGAATTACGTTCATCAGCACGGTGGACGGGTAGGCCGCCTTGCCGCCGGGCACGTAGACACCGACGCGCTCGAGCGGCGTCACGCGCTGGCCGAGCCGCGTGCCGTCGGCTTCGGTGAATTCCCAGGATTGCGACAACTGGCGTTGGTGAAAAAGATGCACGCGTTCGGCTGCCTCGCGCAGCGCAGCGCCCCGAGCCGCGGGCAGCGTGGCGAGAGCTGCTTCGAGCTTCGCGCGCGGCACGTCCAGCTCCGCCATCGTCCGCGCCTGGATGCGGTCGAACTTGCGCGTGTATTCGAGCACCGCCACGTCGCCGCGTTTCCGCACGTCGGCGATGATGGCGCGCGTGGTGGCCTCCACCGCATCGTCCTGCGCGGCCTCGTAGCGCGTAAGTCGCTCGAGCTCGGCGTCGAAGCCTGCACTTGCCGTCGAAAGGCGCCGCAGCTTCACTTGCGCGTCGCCTTGGCGAAGCCATCGATCAGCGGCTGCAACAGCGCTCGCCTGGTTTTCAGCGCCGCCTGGTTGACGATCAAGCGCGCCGATACCGGCATGATTTCCTCGACCGCCTCGAGCTTATTCGCCTTGAGCGTCTTGCCGGTCGAGACGAGGTCCACGATCGCGTCCGCGAGCCCCAGGATCGGCGCCAGCTCCATCGAGCCGTAGAGCCGGATCAGGTCCACGTGCACGCCCTTGGCGGCGAAGAATTCGCGCGTGGTGTGCAGGTACTTGGTGGCGACGCGCAGGCGCGCGCCCTGCTGCACGGCGCCGTCGTAGTCGAAGCCCTTGCGCACCGCGACCATCATGCGGCATCGGGCGATGCCGAGGTCGAGCGGCTGGTACAGCCCCTCGCCACCGTGCTCGGCCAGCACGTCCTTGCCGGCGATGCCGAGGTCGGCGGCGCCGTGCGCGACGTAGGTCGGCGTGTCGGAAGCGCGCACGATGATCAGGCGCACGTCGCGGCGCGCCGTGGGGATCACCAGCTTGCGGGAGCGCTGCGGATTTTCCCTAGGGCGCAAGCCCACGCGCACGAGCAGCGGCCCCGTCTCCTCGAGGATCCGTCCCTTGGACAGCGCGATGCCGATGCCGGTCATGGTGCAAATGAAAAAAGGCCCCGAAGGGCCCCTCCAACTTGATTCGGATGAGGATTTTACCGCACCCGGGCGATCTTCGCGCCGAGGCCGGAGAGCTTGC
>JANNTQ010000209.1:0-4310 GCA_031394435.1 Betaproteobacteria bacterium
TGGAGATCACGCTCGATCCGGAGACCGCCCGGTCCGCGTATCGCTTCGAGTTCGGCGAGCGAGAAGTAGCCGAACTCGCGCTCAAGCCCGACGACGACGCCGAAACAGAGACGTTCGGCGGGATCGTACTCTGACCCGTACCACGTCCAGCTTGTCCACGGCGTGAAGAGCTTCAGGTGAGCGATTGTGAACGGCTAGCGAAATCCGCGCAAAGTTGACGAATGGCGCGCTTTGGGACGAAGGCGCAGCGATCAGGGCAGGCGGGTTCGTCGTTCGGGCTGCGGTCTTCGCGGGGGAGACGGAAGGAGCCCGAAGGGCGACTGACGTTGCCCCCGCGCGGCGCCCCGGAGTAGGAGAGCGGCCGCCACAAAGGTGAAGGCCCGAGGTAGCAGCCTCGGGCCCTCGTGGGAGTACCGCACGCAGAATGGAATTGGTTGGCGTCGTCCCGTCGGGAGAATGACGCGACCGGGCGCGCGAGTCCAGCCGTTGGGCGGACTCACGCATGCTCGAGGCGCGCAGCGACCGACTGTTCCATTGCGCTCGCTGCGGAGAGCAACGGCAGGTGTGTCGGCGCTGCGATCACGGGCAGCGCTACTGCCCCGGCGCGTGTGCCACGCAGGCGCGGCGGGCGTGCGTGGTGCGGGCCGGCGCGCGCTACCAGCAGACGTTCCGCGGCCGCGCGAAGCACGCCCTGCGGCAGGGCCGCCTGCGGGAGCGACGGCGAGAGAAAGTGACGCATCGGGGATTCGTGCCCGCCGACGCGCCTGTCATCGTCGCCGCCAATGAAGGGGGAAGCGATGCGCGAGACACGGCCGAAGGCGTGGCAGGCCACGGTGGAGGTGACGCCGGAGACGCTGTGGGTGTGGGTGACGGAGCCACGTGGACGCGACGTGATGCGGGCGGCGCTGCCGCGGGGGGGCGAGCACCCGCGGGCGCTCGTCACCCTGCTCGAAGGGCTGGCGCTGTGGAGCGGGGCGCCGCTCGGCGCTGTCATTGGTGTGGATCACCCGGTCAGCGATTCACTCGGTTTGGGTTTCTTCGGCGACGAGGATCGTTGGCCTGAGGACACGGCGCTGGTGCGCTTCTCCTTCCGCCAGCCGGCGCGCCCGCGGCGGCGCCTCGGGCGTCTGCGCGGCCGCGACGCGGGTGCGGGCGGCGCGAAGGGGGAGGCATGATCGCCCCGGCGCTGGCCGCCGAGATCGTGCGGCTGTGGCATGCGGAGCAGTGGAAGGTGGGGACGATCGCCGCCGCCACCGGCGTGCACCACTCCGTCGTCACCCGGGTGCTGGTCGACTCCGGCGAGGTCCCGGGGCGCGCCAGCCTGCGGCGCTCGATCGTCGATCCCTACCTGCCCGTGATCCGGGAGACGCTCGAGAAGTATCCGCGCCTCACCGCCAGCCGCCTCTACGAGATGGCACGCGCCCGCGGCTACCGCGGCAGCCAGAGCCACTTCCGCCACGTCGTCGCCCGGCACCGCCCGCACCCCGTGGCGGAGGCGTACCTCCGGCTACGCACGCTGCCGGGCGAGCAGGCGCAGGTCGACTGGGGGCACTTCGGCACGCTCCCGGTCGGCCGCGCCGCACGCGCGCTGATGGGCTTCGTCATGGTGCTCAGCTACTCGCGCCAGATTTTTCTGCGCTTCTCCCTCGGCGCCGACATGCCGCGCTTTGTCGGCGGCCACCTCGGCGCCTTCGACGCCTTCGCGGGCGTGCCCCGGGTCCTGCTCTACGACAATCTGCGCAGCGCCGTGCTCGAGCGGGTGGGGCAAGCGATCCACTTCCACCCGATGCTGCTCGAGCTGGCCGCCCACTACCACTTCGAGCCGCGGCCGGTCGCGGTGGCGCGCGGCAATGAAAAAGGGCGGGTCGAGCGAGCGATTCGCTACATCCGTGACAGCTTCTTCGCCGCCCGCCCGTTTCGCGACCTCGCCGATCTGAACGCCCAGGCGGCCCAGTGGTGCGCAGGCATCGCCGCCGAGCGGCTGTGCCCCGAGGACCGCCGCCGGCGCGTTGAGGAGGTCTTCGCCGCGGAGCAGCCCTTCCTCCTGCCGCTGCCCGCCAATCCCTTCCCCAGCGAAGAGCGCCTGGACGTGCACGTCGGCCGCACCCCCTATGTGCGCTTCGATCTGAATGACTACTCCGTGCCCGCGGACCACGTCGGGCGCACGCTGGTGGTCCACGCCACCGACGCGACGGTACGCGTCGTCGACGGCGCCGCCGTCATCGCCCGCCACGTCCGCTCGTGGGACAAGGGCGCGCAGGTGGAGGACGAGGCCCACGTGCGCGCGCTCGTCGCGAGAAAGCGCGCGGCGCGCCATCACCGCGGCCTCGATCATCTGCACCACACCGTCCCCACGGCCGCTCCCTTCTTCGCCGCCGTGGCCGAGCGCGCCGGCAGTCTCGGCCGCACCATGACCGGCTTGCTCCGCCTGCTCGACCTCTACGGGCCGGGACCTCTCGACCAGGCCCTCGCCCTCGCCCTCGCCCACGGCGCTCCGCATCTCGCGGCCGTCGAGCAGCTCCTCGACCAGCACCGCCACGCCAGCCACCAGCCCCCACCCATCGCGATGGCGCTCCCCGACGACCCGCGCGTGCGCGACATGGTCGCCCGCCCCCACGCACTCGCCACCTACGACTTGCTCACCGAGGACAGGGCCAATGACGACGACACCGACACCCCCGACGACCCCAAGCCCCGATGAGCTGCGCGCCGCGGTGCGCGGTCTCGGTCTCTACGGCCTGCTGGCTCACTGGCCCGAGGTCCACGCCTGTGCCTGGCTCCCCACGCTGGTCGCCTACGAGGACGCCGAGCGCCGCCGCCGCTCCCTTGAGCGCCGCCTGCGCTTCGCCCGCCTCGGCGCCTTCAAGCCGATGGCCGACTTCGACTGGCAGTGGCCGACCAAGATCGATCGCGCCGCCATCGAGGAGCTCTCCACCCTCGACTTCCTCGCCGAGCGCGCCAACGTCGTCCTCGTCGGCCCCAACGGCATCGGCAAAACCATGATCGCCCAGCACCTCGCTCATCGCGCCCTGCTCGGCGGCGCCACCGTGCGCTTCACCACCGCCAGCGCCATGCTCAACGATCTCGCCGCGCAGGACTCCGCCTCCGCGCTGCACCGCCGCCTGCGCCACTACTGCCGCCCGCAGCTTCTCGCCATCGACGAGCTCGGCTACCTCTCCTACGACTCGCGCCTGGCGGACCTCCTCTTCGAAGTCGTCACCCGCCGCTACAACGAACGCTCAACCCTGATCACCACCAACAAGACCTTCGCCCAGTGGCAGGACGTCTTCCCCAACGCCGCCTGCGTCGTCACCCTCGTCGATCGCCTCATCCACAAGGCCGAGATCCTCACCATCGAGGGCAACAGCTACCGGCTCAAGGAAGCCCAAGAGCGCGCCGCCCTCAAAGCCAAGACCCGCAAGTCCCGCCCCGCACGCCAACCGAAGTGACCATCCCCCCATCCGCAGAAACCGCGCCTATCGTCAGATTCCCGCGCTTTCACGTAGCCGGCAACACCAGCGGCCGGCCGTCGTCGCCCCACAACACGTAGTCGACGAAGCCGGCGCCTTGCGCGTTGGGCATGCCGGCGATCTCGAACTCGCGGTCGCGCGCCTGGTCGAGCGGCCAGCCGGCCTCCTTCAACAGCAGGTCGATGAAGTAGTCGCGCGTCTCGGCTTCCGAGTAGTCGTGCGTGTCCGGCTGCGCCGCGCTCGCCTGCTTCGCCGCTGCCACCTCGGCGCGCAGGCGCTGCAACTCGGCGTCGAGCGCCGTCTTGTCGGCCAGCGCCGCCACCAGCGTCTCGTCGCGTTGGCGCAGCTCCGTCTCCAGTCCGCGCAACTGATCCAGCGTGTGCCTCGGCAACGGCGCCGTGCGCGGCAGCAGCCGTGCGTCGAAGCCGAGACCGGGCGGCGGACGCGTCGTGCGCGCGTAGGTACGCGCCAGCCAGTAGCCGACGTGGAACAGCTCGCGCACCGCCGTCTCGGCGTCGTACGGCTGAATGGCGCGGTGGCTGTGCACCGCCTGGTTGCCGAGCTGCGTGATCACCCGGCACTTGTTGAACACCGCCTCGCCGGCCGCCGCCTTGAAGCTCGGCTCGTGGATCAGCGCGCTCAGGTTGTCCTGGTAGGGCAGGCGCAGCGAGGCGTCGGACTTGTAGGCCCACGCCACCGCCAGATCCAGTGCGCGCCGAGCGTAGAAGCAGGCGGTGCGCGGATCGGGGTGGGCCGCGCTGGCGGCCTTGTCGGCCGCCTCGTACACCTGGGGCCATTCCCCTTGCAGGAAGCCGAACGGGCTGGTCATCGCCTGTCACA
>JANNTQ010000265.1:0-10319 GCA_031394435.1 Betaproteobacteria bacterium
CGCATCCACAGCAGCGGGCGCCACGGCCGTCGGAACCGCGACCGCGGGCACGGTCGCCTTCGTCAGCCTGGGCGCTGTCGCCGTCGCCGCCGCGGTGAGCGATTCGAGTAGCTCTACGGTGACGCACAACCCGTAAGCCGCATCGGCGTCGCCCTGCAAAGGCCCCGCGAGGGGCCTTTGCCTTTTCAGGGGCGGCGCGTCGTTCCCGGGAACACGCAGGCTGCAGTGGGCGCGCCGCCCTTCACCAGCCCGGTGGCGAGTTGCTCGCACTGCTGGCGCACGGCCTCCTTCGGGCCTTCCATCGCCAGGCGCAGCCCTGGCGAGATCACCACGTGTATCGGCATCGGGTCTCCAAGCAGCAGGGCCAGCTCCAGGCCCTGCAACTCGCGCTCGCAACGTGCGTACACGACCTGGCATTGCAGGCAGCGCGCCTTGATCGGCGCGAGGAAGCGGTCGTTGGCCTGGCCGCAGGCGTTCCTCTGCGCGCGGCGGTCCTGCACCATGTGGAAGGTGTAGCCGTCGGCCGAGGCGAGCTTGGACACCGGGTAGTAGTTCTGGTTGGCGACGTGGTAGTAGGCGAGCACCGAGCCCACCGCGAGCAGCACCAGGATGACGAGCGCCTGCTTCATGGAAAAATAGGGTCAGACCCTTTATTTAGAACACGCCCGGCACCAGCCGCGCAGTCCGCGCGCGGTAGGCCGCGTAATCCGGGAACTGCGCTTCGAGCACTTTCTCCTCCTCATGCATGCGCCAGAGCTGCACCGCGAACTGCGCCGCGACGAGCAGGGCCGCGCCCGGCGAACGGTACTGCAAGAATACCCCGAGCGTGGCCACGGCTTCCGCCATGTACAGGGGATGGCGAATCCGCGAGTACAGGCTCGCGGTAACGAGCTTTCGCGCCTCGGGCATCACGGAAAACGATCGTCCGAGCTGCGCGAGCGTCACTGCACAGAGGAAGTGCCCCGCGACGAGGAGCGCGAGCGCGGCGGCGTCCCAGGCCTCCTCCGGCACCGCGCGCGGAAAGAGGAGCAGGGCGTAGAGCATCAGCAGGCCCGCCAGCGCCGCGAAGCGCGGCAGCCAGCCCTCGGATTTGCGCACGGGCCGGCGGCGCGCCAGTGTCATCGCGGCGATCAGCGCGAGGAACAGCATCGTCGCCACATGCGCCGCGATGCGCAGCCAACCCTGTGCGATCTCGAGGGCCTGCCACTCATGCCAAAGGAAATACCCCGCCAGCGCCGCCAGCGGCAAGCGCATTACAACGTCAAAAAAATGAGTCTGACCCCATTTTTTCACCAGCACGGCGTCCATCCCGTCGGCGCGTCCCACACCACGTCGCCGGCGCGCAGCTCCACGCCCGTCACCACATGGCGGTTCACGCCTGGCTCGTCCACGCGCACGCCCACCTGTTCTCCGGAAACGCCAACCACCACGCCGCGGATCCATTCGCCGTGCGCGATGCCGATCGGCATCTCGCGGCAGACCTTCTGGCCTTCCTTCGCCACCGCGCGCTTCGCCTCCTCCTCGAACTTGCGCCGCGCGAGCATCATCGGCGTGGCGTAGCCGCTGATAGCGTCGTCCGCGAAGGGTCCCCTGTACACGTCGCCGGTCGGCCAGCGGTAGACGCCCTCGCCGTGGCGCTTGTCGTTCAGGTAGGTCCCCTCGTAGCTCTCGCCCGCCCAGGGCCCGCGCCCCCAGATGTACTCGCCGCGGCCCTCGCGCCGATCCTCCGCGAAACCACCCACGTAGCGATCGCCGTTCGGCCACGCCTTCACGCCCTGGCCGTGCTTCTTGCCGGCGCGGAAACCGCCGCGGTACTCCGCCGTGCCTCGCGCCACGCCTTCGCCCTCGGCGAGACTGTCCTTGCATGGGCCGGCGTAGTCGCCTTTAAGCTCTGGGTCGAGGACCCCGCAGTCCTGCGCGCCGACGGTCGCAGCAGAGACGAGAAGGACAAAAATAGGGACAGACCTTATTTTCTTTACCAGGCCCATGCCAGGCTCACCGAGTCCATGCCCACCGCGATCCTGGGCGCATTCTTGCCGAGGCGCGAGTCGCGGCGCGCCTCCCACGCCAAACTTCCGAGCGCGTAGCCAAGCAAGCTTCCCGCCACTGTGTCCGACAGCCAGTGCTCGCGGCTGCCGGCGCGCGCGAGGTTGGTGATCGCCGCCACGCCGTAGAGCCAGGGCGCGCCGAATTCCTTCGCGTAAGGGGTCACCGCCGCCCACATCACCGCGGTGTGGTTGGAGGGCATGGAGTGGAATCGGTCGTCCTTCGTTCCCGGCTCGAACTCGCCGCGCGCGAGGCCCGCGTTTGGCCGTGCCCGACCGATTCCGTACTTGAGCACCTCCGAGGCCGCGAGTGCCACCACGCCCGCCTCGAGCGCCGCCGTGCCCGCATCCGACAACCTCGGCCGAGACTCGTCGAAGGCGAACACCGCCGAGACCCCCATCGCCGCCACCGGCAGCGCGTCGCCGAGCTTCACCGTGCGCTTCATCCATCGGGCGTTGCCGTGCCTGACCGCCCAGTCGTCCACCGGCTGGTCGAGCAGTGCCGAGCCCAGGATCAACCCGCCCCCCAGCACCGCCGCGTCCACCCAGTCCGCTTTCCCCGCCGCGCGCCCCATGCCCACGGCGTCCTCGCCCGCGAAATCCGGCCAGACGCGGTCGCGCGGCCCGGTGCCGAGGTTCGGCAGGTCGTAGTCGTCCTCCCTGTCGCCGAGGTAGCGCAGCCCGTCGCGCTCGTGCAGGTCGCGCACCTGGCGCTCGACCAGGCGCGCGAGGTCGCCGGGGGACTGCACCATCTGGCCAACGTCGCGCGTCCACGGCGCGAGCGAGAAGTTGCCGGTGGCGCGGGTGTCGCGCGTGAGCATGGTGTTCAGGGCCATCTGCATGAAGATGCCCTTATCGTAGTACGGGCTCTCGGGCGTGCCGGGCGAGGTGATGTCGTTGCCGTTGGTCCTCGTGTACCAGGCGCCCACCTCAAAGCCCGAGGCGAAGCGGCGCTTCACCTCCACGCGCACGCCTTCGTCCTTGGCGAGGAACCTTCCCGCGCGCATGGTGCCGGTCACGCCCTGCGCCATGCGGTAGTTCAGGCTGGCGATCGCCGTGACGGTGGAGTAGTCGCGGAAGCCGAACCAGCCCTTGATGTCGCGCTGCTGCAGCGCGTCCACCGCAAGGTCGGCCGACCAGCCGCCGTCGCGCGAAAGGTACAGCGCCTGGCCGCCGGCGCCGCCGTACATCTCCTCGTACAGGCCCGCCGAGGCGCGCGCGTACACACGCTGCGCGGGGTGCCAGAACTGCTGCACGAGCGCGCGCAACAGCTTCACGTCATTGCCACGCTTGTACTCGGCGATGTCGGTGCGCACGTGCGGCAGCGTGCTGTTGGAGAGCTGCGTCACGTCGCTTACGTCCTCGTACAGCGTGAACTTCATCTCCGCGTTGAGGAAACGATTGCCGGCGAAGGGGCGGTCGTAGGAGGCGAGCGCCGACAGGTCGAATTTCAGCGCGCCGCTCGGATCGTTGAAGAAGGCCGACACGCCCGGCCGCAGCCGCGCCACGCCGCCCGCGACCTCGCGCTGCAGCACCAGGATCTGCGCCGCATCGCGCCGGCCGGCGATGATTTCCTCCGGCAGAGGCTCCTCGAAGGCGGCGAGCGCTGCGTCACGGTCCTTCGCCTCGTTCTCTTCGCGGTCCCCGGTCTCGCGCGCGTCATCCGGTTTCGCGTATTCGATGGCGACGGTCTGCGCTAGGTTCTTTCTCGTCGCCATGCCGTTGAAGTAGCGCTGCAGCGTGGGCACGTGGATGAAGCTGTAGGTGGCGACGGTCACCCCCACCAGCGCGTAGGTGACGCGGATCTCGCGCACCTGCAGCGGGGCGAAGGAGAGCATGGTGCGTGCGGCGCGGCCGACCGCACGCGGCATCGCGGCGATGCGCGTGTTGGCGAGCGTGGCTTCCAGCCGCCCATTGTCGTAGCGGATGCGGATCTGATGGTAATCCTGCGCCTTGAGCGCTTGCTCCAAGCGCTGCTGGTGCGCCGGATCGGCGGCCCACTGCTCTTCGGTGGGGCGCGGGTTGATCCTCGTGTACGCCGGCGGCTCGTCGACCTTCGGCACGAACTCCTTTTGCTGCAGCGGCACTGAGACCCAGGCGTTGAGGCCCGCCTCGCCGTGCGCAGCGAAGGCCTTCGCGCCCCACCAGTCCGCGCGGTACTCGAGGCCCGCGCCGACGCCCTTCGTGTAGCTCGCCGCACCCGAGAGCTGCGAGCCGGTGTCCTGCTTGTAGTTGTAGGCGTCGTATTCGGCGACCAGGCTCCAGTTTTGCAGGCTCGCGGGCGTCCAGCGCACGCCGCCGAATGCGCCGTCAAGCCGCTTGTGACCGTAGCCGAGGGTCAGGTCGAACTCGCCGAAGCGCTTGGAGGCCACGCCGTAGGCGGCGCTGAACACGCCCGTGCCCTCCAGGTCCTGGATTCCCAGCGCAAACTGCGGCCACCAGCCGCGCTCGGGCAGCACGCGCAGCTTGAGGTCGAACTCCTTGTCCTTAAAATCGCCGTAGTCCTCGCCCGGCACGCCCGGAAACCCGGGCACGTACATGATGCGCGTGTAGCGGAACGAGCCTTCGAGGAACGGCATGATGGTGAGGCTCGACCAGATCGCCTGATACGGCTTCAGGTACATCATGCCGGTGCGCCAGGTGCCATCGGGCGCCAGGCGCGCGTCCGGCATGCTGATCAGGCCGGTCTGGCCGCTGGTGGACGGAGCGGTGAACGACGGCTGCGCCGTGGGCGGCTCCTGCGCATGCGCGCCGGCGGCGAGGAAAAGAAAAAAAATAGGGACAGACCCTATTTTTCGCATTGGGACAGACCTTATTTCCCGGACCTTGGCGCCGGCGGCTTTTCCAGCAACTCCGGCCGATGCGCCTTGAGCCACGCGACCAGACTCTTGTACAGCCGGTCCGCCGCAGCCACCAGCGCCTCGACCTCCGCCACCGAAGGTTCGAATTCCGCCAAGTAAAGGCCGGCGGAACGCCGCTTGCGGAATTCATCCAGCGTGCGTACCTCGCCGGCAGGGATGCCGATGGTTTTCGGCAAGGCCTGGATCGCCAGTTGCTGGTGGCCGGCGCCGGCGGTGGTGCGGTAGCCGCGGGCGCGCAATGCGGCGAGCGCGATCTGCAGCAGCGCCTCGAAGGCGACGTCGAAGCGGCTGTCGAGGCTGATGTTGGTCTGGCGGCTGTCGGCAAGCTTGCGCCGGATCCTGTCGAGGAAGCGGGTCAACTCCTCCCGGTCAGCCTCCGCCTTTTCCAGTCCGCGTCCGACCAGGTTATCGAGGGTCATCGACTTCTCCCATCAGCACCGTGTGCGGCCCCTGCAGGACCGATTTCAGGAAGCGCTCGCCGCGCCCGAGCCGCTCGCGGTAATCCTTCTCGGCGTACAGCCGCGGGCTGATTTCGCGCCCGATACGCTTCTCCGCCGGCGCGAGCAGCCGCACCAGATCGCCGAAGGCGATGCTGCCCACCACCAGCAGGTCCAGGTCGCTGCGCGCCCGGTTGACGCCCTTGGCGACCGAGCCGTAGATCAGGGCGAGCCGGATGCGGCGCGCTGCAGGCCGCAGCGCCCTGCGCACCAGCTCGCCGATGCCGCTGGTCTTCTCGACCAGGGTGCGCAGTTCCTCGAACACCGGGCTCTCGGCGTTTGGGCGGTAGGTGACCTGCCCGTCGTGCTCGCGCCGCCGCACCAGGTCCGCCGCCACCAGCTGCTTCAGTTCATGCTGCATCGCGCCGGCGCTGATGCCGGTCAGCCGCGCCAGCTCGCGCAGGCGGAACTCGCGCGCCGGCTCGAGGTACAGGCGCGCGAGCGCGGCGCGGCGCGTCTTGCCAAACAGGGTGGCGGCGATGCGTTCCATGCGCGGCGCCGAGTGTACTTGAAGTTAGGTCACTTGTACTAATTTCTGGTACAAAAAGAAAGGCCCCGCACGGGGCCTCTCCTGGATTCGCTTCGCTTACGGCGTAGTCGGGTGGTGGGTGGTGGTGGAGCCGCTGGCGGCGGCTATGCCGATCGCCACTGCCGCACCGACCCCCGCTGCCGCCGCGGGACCCATTGTCGCCCCGGCGAGAGGGGGCGTCGCCGCGCCCGGCGCCATGCCGCCCGCCACCACCCCGGCCACCGAACTCATGCTGCTGAACGCCGCGCTCGCCGCCGGCGGCACCGCCGAGGCGGGAATCGCGACCGCGAGCGCGCTCGACGAGGCGACCGAGCCGAAGCTGCCGGCGCCGAACACTGCCGTGCCGGCCGCATTGGACGCACCTACCGCGCCGGTGCCGATGCTGAGGATCGCAGGGTTGACGATCGCCACCATGAAGTCGGTGCCCCGGATGTCGATGGTCGCCTGCGGCACGCGAAGCTGGAAGGACGCCTGGCTCCTCGAGGCCACCGCGCCGGAAATCACGCGCAGTGCGCCGCGCAGCAGGTCGAAGATCGCGCGGTCGCCGGCCGGCTTTTCCTTCTGGAACTGGAAGTCGGTGATGCGGAAGGTGGTGTTCTCGTTCAACACCACTACCTGGCCGTCGTCGAATCTGAGCACGGCTTGTGCGCCCGCGCCGGTAGTGATGGCGGCGCCCGAGGTGATGCGGTCGTTGGTATTGACCTTGGCAGCCCCCGCGCGCACGTCGCCGCGCATGGATTGAACGTTTGCGGCAGCCTGCACCGCGGTTGCGAAGGCCGCGGCGAGGCCAACCAGCACCCAGCCCAGCGTGCGAAGGAATCCTTTTTGTTTCATGGCTTGCCTCCTTGTGTGCCCGAACCGCGCCTAGAGCTGCTGCGCCCCGCCTGCGCGCCTGCCGCCATTGTGCCCTGAACCGCGGGCCGAGAGCCAGCGCGGGAAACGGAACCTCACCAGGCCCCGGTAACAGATCACGTAAAACACGACAAAGGCGAGCGCGATCCCCTGCAGTGCGAGGGTGTCCTGCCACATGACCATGGCGGGGAGCACCACCACGGCGCAAAGTACCGCGAGGTAAACCGCGGCGAAGGCGTTCTGGCCTGTACCGCCCTTGCCGTGGCGGCGCACCAGGCGCTTGTAGACGAGCGTGTGCAGGTGCAGCCCGTCGGCGTCCATTGCGTGCTGGCCGCGCAGGATCCTGCGGCGCCAGGCGGAGAACAGCGTCTCGCACACCGGGTAGGAAAGCACCGTGAGCGCGAACCAGGGCGACACGTCGGAGTTCCGGTGCACCAGCAGCACCGCCAGCTCGGCGATGAGGAAGCCGAGGAAGTAGGAGCCGCCGTCGCCGAGGAACAGCGCGCCGCGCGGGAAATTCCACACCAGGAACCCGGCCACGCTGCCCGCGACGAGGAGCGCGATCAGCGCGATGGGCTGGTCGCCCACTTGCGTTGCGACCCAGGCGATTGCGCCGAGGACCAGCAGTGCGGTGAAACCGGCGAGGCCGTTGAGGCCGTCCACGATGTTGATGCCGTGCGCGAGCCCGCCCACGGCGAACATGGTGAACAGGAGCGAGGGAATCGCGAAGCTCAGGAGCCAGGCGCTGCCCGGGAGGTGGAGGTCGGTGATGCTCGCGTCGAGGACCAGGAAGGCGATCGCCGCAGAGATGAAGGTGAGACAGAGGCGCGCAGTGGAGGAGACCTTGCGGGTGAAGTCTTCGCCCAGGCCGCCGAGGAGGGCCGGGAGGCCGCAGAGGGCGAGTGCGAGCACGGTGTTGCGCGCTTCGGAGGGGAGGGCAAAGGCGCCCGCGGCTACACCGGCGATGAGGGCGAGTCCGCCGATTCGGGGGGTAGGGGCGGTGTGGACTTTGCGGGGAGAGGCGGAGATCGCGTCGAGGGTGTAGCGCTGGTGATACGGGCGCAGTAGAACGATCGCGGCGCAGATGACGGCGGAGGCGAGGAACGAGAGGGCTGCGGCGTGCATTCAGAGGGGGCGAGTTGGGAGTTCTAGGGTCCGGGCGAGTGACGGTAGCCCGATGGCGCGAGGGCGCCGCTGCCATCCGCCGGGCGTTCGCAGGCAGGCATGGTCGCGCAGAGGATCATCGCGAAAATGGGCTTTATCATCGAACAGGGAACGGGTTGCTGATCAGGAGCCCGTCGACCCGCTGCCGGTGGTGAAGGTCCTCCGAGTACAACGTGTCGCAATCGGACAGCAAGGCGGCCGCGACAATCATCGAGTCGTACACGGAGAACCCGTAACGCGCCGCGACATCGAGCCCCCGCGCATGCGTTTCGATCGTGATCGGCTCGATGCTGCAGATCTGAACAATCGGGTCCAGGCATTGCCGGATCTGCGGGATCGACATGCGCAGCTTGCGGGAAGCCACGGATGCAAACTCGTTCAACACCTGGATGCTGATAACACCGCGCTCGCCAACCAGCTCCTCGGCGCGCTCAGCCTTGGCCGCATCCGCGGAGAGCAGATAGAGCAGGATGTTGGTGTCGAAGAACGCCTTACCTGGCACGCCCGTGCGCTTCGAGACGGTCAAACCTGAAATCGGCGGGGAGGCGCCCGCGGAACTTCCTCAAGCGCGCCAGCAGCTCGCGCGCCGCGGGCTTTTTGCGCACTTCGAGCGTGCGCGCCGCGACGACATCGATCTCTATATCGTCCCCCTCTTTGAGGCCAAGGGCCTCCACCACCGCGGCCGGCAGACGCACGGCCAGGCTGTTACCCCACTTCGCGACATTCATGGCATTCTCCATTCGATACAATATACACATTAGTATTGTATATCATTGGCGGCCGGGGAGCCGGAAGAGAAGTGGCCCCACGCGTGCGCGCCGTGGCGCGCGTGAAGTCTTCGCCCAGGCCGCCGAGGAGGGCGGGAATGCCGCAGAGGGCGAGGGTGAGTACGGTGCTGCACGCTTCGGGTTCGAGGGCGTAGCTGCGTACTGCTCGCCCGGCATCGTTAGCGCAGCGATCTGGTGTTTGACCTCTGTCAGACTGGTCTATACACTAGTCTGACACATTCAGGAGTGAATCCGCATGAAAATCGAAATCGGCGCCTATGAGGCCAAGACCAAACTGCCCGAGCTGCTGCGGCAAGTAAAGGCGGGCAAGCGCTTTACCATCACCAATCGCGGCGAGGCGATGGCCGACCTCGTTCCCAGCGAGAGCGTGGCACCGAAAGACAAGTCCGCCGCGGTTGAAAAGTTCAAGGCGTTCATGCGAGAAAACCCGGTGCGCGGCGTCGTGAACGTCAAACAACTCATCGACCAAGGCCGCGCGTGAACTTCGTGCTCGACGCCTCGGTGACCATGTGCTGGCTGTTGCTCGACGGCAAACCCGCGAACCGCGCTTATGCACTGAAAGTCCTGGATACCATGAAGCAGGCGCAGACGGGCGCGCGGGTGCCGGTGACGTGGGGGCTTGAAGTATCCAACGTCATTGCCAATGCGGAAGTGAAGGGGTTGGTCAGGGAGGTGCAAAGCGAAGCCTTCCTCGAAATGCTGCAGGTCGTGGACATCGGGGCGGACTCGGCGACATTTTCCAGGGCGCTTGCGGATACGCTGCAGATCGCGCGCCGCTACCGGCTCTCAGCCTACGATGCTTCGTATCTGGAGCTTGCCATGCGAGAGGGGTTGGCGCTGGCGACGCTCGATGAAGATTTGCAGAAAGCCGCCAATAAGGCAGGCGTGAAACGATTTGCGGTCAGATAACAGGGAACGGGTTTCGGATCAGGAGCCCGTCGACCCGTTGCCGGTGGTGAAGATCCTCGGAGTACAACTTGACACGCCGCCCCGCTGTCAGGTCCTTGAAATATCGAAGTGCGATATCGAAAATTCACGGTGCAATCCGCGCCTGGACCGTCCCCGCCACCTCGCCGTGCTGCAGTCCGCGCTGCGCCGCGCCCGAGCTGCTGCGCCAGAGCTCGGAGTCGCTCGCCGGCCGCATCCATTACCACGAGCTCGCCGGGTTCCGGCTCGACGAGACGGGCGTCTCGAAAGCGCAGCGGCTGTGGCTGCGGGGCGGGTTTCCCCGCTCTTTCCTCGCGCGTTCGGACGGCATGAGCGACGTGAGCGTGCGGCGCTACCTCGACCTGCTCTGCTCGCTGTTCCTCGTCCGCCAGCTCGCGCCCTGGTATCAGAACCTCGGCAAGCGGCTCGTCAAGTCGCCCAAGGTCTACGTCGCCGACAGCGGCCTGCTGCACCGGCTCCTCGGCATCGAGACGCGGGACGCCCTGGTGCGCCACCCCAAGCTCGGCGCCTCGTGGGAGGGTTTCGCGCTCTCGGCGGTGCAGGCGCGCCTGGGTGCGGCGCGCGGGGAATGCTTCTTCTACGCCACGCACGGCGGCGCCGAGCTCGACCTGCTGGTCGCGCGCGGCGCTCGCAGG
>JANNTQ010000286.1:0-1856 GCA_031394435.1 Betaproteobacteria bacterium
GATGGTGTAGAGCGCGCCGGCGTAGTACAGCCGCGCCTCGCTCCCCGGGATCGCCTTCGACAGCCGATCGCCGAAGATTTTCAGTGCCATGCCGGCGGGGTGCGGCGGCGGCGTGAAGTCGGCGGCGAAGCGCAGCACCACTTTCTTCGGCGCATCCTGCGCCGCGGTGGGTTGGGGGATTCCCCAGGTCAGGGCGAGTGCCGCAACTGCGGCGGCCAATACGCAAACTCGTTTGCGCTGAACCCTTTCCATAAATCACCCTCCGTTCCCGGTGACCGTATCCCACTGACCGCCTCAGCGTCAAGCGTCCCTCGCCGAAAGCACCGCAGCATTTGCACCATGCGCGGTGATGCGGGTAGATTGGCGCACAGGAGGAATGCCATGAAACCGATCTTCGCCGCTGCCGCCGCCGTGTCGCTTCTGGCCGCCTGCGCCTCGATGCCCGAGGAACCACTGCGCGCAACCGCGCAGTTGCAGCCGACCAAGGGCAGCAAAACCTTCGGCGAGGCGACCTTCGAGCAGGTGGGCGGCAAAGTCCACGTCGTGATCTACGTGCAGGGGCTCAAGCCGGGCCAGGATCACGGCCTGCACATCCACGAGGTCGGCGACTGCAGTTCGGGCGACGGCATGAGCACCAAGGGCCACTTCAATCCCTTCGGCAAGCCGCACGGGCATCATGGCACACTGGAGCGCCACGCCGGCGACCTGCCGGCGCTCAAGGCGGGCAAGGACGACCGCGCCAAGATCGACGTGATGCTCGATGTCATCTCCATCGCGCCCGGCCCGGCGAACATCGTCGGCCGCGGCCTGATCGTGCACGCCGATCCCGATGACTTCAAGACCCAGCCTACCGGCAACGCCGGCGCGCGCATCGCCTGCGGCGTGATCCGGCCCGGCTGAACGTTTCGTCGCGATGTCCGCGCGCGCCTGCGGGCGGAACGCGCCGAGCAGCAGGTTCTCCTCGATGCTGAGCTTCGGGAACAGGCGCCGCACCGGCTGACGCGCCGTTGTGTGACACGCACGGTAATTTGTCATACAATGCTCACACGATATGAGCGACGTCCTTAATGCCCGCATTCCACCCTCGGTCCGGCAAAAGCTGGCCGAGTACTGCGTTAAGCAAGGCGTGACGCGCTCGCAGGTCGTGGTGCGCGCGCTCGACCAGTATCTGGACGCTATGCAAGGCGGCGTCAATGCCGGCGCACTCGCTGCGGGCCTGATCCCCGCCAAAGGCGCCGCGACGATCCAATCCGGCAACGTCCGCGCGCTCGCGCGCAAGGCGTTCCGTGGCCCGCGCGCTCGTTGATACCGGCGCGATCGTCGCGCTGGTCAATCGCGCCGACCTGCACCACGCCGCCGCACTGACCTGGTTTTCCTCGTTCCGCGGTGAGCTCCTGACCACCGAAGCCGTCGTCACCGAGACCGCCTATGTTCTTGCCGCAAGCACACCACACAGGCGCGCAGCGCTAGCATGGGTGCAGCGGGCGCGGACGGCGCGTCTGCTCGCGGTCCAGCCGGTAGCGAATCATGCGGCGGTAGCGGCGATCATGGAGCGCTACGCGAGCCTGCCCTGCGACTACGCTGACGCCACGCTCATAGCGCTCGCAGAGCAGACTGGCGTCACCGCGATTGCCACGGTCGACCAGCGCGACTTCTCCGTATATCGGATCAAGGGGCGCAAGCGCTTCCGTATCCTGCTGACCTGAAGGCCTACAGCTTCAAAGCCGCGTTGACCCGCGGCATCACCTGCTCCGCCATCAACTGCATCGAGCGCTTGCCGAGCGCCGGATCCATCCAGTCGTGGCACGGGTACAGCAGCGTGCCGAAGTCGCCGACCTTGTCGCGGAAGGCGAGAA
>JANNTQ010000295.1:0-2462 GCA_031394435.1 Betaproteobacteria bacterium
CGGTCCAGCACCAGCAGCCGGCCGTGGTGGGCGGCGGCGATGGGCACGGCGTGCGCCGCGACGGCCGCGCTCTTGGTGACGAGCGTGCCGACCAGGCTGCCACGGCCGCGTGCGGCCAAAGCCAGTGCTTCGTCAAGACCTCCCGAATTGCTGTCGTACGGCATCAACGTGCTCACGGGACCGAAGGCTTCGACATCGTGCACGGCGTCGTTGTGCAGCGGCTGCGTGCACAGCAACAGGGTGGGCGCGAAGAAGGCGCCCGCCGCCACGCCGTCGCCACGCGGCGCAAACCCGTCGCGCGCACCGAAGACGATTTCATTGCCTTGCGACAGCAGCGCCAGGCGTTCGGCCACGTCGGCCTGCTGCGCTTTGGTGGCGAGCGCGCCCATGCGCACATCTGCAAGCTGCGGGTCGCCCACCACCACGCTGGCCAGCCGTGCGCGCAGGCGCGTGGCAACGGCGTCCAGGTGTGCACGCGGCACGATGGCGCGCCGGATGGCGGTGCACTTCTGGCCCGCTTTCACGGTCATCTCACGCGCGACTTCGCGGATGAAGAGTTCAAACTCCTCGTCGTCCGGGTTCACATCGGGCGCCAGGATGGCGCAGTTCAGCGAATCGGCCTCGGCGTTGAAAGGGATCGATCGGCGCACGATGTTGGCGTGGGTGCGCAGCCGCGCGGCGGTGTCTGCCGAGCCGGTGAAGGTAAGGGCGTCGCTTTCTTCCAGCCGGTCGAGCAGGTCGCCGGTGCCGCCAATCACGAGCTGCAGCGCACCGGCCGGCAGCAAGCCGGATTCGAGCATCAGGCGCACCACCGCTTCAGTCAGGTAGCTGGTGGCGGTGGCCGGTTTGGCGATGCACGGCATGCCGGCCAGGAAGCTGGGCGCCAGCTTTTCCAGCAAGCCCCAGACCGGGAAATTGAAGGCGTTGATGTGCACCGCCACGCCGCGCCGCGGCACCAGGATGTGGGTGCCGGCGAAGCCGCCCTTTTTTGACAGCGGCAGCACCGGCCCTTCATGCAGCAGGTTGCCCGAGGGCAGTTCGTTGCTGCCCAGTGCGGCATAGGCCAGCAGCGTGCCGACGCCACCGTCGATGTCGATCGCGCTGTCGGCGCGCGTGGCGCCGGTGTGCGCCGACAGTGCGTACAGCGGCTCCTTGCGCTCAGCCAGGAACTTGGCGATTGCCTTCAACCGAGCGGCGCGCTGCTGGAAGTCCAGCGCAAGCAGTTCGGTCAGGCCGACGCGGCGGGCGTGCGCCAGGGCCTCGGCAAAGTCGATGGCTTCGGCGTGGGTGCAGGCCACAGGGCGGCCGTTGATGGCGCTGGACAGTGCCAGGGCGCCGTGCTGGCCGAGCCCGCGGCCGGCGATGTGGCTTTGCAGGACGGGTGTCAAGGGCATGCCTCCACGAACGGCGATGCGACTGTGTCGCACCGCCGCCGCAGAGAACGGCCCGGCGGATCGGCCTTGCGCGGCGACTACTCGCTGACGAGTGCCCCTTCGCTCAGCACCAGGCCTTCACTCATGACGAGGCCCTCGCTCATGACCAGGCCTTCACTCATCACAAGACCTTCGCTCATGACCAGGCCTTCGCTCATCACCAGGCCCTCGCTCAGCACCAGGGCCTGGCTGAGCGTGAGCGGCTGCGTCAAGGTCTGGCCGCTGCCGCTGACAAGCCAGCCACTCAGCGTGGCGGTGGGGCGGAAGACTCCGGTCCTGCCGCTGAAAGAACTGCTGCCAGCGAGTGCGGTGGCCACCTTCACGCCAGCGCCCACCACGGCGTATCCGGTGTAGTCGGCCACCACCACGCTGCGGATATAGGTCCAGGCGGGGTAGCCCACACCATTCCAGAATTGCGGCCAGGTGCCGCGCACGATGCCGTTGGCCCAGGTCAGGCGTGGGTCCCAGATGGCCTGGTGCTGGGTGAAGAGCGCCGTGCCGCTGAGAATCTGGTTGCCGCCACCAAAGACGATGCGCGACCAGTTGAAGGTGGTGCCACTGACGGTGGATACCGGGTTGGGCAACACCTTGCCCGCTGCCAGCAGCGAAGCGCCGGTGGGCAGTGAGCCTGACTCCACGAGTTGCCGGATGTCGGTGCGCAAGGCCTTGGCCATGGCCAGGGCGCCGTCGACGTTCAACTGCCCGGCGCCCTGCTGCACGAGTGAGGCATCGGGCAGCGGCTGCGCGCTGTACTGCAGGATGGCCTTGATGAGCGGCGGCGTCAGCCCCGGGTTGGCCTGCAGCATCAGCGCCACAGCGCCAGCCACCACCGGTGCCGCCACTGAAGTGCCGCTCAGGCGCATCACCTCTTCGTCAGCGTACTGCAGCACGCCCAGCGGCGCGCCGACTTCGACCCAGTTGGTGGCGGCAATGCGGTTCCAGGCGCCATTGGCAAACGAGGCCGCGCCCACGACCCGGTTGCCCGGCGCCACCAGGTCGGGCTTGAGGCCGTTGTCAGGCAGGCTCTGG
>JANNTQ010000086.1:0-2631 GCA_031394435.1 Betaproteobacteria bacterium
GCGACCTTGCGCAGCGCCGAGTTCGGCTTCTTCGGGGTGGTGGTATAAACGCGGGTGCAAACCCCGCGCTTCTGCGGGTTCTGCTCCATCGCAGGGACCTTGGACTTGGTCTTCTGCGGCACGCGGCCCTTGCGGACCAGCTGGTTGATAGTCGGCATGAAGTGCTCTTCACCTTGGTTGCGGCCAGGCCAGCAGGATGAAGAGAATCGCCCGATGCGAAAGCGCCGCGCCAAGGCGGTGCTCGCTCCCCGCCAAGGCAGGGACAGGCTGAAACACTCCACCCGATTGAAAAGACCGGGTTACTTTGACGGATTACCCTTCACGGAAGGACGCACCGGCAATGTTCAGCTCAATCCGGGGTGACCCGGAAGTGGGCCCGTTAGGGGGGATGTTGGATTTGGTCAAGCAGCGATACGGCATAGTCTGAAACATGCTTCATTGACATATACGCCAATGAAGCATAGATTACGATTCGTGACTCATCCCCAAACCGTGGTCGAATTGCCCGAGTTCCTGCGGCGTGCCAAGGCGATCATGGCTGAGGAGGAACGTGCGGCGCTGGTCGATTTCGTCGCGGCCAACCCGGACGCGGGCATTTCGCTGGGCGGCGGGCTGCGCAAGCTGCGGTTTGCCCGGCCCGGCAGCGGCAAGAGCGGCGGCTTTCGGACCATCTATGTATTCGGCGGCACGGAGATTCCGGTGTTCCTGGTCACCGTGTTCGCCAAGAATGAAAAGGACAACCTCAGCAAGGCCGAGCAAGCCGACCTGATCGCACTGAGCAAAGTCCTGATCGCCGGTTATGGAGTGAAGCAATGACCAAGGCCTATGACAGCATCCGCACGGGACTGCTCGAAGCGATCGACTTTGCCCAGGGCAAGCCGATCGGCGCGGCTGTCCACCGGGTCGAAGTCCCCGCCACAAACGTGGCCGCGATCCGCGCCAGCACCGGCCTTTCCCAGGCCCAGTTCGCGCGCAGCATCGGCGTGGCCAAGGGAACGCTGCTCAATTGGGAACACGGCCGACGGCGGCCAACCGGCCCGGCCCAGGTCCTGCTGGCGATGATTGCCAAGCGGCCTTCGCTGGTGGGGGAGTTGCTGCGGTAGGGCGAGGCGGCGATGTGGCGATCTTGCTGGGCAAAAGGGGATTGAAGAAAGTGTCGCCGCAATTTTACCGCTCAAATGCGAAATTCAGCCCGCGGGCGCCCAGCCGGCGTGGAAGCCGAACGGCACACGGCCGGGAATCATGATCCGGGCGACCGGCGGCGCGGTGAAGTTCCGCGCGTCAATCACCATGCACTCGCTACGCTGCTTGTTTTCGTCCCAGACGAACAGCACCAGATAACCGTCGTCCTCGGCGGCGGCGCCGTCGCGCTTGCAAAACACGCCTTCGCCGCCCCAGCGGCCGTCGCCCAGCGCGTGGACCTGGATATCGCCGGTCTGGTCGTCATATTTCAGCGCGGCGTTGAACAGGGCGTCGTGATCGAGGTCGAAGCGGGCCGCATAGGTATAGCGGGTCTTGCGGCCGCACA
This sequence comes from Betaproteobacteria bacterium, assembly GCA_031394435.1. Lineage (GTDB taxonomy): Bacteria > Pseudomonadota > Gammaproteobacteria > Burkholderiales > SG8-39 > JAABQT01. The sequence continues at coordinate 1,529 of JANNTQ010000086.1, forward strand.
AATCGTCGTTGATGCGGGTGAAATCGCAGTAATGCTTGGTGTCGAGATGCCGCTCGTTTACGGCGCCGGTTTTGATGTTGAGGCGCCATTCGTAGAGCTGGCCCAGCTGGTCCGACATGTCCATGTGTGCGCCAGCGTTCTCGGTGGCGCGCGACACGTCGGTGCGCAGCGAGCGGCTGCCCTGGACGATAACCTCGTCGCCCTCCTCCCAGGCGTTGGAGACGTGGAACACCATGGCGGTCTTCACATCGAACCACTTCACGTCCTCGTCGGTACCCATGCGCGGCACGACGCCGAGCCGCGAGCCGTTCTCCGGCTCCCAGTCCAGCATCAGCCCGCCGGCCATGGCGCGGCCGAAGTCGAAGGTGATCGGCATGTCGAGGAACACGGTGTAGTGCTCGGTGATGGCGCAGTCATGCATCATCACGCCCTTGGGGATGGTGATCGGCGCGGTGTGGACGATCTCGCCTTCCGGGCTGACCACGCTGTGGGTCAGGTAGGGCGGCATCGGCGAATAGCCGAAGGTGATCATCTCACCGGTCACCGCGTCGACCTTCGGGTGGGCGGTGAACGGATGGCGCAGCTTGCCGCCGAAGGTATGCTCGCCCTCCGTGTCAAGGCCGGGAAGCGACATGCGGTGCGGCGGCGCAGCCTCCATCAGCGCGTAGAGCGTCTTGTTGTGATAGACCATGGCCGTGTTGGCTGTGTTCTTCATCAAGCCTTCGGCGGGCGGCGCGACGCCCTTGACGAAGTCGCCCATGGACGCCATGCCCTTCCAGATCCAGGTGCCCTTGGCGCGTTCCTTGCGCAGGCCTTCGGTTTCGACGAAGCGATTGCGGTAGGTCGCCCGGCCGTTGTCGAACTGCACCGAGTGGATCATGCCGTCGCCATCGAAGATATGATAGGTCGCCGGGTCGGGCACATAGACCGGATTCGGCCCGATGCGCAGGAAGTGGCCGTTCAAGTCCTTGGGGATTTCGCCGATCACCTCGACGCATTCGGCGCTGATCTCCTCGGAAACAGGCGCGTAATTGCCGCTTAGAAACGGATTGAACACTTCTGGAGCCTTCGCTTGCGTCAACATGGTGCGCACTTTCGCTTGG
>JANNTQ010000095.1:0-4449 GCA_031394435.1 Betaproteobacteria bacterium
GGATGTCGGTGCCAGCTGCCGTACCAGGCCATTCCAGATCCCTTTGGGGGCATTACTGCCGGTACGAGTCACCAACCTGATCGCCGGCGGCAAGAACCTCGGCACCACGCATATCACCAACGGCTGCTATCGCCTGCACCCTGTCGAGTGGAACATCGGGGAGGCCGCCGGCGCATTGGCCGCATTCGCGCTCGACGAGCGCGTGGCGCCGGCCGCGGTGCGCGAGCGGGCCGATTTTCTCGAACGCTTCCAGCGCCGCCTGCTGGGCGAAGGCGTACCGCTCGCCTGGCTGATCGACGTCGGCGTCGGCGACGCGAACTTCGTCTCCAACCAAATTGAGTTCATGATGAGGAAATTTCGCGAAGGAGCCCTGCCATGACGCCGGAACAGATTCTCGAGATCCCGCCCAAAATGCTGACCCAGACGCAGCGCGAGTTCTACTTCAGCCAGGGCTATCTTTGCCTCGAGCGGGCCATCGGCGAAGAGTGGATCTCCAAGTTGCGGGCCGCGACCGACGAACTGGTCAAGCGCAGCCGGGCAGTGACGCAATCAGATCCGGTATTCGACCTCGAGCCCGGCCATCGAGCCGATGCGCCGCGGTTGCGCCGCGTGTCGAATCCGGTCGAGCAGCACGTGGTTTTCTGGGACTACTGCGTGAATTCGCCGATGCCGGACATCGTGGCGGATCTCGTCGGGCCCGACGTGAAATTCCACCACTCGAAACTCAACTTCAAGTGGGCGCACGGCGGCGAGGAGGTGAAGTGGCACTACGACATCAGTTTCTGGCCGCACACCAACTATTCGCCGCTCACGGTGGGTACCTATCTGTACGACTGCGGCATGGAGCAGGGCCCGCTCGCGGTCATGCCCCGCAGTCACATGATCGACCCGATGCTTTCGCAGTACGACGCGAAGGGCGACTGGACCGGATGCCTGTCGGAGGCCGATTGCGCGAAACTCGATCTGTCCAAGGCCGCATTCCTCCCCGGCCCGGCGGGTTCGCTGACCCTGCACAACTGCCGGACGCTGCACTACTCGGCGAGGAACAATTCGGATCTCGGCCGGCCTTTGCTCCTGAATACGATGACCTCGGCGGATGCCTTCCCCTATACGGTAAATCCGATCAAGCCCAAGCACGACCAGTTCGTGCTGCGCGGCAAGCGTGCGCTGTACGCGCACCACGATCCGCGGCCGTGCCTGATTCCGCCGGACTGGTCGAAAGGCTACACGTCGATCTTCGCGCTGCAGCAGGAAGCGAAAGAAGAGGTGGTGGCGCGCTGACTCTCTCGGTCAGCCCAGCACCACGCGCACCGGCTTGCCGGCGGCAAAGGCGTTGACGGCGTCGAAGGCGTCGCCGAAATAGCGCTCATAGCTGGTGCGCTCGACGTAGCCGAGGTGCGGCGTCGCGGTGACGTTGGGCATCTTGAGCAGCCCCGGCACTTCGCCGAACAGCGGCTCGTTCTCGAATACATCGATCGCCGCCGCCCCGGGCCGACCCGCACGCAGGGCACGCTCCAGGGCGCCCGGCTCCACCAATTCCGCACGGCTGGTGTTAACGAATAATGAGTCCGGGCGCATCGCGTACAGGTGTGAATAGGTGATCAGGCCGCGCGTTTCCGCATTCAGTCTCAGGTGCACCGAAACCACATCGCACTTCGCCATAAATTCCGGCAATGAGGCGATTGGCGTGAGTCCTGCCTCCTTCGCGCGAGTCAGCGTGCTCTCGCGTCCCCAGACACTCACCGGCATCTCGAACGCCGCCGCGTAGCGCGCCACGCGCTGCGCGATGCGGCCGAAACCGAGCAGGCCGAGGCGCTTGCCGGCAAGCGCGAAGCCCACGCTGCCCTGCCACTCCCCCTGCCGCGCGCGCTCGACCTCGCTCACCAGGTTGCGCGCCGCCGCCAGCATCAATCCCCACGTCAGTTCCGCCGTGGAAACAGGGTTGCCCGTGCCGTCGCACACCGTGATGCCGTGCGCCTTGCAGGCGGCGAGATCCACATGCGGGCCGATCTTCGCCGTCTGCACCAAGAGCTTGAGCTGCGGCAGCTTCTCCAGCAGGGACGCCGTGATGCGCGTGCGTTCGCGAATCAGCACCACCGCCTCGAACGGCGCGAGCCGCGCTCCGATCTGGTCCTCGCTGCGCAAGGAATCGCTGAACACCTCGACTTCGTGCGCCGCGAGCCGCGCGAAGCACTCGAGCGCCGGAGTTGCCCGCTGGTAGTCCTCCAGGATCGCGATCTTCATGGCTCAGGCCGCCTTGCCTGGATGGATGTGGCCGCAGTCGGGACACTTGCGGAGTCCCGCGTAGAAGGCCTCGAACAGCGGAGGCAGGTCCGTCACGATGTCCTGCACGTTGACTTCGATGCGGTGCACCCGCGTCCAGCACTTGGGGCAATACCACTCGAAGGCGTCATCCACATCCTTGGGCCGCACCTTCTCCACCACCAGCCCGACCGACCCGGGCTCGGGCCGCTGCGGCGAGTGACGCAGGTGCGCCGGAATGAGCAGGATCTCGCCTTCGCGAATCGGGATGTCGCGCGGTTTGCCGTCCTCGACGACCTTCAGCACCATATTGCCGCGCAACTGGTAGAAGAACTCCTCGTAGGGGTCATCGTGGTAGTCGGTGCGCGCGTTCGGTCCGCCGACTACCATCACGATCAGGTCGCCGGCCTCCTTGAACACCTGCTGGTTGCCGACCGGCGGCTTGAGCAGTTGCGCGTGCTCGTCGATCCAGCCTGCAAAATTGAATGCGGCGAGCGCCATGCCGGCAATTCTAGAACCGATTGCGCTGCGGCGCGGCAGGGGCTAGATTTTGGGACCTCCCATGAGCCCCACCCCCGTCAAACGCAAGCTCGTCGCAATCCTGGCCGCGGACGCGGTCGGCTACAGCCGCATGATGGGCGCCGACGAGGAGGGGACGATGAAGGTCCTCTCGGCGCACCGCTCGATGATCGACGGCATCATCGAGTTCCACGAAGGCCGCATCATCAACACCGCCGGCGACAGCGTGCTGGCCGAGTTCGCCAGCCCGGTGCAGGCGGTGCGCTGCGCGGTGGAGATCCAGGATGCGCTGGAAACCCGCAACGAGAGCCTGCCCGAGGAACGCCGCATGCGGTTTCGCATCGGCGTGAACCTGGGCGACGTGATGGTGAAGGGCGATGACCTGCTCGGCGACGGGGTCAACGTGGCCGCGCGGCTGGAGGGCATCGCCGAGCCCGGTAACATCTACATCGCCTCCAGCGTCTACGACCAGATCGCCGGCAAGCTGAATCTGGGCTTCGTCGACCTCGGTAACCAGTCGCTGAAAAACATCGACCGGCCAATCCGCGCCTACCGCATCGAGCGTGGTGGCACGGTGGCGACTCTGCCCGCTCCGTGGCGCGGCGCCGGGTTGTGGATTGCAGGCGTGCTGGCATTCGTCCTGGTGGCCGCTGCCCTGGGCTGGTTCTTCGGCGTGCAGCCCATGCTCAGGTCCGCAGAGCAGGCGAAGATCGAATCCGAGAACTCCCGCCTGCGCCTCGAAGCGGCCGAAACGAAGCAGCGCGCGGCGGACGAGGCCAAAGCGGTGGCCGAGGCGAAGCGCTCCCTGGACGAACGGCGTGCGGCCGAGGGTCGCGCCCGCCAGGATGCGGATCTCGGTCGCGCGCGCGCCGAAGCCGAAGCTGCGAAGCGCAAAGCCGCGGCGGACGAGGCGGCGAGGCGCAGCGCGGAGCGCGCCGCCAGGCCCGCAGTGGCCCCGGCACCGCAGCAGCCGGTCGAAACGAAACTCGCTGCAGCCCCGCCTGCGGCAGCTCTGGTGACGCCTCGCGCCGCACAACCGGCCCGCGCAGCAGCGCCTCCCCTGAACTACCAAGGCAATTGGCAGGCGGCGCTGTCCTGTCGCCCCTTCGCGCAGCGGCAGGGATTCAACATCACGATCCCGGTATCGGTCACCGACGGCAGCTTCAACCTGCAGCGCGGCCAGGCCGGGGCGGCGGAGTCCTTCCAGTTGTCCGGCAGGCCCGAGGCCAACGGCAGGCTGCTGCTCGCGGGCGACGGAGTTGCCGGCAGCGCCAGCCGGCGGCAGAAGTCCGGGCAGCCCTACAAGGCCACGTTCGACGGCAGGTTCGAAGGCCCGCAATACAACGGCAAAGGCCAGTTGGGGGCGCAGGACTGCGCCCTCGCGATCACACGCGCACCATAGCGCGGCGCGGCTACTGCGCCGCCACCAGGCTGGCGAGGAACTCCGGTTCCTTGCGCAGGCGCTCGGAAGCGCCGTCGTAGACGATGCGGCCCTTGTCCATCACCACCGTGCGCTCCGAGAAATCGAGCGCCACGCGGCTGTTCTGCTCCACCAGCACGATCGACAGGCCGCCCGCGGCGCGCAGCCGCGCCAGCACCTGCGCCAGCGCCTGCACGATCACCGGCGCCAGGCCCTCGGTGGGCTCGTCCATCAGCAGCACCGAAGGA
>JANNTQ010000123.1:0-9302 GCA_031394435.1 Betaproteobacteria bacterium
CTCGCGCACAGCTTCTGGATCGGCCTCGTGGGCGGCGTGTTCCTTGTCTACCTCGGCGTGAAGGCGCTGCTCGCGAAGCCCATCGCCGGCGGCGAGACCGAGCGGCCAGCGAGCCTCACCCAGGCGTTCCTCTCAACGCTCGCGCTGACGCTCGCCAATCCGCCCACCATCCTCGCCTTCGCCGCGATCTTCGCCGGCCTGGGCCTGGCTACGAACGCCGACTACACCGCCGCCGCGATGATCACGCTGGCGGTGTTCCTCGGCTCCGCGTCCTGGTGGGTGGTGCTCGCCGCGGGCGCTGGCGCGCTGCGCGGCCGGCTCGGCCCGCGCCTGGCGCGCGCCATCAACATTCTCTCCGGACTCACGATCCTCGGTTTTGCTGCCTGGCAGTTTGCGCAACTTTTGCGGTAGAGTTGCCGCACTGAACGTATATACAGGAACGGCCATGCGGCTCGCGCTTGCAATTCTCCTCGCAGTACTCGCCCAGTCGGTCCACGCCCAGTACCCGAACCGCCCGCTGAAAATGATCGTGCCTTTCCCTCCCGCGGGCGCCACCGACATCGTCGGGCGCATCCTGGCGCATAAACTCGGCGAGCAGATGGGCCAGTCGATGGTGGTGGAGAACAAGCCGGGGGCCGGCGGCTCGATCGGCTCCGACCTCGCGGCGAAGAGCGCGCCCGACGGCTACACGCTGCTGATGGGGACCTCCAGCACGCACTCGATCGGGCCCGTGCTGCAAAAGCTTCCCTATGACCCGCTCAAGGACTTCGCGCCGATCACGCACGTCGCCAACGTGCCCAACGTGCTGATCGTGAGCCCGCTGCTGCCCGTGTTGAACATGCAAGAGCTGATCGCTTACGCCAGGGCACGGCCCGGGCAGCTCAATTTCGCCTCAAGCGGCGTAGGCACCATCCCGCACCTGAACGCCGAACTGTTCAAGCTGCTCACCGGGGTGGACATGGTGCACGTGCCCTACAAGGGCACCGCGCTTTCGATTCCGGACCTCGCCAACGGCAGCATCGCGATGCTGTTCGACAGCCTGGCGAGCGTGCAGCCGCACATCAAGGCTGGCCGGGCGAAACCTATCGCGGTGAACGCCTACCGGCGTTCGGCGCTGATGCCCGAGGTGCCGACCCTCGCGGAAGCCGGATTGACGGCCTTCGACCGCTATACGTGGTTCGGCATGTTCGCGCCTGCTGGTACGCCGAAGGCGGTGGTCGACCGCGTGCAGGCCGAGGTGGTCGCCGCGCTCAAGGCACCGGACCTGCTCGAGCGCTTCGCCGCCGCGGGCGCCGAGCCGGTGGGCAGCACGCCCGAGCAGTTCGTCGAGCGCATCAAGTCCGACGCTGCCAAGTGGGCGGACGTGATCAGGGCGGCGAACGTCAAAGTGCAGTGATGCAGCTCCTCGACGCGCCGCTGGCGATCGTCGACCTGGAGACCACCGGCGCGCACCCGGCGCACCACCGCATCACCGAGATCGCGGTGATCGAGGTCGACGAAGGCGAGGTGACCGGCGAGTGGTCCACGCTGGTCAACCCCGGCACCAGCATCCCGGGGGCGATCCAGGCGCTCACCGGCATCAGCAACGACATGGTGGCCAGCGCACCGAGCTTCGGCGCGCTGGCGCGGGAGCTGCACGCACGGCTCGCCGGGCGTGTGCTGGTGGCGCACAACGCGCGCTTCGACTACGGCTTCCTCAAGCGCGAGTTCGAGCGCGCGGGCCAACCCTACCGCGCGCGCACGCTGTGCACGGTGAAGCTCTCGCGCCGCCTGTACCCCGAGCACGCGCGCCACAATCTCGACAGCCTGATCGAGCGCCACGGCATTCAGTGCCGCGCGCGGCACCGCGCCATGGGCGACGCCGAAGCGGTATGGCAGTTCCTGCGCGTCGCGCAGGCCGAACGCGGCGATGAGGTGCTGGCGGTGGCCGCGCGCCAGGTGGCCAGGCAGCCGACGCTGCCCGCGCACCTCGAGCGCGCCATGATTGAAGCGATCCCCGATGCGCCCGGCGTGTACCTGTTCTACGGCGAGGGCGCGGCGCCGCTCTATGTCGGCAAGAGCATCGCCATGCGCACGCGCGTGCTGCAGCACTTCGGCGACGACGTGCGCTCTGCGAAAGAGATGCAGCTGGCGCGCGAAGTGCGGCGCATCGAATGGCAGCGTACTGCCGGGGAGCTCGGCGCGCTGCTGCGCGAAGCGCAGCTGGTGAAGGAACTGCTGCCGGTGTTCAACCGGCAGCTGCGCAGGCCCGCCGAGCTTTGCGGCTTCGCCTTCGCGGCGGGCAAGCTGCGGCTGGTGCAGGACTTCGACGCAGAGGACCTGCCGCACGTGCACGGCCTTTTCCGCTCGAAACGCGCCACACTCGCGGCGCTGCGCGGCCTCGCCGACGAACATCGGCTTTGCCTGCAAACCCTGGGCTTCGAGCCCGCGCGCAAGGGCGCCTGCTTCCGCCACCAGATCGGCCGCTGCGCCGGACTGTGCGCGAGCAAGGAATCGTTCCAGGCGCACGATGCGCGCCTTGCCGCGGCGCTCGCTGCGCTGAAGAACCTCACCTGGCCCTGGCGCGGGCCAGTCGGCGTGCTCGAGGAAGACGAAGCCCGCGAGTCGACCGACCTGCACGTGATTCACCAGTGGTGCTACCTCGGCACCGCACGATCGGAAGACGAAGTGCCGGGGCTGCTCGAGGGAACTCGGCGGCGGCGCTTCGACCTCGACCAATACAAGATCCTGTCGAAGCATCTCACCGCAAGGCGCACCCGCGTGATCGTGCTGCCATGCACGCCGAACTGATCGTCCCGGGCTTGCTTGAAGTACCGGCAGGCACGCGTCTGCCGGCGCTTGAGTTGCTGCTGGCGCGCGGGCGCAGCACCGCGGGCGAGAAGCAGCGGTACGAGGCCTGGCTGGGCGCAGCCTTTGGCGTCGAGCCGCTGCCCGCCGGGGCGCTGACCGCAGGCGCGGAAGGGTTCTGGCTGCGCGCCGATCCGGTGCACCTTCAACTGATGCGCGACTCTTTGGTCCTCATCCCGGTTGCCGGACTGCAGGCGGCCGAGGCTGCACAACTGGTGGCGACGCTCAACCGCCACTTCGCCGGCACGCACGAGTTCCGCTGTCCGTATCCGGATTGCTGGGTGCTGCGCACGGCGCCGGCCGCCATCGACACGCTGCCGACCCGCGACATGGCCGGCCAGGACGTCGACGCGCATCTGCCGGGCGCGCCCTGGCCGGCGCTGCTGAACGAGATCCAGATGGCGCTGCACGAGCACCCGGTGAACGAAGCGCGCGAGCTGCCGGTAAACAGCGTTTGGTTGTGGGGCCCGGGCGAGTTGCCGCGAGAGGTGTCGAGCGCTTGGCGCTCGCTGACGGCGAACGAGCCAGCCGCGCTCGGCCTCGCTCGCGTCGCCGGCATCAGCCACCGCGCGCCGCCGCGCACGGCCGCGGCCTGGCTAGCCGACTTGCCCGAGGGCATCCGGCACCTGGTGGTCCTGGACGGCGCTGTCGCGGCGCTCGAGACGGATTGGTTCGCGCCGCTGCTGGCGGCGCTCAAGGGCGGGCAGGTCGGCATGCTGACCATCCACGTGCCCGGTGCCGGACTATCCTTCGAGACCACGCGTCCGGACTTGCGCCGTTTCTGGCGCCGCGCGCGCGCGCTGGCGAGCCATGCGCCTCATTGAGCGCAAGTATGCGGAACGCGACCGGCAGGCGCTGATCGCCTCCGGCCTGCACCCGGTGCTGGCGCGCGTGTATGCCGCGCGCCGCATCCGCTCCGCCGCGGAGCTGGACGACGACTTCACGCGCCTTCTGCCGCCGGCCTCGCTCGCCCACTGCGAGCGCGCGGCAAGCCTGCTCGCGGATGCCATCGCCGCGGGGAAGAAACTCCTCATCGTCGCGGATTACGATGCCGACGGTGCCACCGCCTGCGCGGTCGGCGTGCGCGCCCTGCGCCAGTTCGGCGCGCAGGTGGAGTACCTGGTGCCCAACCGCTTCGAGCTGGGTTACGGCCTGACGCCGGAGCTGGTGGACATCGCGGCCGGGCGCCAGCCCGACCTCCTGATCACGGTGGACAACGGCATCGCGAGCGTAGAGGGCGTGGAACGCGCAAGGACTCTCGGCATCGCCACGCTGATCACCGACCACCACCTGCCCGCAGCCGAGTTGCCGCGCGCCGATTGCATCGTCAACCCGAACCAGCCCGGCTGCGGCTTCGCCTCCAAGTCGATCGCCGGCGTGGGCGTGATGTTCTACGTGATGCTCGCGCTGCGCGCGGAATTGAGGAAGCGCGGGGCGTTCAAGGATGCACCCGAACCGAACCTCGCCTCGCTCACGGATCTCGTCGCGCTCGGCACCGTGGCCGACGTAGTGCCGCTCGACGCCAATAACCGCATCCTCGTCGCGCAAGGCTTGAAGCGATTGCGCGCCGGACAAGGAAAGCCGGGACTGGAAGCGCTGCTGCGCGCCGGCGGGCGCAACGCCGCGCAGGCGAGCGGCTTCGACCTGGGCTTCGTGCTCGGGCCGCGGCTCAACGCCGCGGGGCGCCTCGCCGACATGAGCCTGGGCATCGAATGCCTGGTCACGGACGACGCGGCGCGCGCCGCGAACTGCGCGCAGGAGCTCGACCGCCTGAATCGCGAGCGGCGCCGCATCGAGGGCGAAATGCTGGAGCAGGCGCGCGCGGCGGCGGAAGCGATTGCGGACGCGCCGGGCGCCGCGGCCACGTTCTTCGATCCCGGCTGGCACCAGGGCGTGGTCGGGATCCTCGCCTCGCGCCTGCGCGAGCGGCTGCACCGGCCGGTGATCTGCTGCGCGCGCGCGAACGGGGGGGAATTGCGCGGTTCCGGACGGTCGATCCCGGGGTTTCACCTGCGCGACTGCCTCGACCTGGTTGCCAAACGCGCACCCGGACTGATCCTGCGTTTCGGCGGGCACGCGCAGGCCGCCGGCCTCACGCTGCGCGAATCGGATCTCGAGCGCTTCAGGAACATCTTCGCGTCGGTGGCCGAAGAGACCATGCCGCGCGAGGCGCTCACGCGCACGGTGGAGACCGATGGCGCGCTGGAACCCTCGCAACTCTCGCTCGGCCTGGCGCAATTGCTGGAGGAGCGCATCTGGGGCCAAGGCTTTCCGCAGCCCCTGTTCTGCGATACATTCGCGCTCGAAAGCCAGCGCGTGGTCGGCGACAAGCACTCGAAACTGAAGCTGGTGAAGGACGGCAGGCGGCTGGAAGCGATGCGCTTCAACTCGCTCGATCCCCTGCCCGCGCGCTTTCGCGCCGCCTACCGGCTGAGCGTGAACGAATACAACGGGCTGCAATCGGTACAGATCAACGTGGAGCATGTAGAGACCGCATGAAAGCGCTAGCCCTCCTCCTCGCCCTGCCGCTGGCCGCCTTTGCCGCCGACAAGCCCGCGGCGACGCCGCCCGTCGACGCCGGCCCCTATGTGCCTTCGCCGCAGAGCGTGGTTGCGGACATGCTCAAGCTCGCCGACATCGGCCCGAAGGACTTCGTCATCGACCTCGGTTCGGGCGACGGCAGGATCGTGCTCACCGCCGCCAAGGTGTTCGGCGCGAGCGGCTTCGGCGTGGAAATCAAGGACGAGCTGGTGAAGCTCTCCAACGAAGCTGCGAAAAAAGAAGGCGTCGCCGAGCGCGTCAAGTTCATCAAGCAGGACCTGTTCAAGACAGACATTTCGCAAGCCACGGTACTGACCATGTATCTGTTGCCACATACGGTGAACATGCTGAAAGACAAGCTGCTCACCGAGCTCAAGCCTGGCAGCAAGGTGCTGTCGCACGACTACCCGCTCGCCGGCTGGATCCCGGAGAAGTACGTGCAGATGGATCTGGAAGACAAGGTGCTGATCAGCGGCGTCACGACCACCCTCATCTACCTCTACATGGTGCCGGCCAAGGTGCAGGGCCATTGGAGCGCGAAGGTGCCCGAGTCGGTGGGCAAAGGCCCGTTGAGCCTGAACTTGAAGCAGCAGGTGACGCGCGTCTCGGGTGGCGGCAGGCTGGAGGGCAAGGAAGTTGTGTTGGAGGACTTGAAGCTGCGCGGCGAGCAGATCTCCTTCGGTTTGGCCGGGCGCAAGGCCAATTTCACCGGAAAAGTGAAGGACGGCGTGATCGAGGGCGAGGTGGATAGCGGTGGTGCGAAAGCGCCGTGGAGCGCGAAACTGGCGAAGTGATGGAACGCAAGCGCGTCAATTCGTCCAAGATCCGCTCGGTCGGCTACGACGAGCAGAGCCAGGTCCTGGAAGTCCAACTGTCCAATGGGCAGGTCTACCAGTACGTGAAGGTCTATCCCGAGGTCTACCGGCAATTCATGGCGGCGCCCAACCCCACCACGTTCTACGACGACAAGATTGCCGAGGACTACACCGGCCGGCGCGTTTAGCGGTGCGCTGGTCGCCGCGCTGCTGTCTGCGGCGCCGGCGGTGGCGCTGGAAACGCCCTATGCTGCGACGAGCCGCGGCGCGCAGTGCGCCCTGCAGCCCGATAGCACACTGACCTGCCGCTACCGGGTCGGACGCGAGCTCGACTTCACCCTGAACCGCGTCGCCGAGCCGGGCGTGAGCCTGCAGATCACGCGCTCCGACCCGGAGGGCGACTACTACATCGAGCCCGCGCTGCTCAGCAGCTGCGTCCTCGTTCGCTACGGCAAGCGCGGCACGGCGCAAGGCGGCTCCGACTACGTGTTCGCGGTTGTCTCGGGGCGCAACGGCATGGTGTACCGCTCGACGCGCGAGTGCCGGCTCGGGCGATAATCGGCGCATGCCTGTGCGCGAGCGGGGGTGGATACGCTGGCATCAGCCGTCACACAATTTGACGCCAAACGCGCGCGGCAACGGACCAGACCTTCAAACATTCTGCTATAGGTGGTAGGCGATGCATTACGTCCCCAATATCGCGCCCCGGCCCCTGGTTGCGCATCGCCTGTTTCTGGCAGCAGGCTGCATCCTGGTTGCCGCAGCCCTCGCGCGCCCCGTCGCCGCGCAGACCGACGCCCCCGCCAGTGCTCCGGCGGAAGGGCTGAGCACTACTTTTCTAGGCGACGCACGGCAAATCATTGTCGGCGCATCGGTGTCCCGGGATTCCAATTTCTTACGCACCCCCGCACTCCCGGCTGGCACGACCTCCGAGACCATCAGCACCGCGTATGCGAGGTTTCGCATCGACAAGCCGTACGCGCAGCAGCGTTTCTTCCTCGAAACCGCGGTGACCGCGCACCGCTATGACAAGTCCAGGTATCTCGACTTCACCGGGCTGGATTACCGCGCCGCGTGGTATTGGGCCCTGACGCCCCGCGTAACCGGCACGCTGACCGCGGACCGCGGCGAGGCGCCCACGCAATTCCAGGACACCTTCGGCTTGCAGTCCAACGTCACCATCAGCGAGAGATACGCGTTCAACCTCGATGGGCAACTTTTCGGCGGCTGGCACGCGCTGCTGGGCATTGCGCGCAACCACCGGACCAGCGAGCAATCCTCGTTGCAGGGACAGCCCGACTACCAGGATTCGAGCGGCGAAGCAGGGATCCGGTATGCGTTCACGTCGGGCAGCGATGCAATCGCAGTCCAGCGACGGTTCGACGGCCGCCAGGACAGCCAGGTGGTCACCAATGTGGTCATCGTTAGCAGCGAGAATTACACCGAAGACCAGAGCGAGCTGCGCGGCACCTGGATTCTGAGCGCGGTCTCGACGCTGGTGGGCCGCGTCACGTATCGCGAACGGCACTACGAGACGCTGCCGCAGAACGATTTTTCCGGCACCGACGGCAGTCTCGGCTACTTGTGGATCCCTACTGGCAAGCTGCGCCTGGTGGTTTCCGCCGGACGCAGCATCGTGCCCTGGCAGAGCCTGTCCGCCAACTACAGGGCGAGCAATTCCTTGTCAATCGCGCCGACCTGGGAAGTGGCAGCCAGGACCAGCGTTTACATGAGCGTTCAGCGCACCTACGACGAGTTTCCCCTGCAGTCCGCTGCCGCCGTGGTCCCGGAACGCAAGGACGTGACCACCGTTGCGCTGCTGGGGGTGAACTGGTTCCCCACGCGTACCCTGCAGGTCAACCTCAGTATGGAACGCCACGAGCGGTCTTCCAATGATCCGCTGTTCGCGTTCGCCGCCAACATCGCGAGGCTCAGCGCTTCAGTCGGATTCTAGCCGTGCCGCGGGCTGTATAATCCCGCGCCTCATGGAAGCCGAGCGCCTAAACGCAATTGCCTCCAAGCTCGAAGACCTGAACAAGCGGTCCGCAGAGCTGAGGAGGTACCTTTGACTTCGCAGGCAAGCAGCAGCGCCTGGTAGAGGTCAACCAGCACCTGGAAGACCCGAAAGTCTGGTCCGACCAGAAACGCGCCCAGGAGCTGGGGCGCGAGAAGAAGTCCCTCGAAGGCACCGTCGCCACGCTGAGCGCGATCGCGGGCGGACTTGCCGACGCATCAGAATTGTTTGCCATGGCGAAGGCCGAGAACGACGACGGGACGCTGGTCAGTGTCGAAACCGACGTTGCAGGACTGGACAAGCAGGTCGCGCAGCTTGAATTCCAGCGCATGTTCAACAACCCGCTGGACCCCAACGCCTGCTTCATGGACATCCAAGCCGGTTCCGGCGGCACGGAAGCGCAGGACTGGGCCTCGATGCTGGAGCGCATGTACCTCAAATTCTGCGACAGGAAGGGCTTCAAGGTCGAGATCCTCGACCAGGCGGCGGGCGAGGTGGCGGGCATCAAGAGCGCTTCGCTGAAGATCAACGGCGCCTACGCCTACGGCACGCTGCGCACCGAAAACGGGGTGCACCGCCTGGTGAGGAAATCGCCCTTCGACTCCAACGCGCGCCGGCACACCTCGTTCGCCAGCGTGTTCGTCTACCCGGAAGTGGACGAGACCATCGAAGTGGAGATCAACCCGGCGGAGGTGCGCGTGGACACCTACCGCGCCTCCGGCGCCGGCGGCCAGCACGTCAACAAGACCGACTCCGCGATCCGCATGACTCACCTGCCGACCGGCGTCGTGGTTCAATGCCAGAACGACCGCTCGCAGCACAGGAACCGCGCCGAAGCGATGGCGATGCTGAAGTCGAAGATCTACGAGCTGGAGCTGAGGAAGCGCCAGGCTGAGCGCGACAAGCTGGAAGACTCCAAGACCGACATCGGCTGGGGCCACCAAATCCGCAGCTACGTGCTCGACCAGTCGCGCATCAAGGACCTGCGCACCGGCGTGGAGAAAGGCGCCACGCAATCGGTGCTCGACGGCGACCTGGACGACTTCATCGAGGCCAGCCTGAAACAGGGAGTCTAGGGATGGAAG
>JANNTQ010000145.1:0-2954 GCA_031394435.1 Betaproteobacteria bacterium
GCCCCGCCCTGCTCGACCGCAGCATGAGCGACATCCAGGACCAGCCGCGCTCGCTGTGCGAATTCGCAGGCAAGGTGGTGCTGGTGGTGAACACCGCCAGCCAGTGCGGCTACACGCCGCAGTACGAAGGGCTGGAGGCGCTCTACCGCAAGTACCGCGGGCGCGGGCTGGTGGTGCTCGGCTTCCCGTCCAACGACTTCGGCGGGCAGGAGCCCGGCAGCAACCAGGAGATCGCCCGCTTCTGCGTCAATCAGTACGCGATCGAATTCCCGATGTTCGGCAAGTCGAGCGTGCGCGGCGCGCAGGCCAACCCCTTGTTTGCAGATCTCGCCAAGAGCACCGGCCAGGAACCGCGCTGGAATTTCCACAAGTACCTGCTCGCCCGCGACGGCAAGCAGGTGTTGAGCTTCAATACGAGGGTCGTGCCCGGCGACCAGAAGCTGGTCGCCGCGATCGAGAAGCTGCTGTCCGAACGCTAGCCGAAATCCGGCGTGATGCGGTCAAGCCGGTCGGTGACCAGGCAATCCACGCCCCAACCGAGCAGCTTGCGCGCGGCGCGCCGGTCATTCACCGTCCAGGCGAGCACGGCGCAGCCGGCCTGGTGCGCTTCGTCGGTGATGCGCGCGTTGAGTGCACGATAGTTCGCGTGCAGCGCGAAACATTCCAGGTCCTGCAGCATCTCGCGCCAGCGCGACGGGATGCGCCCGACCAGCAATCCGCGCGGCAGTTGCGGCGCGGCTTGACGCGCGGCCGCCAGCGCCAACGGCGAGAAGGAGGACAGCACCGGCTGCAGCGGCGCGCCGCGCCAGTGCTCCGCTGCCATGCGCGCCACGGCATCCCCGGTGCGCCGCTCGTGGCCCTGGGCGGGCTTGAGCTCGACGTTGGCCCACAGCCCCAGTTCGCGGCACAGGCGCGCGGCCTCCTCGAAGCGCGGGATGCGCTCACCTTTGCCCGCGTCGAAGCTCGCCATGTGCGCGTGGCTCAGTTCTGCGACGCGGCCGCGACCGTTGGTGGTGCGCTGCAGCGTCTCGTCATGCATCAGCACCGGCGTGCCGTCGCCCGCCAGCATCACGTCGAATTCCACGCCCTTGAACCCCATCTGCGCGCCGAGGCGGATCGCGCCGAGCGTGTTCTCCGGCGCCAGCTTGCCGCCGCCGCGGTGGGCGAGGATCCTCGGGTAGGGCCAGCGGCTCATGCAGAGCGGTGGCGCGGCTTTAGCCGCACGTAGAGCGTCTTGTGCACGCGCGCGACCAGAGCGCCCGCCTCGTCTCGCACGTCGATGTCGAATTCGGGCAGGACCTTTTCCCCTCCCGCCGCCTGCGCCCGGATCTCGGCGATGCGCGCTTCGGTCAGGAGGAAATGGGCGCTGACCGTGCCACGCCCGGGAGCAAGGTACTCGATGCTCCCTTCCTTGTCCCACACCAGGTAGTCGCCGCCCAGATTGTGCAGCAGCATGATCATGTAGAACGCGTGGCACATGGCGTACAGGCTGCCGCCGAAGTGCGTGCCGACGTAGTTGCGGTTGAAGCGCCCGAGCTTCAGCTTCACCACCACGTCGCGAAAGTCGTCGGAAAACCTTCGTACGCGGATGCCAGCGCCGAGGAACGGCGGCCACCAGCCCATGCCCCGGCGAAGCCACCGGGCGTTCATGCGTCGATGCGCTTGCCGCTTTCCGGGTCGAACCAGTGCACGTTGGCTGGGTCATAGCGCAGCGCGAGCTTGCCCGCCCGCGCCTTCGCGTGGGCGGGCAGCCGCGCCGCCACGCGCGCGGTGTCGCGGTCTCCAATGTGCCCGTAGACGAGAATATCGGCGCCCAGCGGCTCGATCAGGTCCACGTCGGCGACGATCATCGCTTCGGACTCGGCGCAGGGTTCCAGGTGCTCAGGCCGGACGCCGAGCAGCTTGCCGTCGCGCGGAATCAGGTTCATCGGCGGCGAACCGATGAAGCTGGCGACGAAGGTCGTCGCCGGCTTCGCGTATACCTCGAGCGGCGCGCCGATCTGCTCGGCGCGCCCGGCGTTCATCACGATCATGCGCTGGGCGAGGGTCATGGCCTCGACCTGGTCGTGCGTGACGAACAGGCTGGTGGTTCCCAGGCGCCGGTGCAGCGCCTGCAGCTCGCCGCGCATCTGCACGCGCAGCTTCGCGTCCAGATTGGAGAGCGGTTCATCGAACAGGAACACCTGCGGCTCGCGCACGATGGCGCGTCCCATGGCGACGCGCTGGCGCTGCCCCCCCGAAAGCGCGCGCGGCCTGCAATCCAGGAACTTCGCCAGTTCGAGGATTGCGGCCGCCTTCTGCACCCGGGCATCGATTTCGGACTTGGACAGGCCGCGGATGCGCAGGCCATAGGCCATGTTGTCGTACACGCTCATGTGCGGGTAGAGCGCGTAGTTCTGGAACACCATGGCGATGTCGCGGTCCTTGGGCTCCAGGTCGTTGACCACGCGATCGCCGATCGCTATCTCGCCCGCGGTGATCGTTTCCAGTCCCGCCACCATGCGCAGCAGCGTCGACTTGCCGCAACCCGACGGGCCGAGGATGACGATGAACTCGCCGTCCTTGATCTCCATCGACACGCCGTGGATCACCTGCAATTCCGGCGTGTAGCTCTTGCGCACGTCCCTCAGCGATACGGCGGCCATTATTTTTCAGTCTCTACGAGGCCCTTCACGAACCATTTCTGCATCAGCACCACCACCAGCGCCGGCGGCAGCATCGCCAGGATCGCGGTGGCCATGATCAGGTTCCATTCGTTGGCCGAATCGCCGCCCGCCATCATGCGCTTGATGCCGATCACCGTGGTGTACATCGACTCGTCGGTGGTGATGAGCAGCGGCCACAGGTACTGGTTCCAGCCGTAGATGAACTGGATCACGAACAGGGCCGCCATCGTGGTCTTCGACAGCGGCATGAGCACGTCCCAGAAAAAGCGCATCGGCGAGGCGCCATCC
>JANNTQ010000149.1:0-19227 GCA_031394435.1 Betaproteobacteria bacterium
AGGATCCGTCCCTTGGACAGCGCGATGCCGATGCCGGTCATGGTGCAAATGAAAAAAGGCCCCGAAGGGCCCCTCCAACTTGATTCGGATGAGGATTTTACCGCACCCGGGCGATCTTCGCGCCGAGGCCGGAGAGCTTGCGCTCGAGGGCCTCGTAGCCGCGGTCCAGGTGATAGATGCGGTCGATCAGCGTCTCGCCTTGGGCGATCAGCCCGGCGACCACCAGGCTGGCCGAGGCGCGCAGGTCAGTGGCCATCACTCTTGCGCCTTGCAGGCGCTCGACGCCCTTCACCACCGCGGTCTTGTCGTGGATCGAGATGTCCGCGCCCAGCCGCTGCAATTCGAGCGCGTGCATGAAGCGGTTCTCGAAAATGGTCTCCGTGATTTGCCCGGTGCCACTGGCGATGCAGTCGAGTGCCATGAACTGCGCCTGCATGTCGGTCGCGAGGCCGGGGTAGGGAGCGGTGCTCAGGCTCACCGCCCGCGGCCGCCCCGACATGTCGATCCGGATGCTGTCGTCAGTCACGGCAATATCCGCCCCCGCCTCGCGCAGCTTCTCCAGCGTCGCGCCGAGCGTCTGCGGCGCCGCGTGCGTCAGCCGCAGCTTGCCGCCGGTCGCCGCGGCGGCGGCAAGATAGGTCCCGCTCTCGATTCGATCGGGCATCACGCGGTGCTTCGCGCCCGAGAGCGAACCCACCCCTTCGATACGGATGACGTCGGTTCCTGCGCCTTCGATTTTTGCGCCCATCGCCTTGAGGCATTGCGCCAGATCAACCACCTCGGGTTCGCGCGCCGCGTTCTCCAGCACGGTCGTTCCCTCGGCGAGGCAGGCCGCCAGCATCAGGTTCTCGGTGCCGGTCACGGTCACCACGTCCATGACAATGCGCGCGCCTTTCAGCCTCTTGGCGCTGGCGTTCATGTAGCCATGCTCCACGGTGATCACCGCGCCCATCGACTGCAGCCCCTTCACGTGCTGGTCCACCGGGCGTGCGCCGATGGCACAGCCGCCGGGCAGCGACACCTTGGCGCGGCCGCAGCGGGCGAGCAGCGGCCCAAGCACCAGCACCGAGGCGCGCATGGTCTTCACCAGTTCGTAGCCGGCAACCGGGTCCTTGATCTGCGCTGCCTGCAACTGCAGGCGGCCGTCGGCTTGCGGCCCGACTTCCACGCCCATCAAGTCGAGCAGCTTCGCCATGGTGCGCACGTCCATCAGCCGCGGCACGTTTTCCAGCGCGAGCGGCTGGTCGGTCAGCAGCGCCGCGCACATGATCGGCAGCGCGGCATTCTTCGCGCCCGAGATCCTTACCTCCCCCGACAGCGGCCGCCCGCCGGTGATCAGAAGCTTATCCATTCGGAGCAGGGGATCCCCCCGCACCCCCCTGCGCAGCGAACTCGTCGGGGGTCAGCGTCCTCATCGACAGGGCGTGGACCTCTTCGCGCATGCGGTCGCCCAGCGCGGCGTACACCAGTTGGTGGCGCTGGACGCGGCTCTTGCCGGCGAAGGCGTTGGACACCACCAGCGCCTCGAAATGCTGGCCGTCGCCGGCGACTTCGACCTGTTCGCAGGCCAGGCCCGCGCGTATGCCCTGCTCGATGCTTTCGGGGGTCACCATGGTCAGGTCCTGAGTTTGTATCCGCTCGTCAGCAGCCACAGCGTGACCGCAGACAGGAGCGCGAAGCTAAGCGCGACCACGGCCAGGCTGGCCGCGGGCGCCACGTCGGAGGCGCCGAAGAAACCGTAGCGGAAGCCGTCGATCATGTAGAAGAAGGGATTCAGGTGCGAAATCTGCTGCCACAGCGGCGGCAGCGTGTGGATCGAGTAGAACACGCCCGAGAGCATGGTCAGCGGCAGCACGAGGAAGTTCTGAAACGCTGCGATCTGGTCGAATTTGTCCGCCCAGATGCCGGCGAGCAATCCCAACACCCCGAGCAGCGCGCTGCCCAACAGCGCGAAAGCGAGCGCCCACAGCGGCGACTCGAGTCGCAGTTCGACGAACCACAGCGTGACCGCCAGCACGCCCGCGCCCACCACCAAGCCACGCGCGACGGACGCCAACACGTAGGCGCCGAAGAACTCGAGGTGCGAGATCGGCGTCACCAGCACGAACACCAGGTTGCCGGTGATCTTGGACTGGATCAGGCTGGAAGCGCTGTTGGCAAAGGCGTTCTGCAGGATGCTCATCATCACCAGCCCGGGCACCAGGAACGCGGTATAGGGCACGCCCTCGAACACGCGCACGTGCTCGCCCAGGGCCTGCGCGAAGATCACCAGGTAGAGCAGCGCGCTCAACACCGGCCCGGCCACCGTCTGGAAAGCGACCTTCCAGAAGCGCAGCAGCTCCTTGTACAGCAGCGTGTGGAAACCGGTCACAGTCAGTGGCGCTGCATGATGCGCAGGAAAACGTCCTCCAGGTCGGCCGGGTGCGGGCCGGCAAAGCTCGCCAGCAGGTTGCTGGTGGAGTCGAGCGCCACGATGCGCCCGGCTTTGAGCATGGCGATGCGCTGGCAGTGCTCCTCGGCTTCCTCCAGATAGTGCGTGGTCAGCACGACGGTGTGACCGTCGCGGTTGAGTCGCGTCACGAACTGCCAAAGTCCCTGGCGCAGCTCGACATCCACGCCCGCGGTGGGCTCATCCAGCACGATCACCGGCGGCTTGTGCACCAGCGCCTGCGCCACCAGCACGCGCCGCTTCATGCCGCCGGAGAGCGAACGCATGTTGGCGTCGGCCTTGCCGGTGAGATCGAGGTGGTGCATCACCTCGTCGATCCAGGCGTCGTTGCCGCGCAGTCCGAAGTAGCCCGACTGGATGCGCAGCGTCTCGCGCACCGTGAAGAACGGATCGAATACCAGCTCCTGCGGCACCACGCCGAGCATGCGCCGGGCGCGACGGTAGTCGGCGAGCACGTCCGCGCCCATCACCGACACGCCTCCGGCATTCGCACGCGACAGCCCCGCGATGATGCTGATCAGCGTGGTCTTGCCGGCGCCATTGGGGCCGAGCAGCCCGAAAAACTCGCCCTGGCGCACCTCGAGCGAAATCCCGGCAAGCGCCTGCAGCGCGCCGTAGCGTTTCTCGACCTGGCGGACGTCGATTGCGGGGATCAGTGTTGCGCGTCTTGCGGCAGGAGCTGCGCCACGCCGTAGAGCTGCGCCAGCGTGACCAGGTCTTGCGGCAGGCGGGAGAATGACAGCGCGCGGCCGCCGCCCTGCGCCTCGCGCACGCAGGACAGGAGCAGCGCCAGCAGCGACGAGTCGAGCTCGGTGACTTCGCCGAGGTCCACTGCGCGCACGCCGTCGGCGAGCGCAGCGTGCGCCTGTTGCAGCAGGACGGCGACGTTGGCAAGCGTGACCGGTCCGCTGAGGTAGAGGCGCTCGCCGTCGCGGCGGATCATTTTTTCCCCGTCGCGGCCACCGGACTGCCGGCGGCCTTGTTCTTGGTCTCGAGCGCCTTGATAAGCCCGTCGACGCCGCCCTCGCGCACCAGGTTGGCGAACTCGGTGCGGTAGTTGACCACCAGGCTGATGCCGGCCACGCGCACGTCGTAGCACTTCCAGCCGCGCACCGTCTTTTCCATGTCGTACTCGATGTCCACCGGCTGCGCCCCCGACTGCATCACGCGCACCAGGACCGTGACGTCGGTATCGGCCGGCTTCATGCGCAGCGGCCGGAAAACGAGCTTCTGCTCGCGGAACGTGTTGACCGAGCTTGCATAAGTGCGCGTAAGCAGGCCGCGGAATCCCTCTACCAGGCGCTTCTTCTGTTCGGGCGTCGCCTTCTGCCAGGCCGGTCCCACGGCGAGCGCGGTCATGCTGCCGAAGTTGAAGTGCGGCAGCGCCTTCTGCTCGATCAGGGCGATGGTCTTGTCGCGGTCACCCGCCTGCAGGTCCTTGTCCTGCGCGACGCTGGCCTGGATCTCGAGCATCACGCGCTTCACCAGCTCGTCGGGCGGCGTGTCCTGCGCTCCCGCCGCCGCAGCGAACGCGAGCGCGGCGCACGCAAACCAGTTCCTCATGTCATGCCCCTTGTCACTCTGCCGGCCGCCGCTCGCGCGGCGGGCTGCCGTCGTAAACCAGGCTGCGGCGGCGCTGCAGGTGAGCGTCGCGCAGGAACACGTAGCGGTCGAGCGAGGCCTCCTCGAGCAGGCGGCTCGCGTCGAGCAGGTCCGCGCGTCGGCTGACGATGCGCGCCGCGGTGGCGGCATTGCGCTCGTCCACCGGCCGGTGCCGCGACACCGGGTCGGCCGCCAGGTCGAGCACCAGCCCGCCGGCGTCGCGCAGCGTGCTCGGGCCGAATAGCGGCAGCACCAGGTACGGGCCGTCGCCCGCGCCCCAGCGGCCGAAGGTCTGGCCGAAGTCCTCGTTATGCTTCTCCAGTCCCATCTCGCTCGCCACATCGTTGATGCCGAGCACGCCGAATACGGTATTGAAGGCGAAACGCGCCCAGTCGGTCCAGCCGTCGAGGAACTTGCCCTGCAGCATGTTGTTCGCGCCGATGAACGGGTCCTCGAGGTTGGCGAAGAAATTGCGCACCATGCCGCGCAGCGGCACGGGCGCCACCGCCTTGTAGGCGCGTGCCAGCGGTTTGAACAACGCTTCGTCTACCGCCTCGTTGACCGCGTACATGGCCCGGTTGTAGCCCTCCAGCGGGTCGCGCGGGTCGCCGGCGGCGGTGGCGCAGCCGGAAGCCGCGAGCCAGGCGAGCCACAACGCAGCGGTTCGCAGCTTCACTTGCCGCTCTTCGCGTCGCCGCCCTCGGCGGCCTTGTTGAACAGGAACTGGCTGATCAGATTCTCCAGCACCACCGCCGACTGCGTGAGGCGCAGCCGGTCTCCGTCCTTCAGCATCACCGGATTGCCGCCCGCCTCAAGGCCGATGTACTGCTCGCCGAGCAGGCCCGAGGTGAGGATCTTGGCCGAGGTGTCGCGCGGGAATTTGTAGCCGGCATCCAGCCTCAGCGTGGCCACCGCCTCATAGCTCTCGTTGTCGAACCGGATCTCGGCCACGCGCCCGACCACCACGCCCGCGCTCTTCACCGGCGCGCGCACTTTCAGGCCGCCGATGTTGGCGAACTTGGCCTGCACCTGGTAGGTCTGCGCGGTGGAGAAAGACGCCAGGTTGCCGACCTTCAGCGCGAGGAACAGCAGCGCGCCCAGCCCGGCGGCGACGAAGATGCCGACCCACAGGTCGATGGTGGAGCGGTTCATTTGGCGTTACCTCCGGTGAACATGAGCGCGGTGAGCACGAAGTCGAGCGCCAGGATGGCGAGCGACGAAGTCACCACGGTGCGCGTGGTCGCGCCCGACACGCCCTCGGCGGTGGGTGGCGCATCATAGCCCTCGAACACCGCGATCAGCGTGACGGCGACGCCGAATACCACGCTCTTGATGACGCCGTTCAGGATGTCGTTGCGCACGTCTACCGCCGCCTGCATCTGCGACCAGAATGCGCCCTCGTCCACGCCGATCAGCACCACGCCGACGAGGTAGCCACCGAAGATGCCCATGGCCGAGAACAGCGCCGCGAGCAGCGGCATCGAGAGTACGCCGCCCCAGAATCGCGGCGCCACCACGCGCGCGATCGGGTCCACCGCCATCATCTCCATCGCCGAGAGCTGCTCGGTGGCCTTCATCAGGCCGATCTCGGCGGTGATCGCGCTGCCGGCGCGGCTGGCGAACAGCAGCCCCGCCACTACCGGCCCGAGTTCTCGCACCAGCGACAATGCGACCAGGATGCCGAGCGCCTCGGAGGCGCCGTAGCGCTGCAGCGTCTCGTAACCCTGCAGCGCGAGCACCATGCCGACGAACAGGCCAGACACCAGGATGATGATCAGCGACAGCACGCCGGCAAAGTAGATCTCGCGCAGCGTGAGGTGAAAGCGCCGGAACGCGGTGCCGGAGTGCCACAGCAGATAGCCGAAGAACCGGGTGGCGTAACCCAGGCGCCACATGCCCGCGCTGAACGCAGCGCCGAGGTGGGTGAGTGCGGCGCGCATGGCTCAGGCCGCCTGCGCCAGGCCGAGGTCGGCTGCGTAGCCTGCCGCCGGATAGTGGAACGGCACCGGCCCGTCGATCTCGCCGCGCACGAACTGCTCGACGAAGGCCACCCCCGAGCGGTGCACGTCGGCGGGCGTGCCCTGCGCGATGACGCGGCCGTCGGCCATGAAATACACGTAGTCCACCAGCGGCAGGGTCTCGGCAACGTCGTGCGTGACGATGATCGAGGTGGCGCCGAGGGAATCGTTCAACTGGCGTACCAGGCGCGCGATCACTCCCATCGCGATCGGGTCCAGTCCGGTAAAGGGCTCGTCATACAGGATCAGCTGCGGGTCAAGCGCGATAGCGCGCGCCAGCGCCACGCGCCGCGCCATGCCGCCGGAGAGCTCGCCCGGCATCAGCGCCGCGGCGCCGCGCAGCCCGACCGCCTCGAGCTTCATCAGCACCAGGTCGCGGATCGTGTCTTCCGGCAGGGCGGTGTGTTCGCGCATCTGGAACGCCACGTTGTCGTACACGGACATGTCGGTGAACAGGGCGCCGAACTGGAACAGCATGCCCATGCGCCGGCGCAGCGCGTAAAGCCCGTCGCGGTCAAGCTCGCCGGTCAGCTGCCCGAGTACGCGCGCGCTGCCGCTGCTGGGCAGCAGGGCGGCGGCGATGATCCTGAGCAGCGTGGTCTTGCCGCAGCCCGATTGGCCCATGATGGCGACTACCTTGCCGCGCGGGATGCGCAGCCGGATGGCGTGCAGCACCGGCCGCCTGTCGTAGGCGAACGTGTGTCCTCGATTTCGGCGACGGCGGGATCTGCCAAGGGGGCGCGAACGGCGGCAAAGAGCTTGATTTTACTCGACGCGCAGACCGGTCCCCGTTTCCAATATAGTAAGGGTGTGGACAGAGCGGTCTCCGGCGCTGCGGTGCGCGTTGCGGGTTTGGTCAAACGCTTCGGCAGGCGCGAGGCGCTGGCCGGCGTCGACCTCGAGGTGGCCCCGGGCGACGCGTTCGGCCTGGTCGGCGCCAACGGCGCCGGCAAGACCACGCTGATCAAGTGCGTGCTCGATTTCTGCGCGTCAGACGCTGGCAGCGTGGAGATCTTCGGCGTGGCAAGCGGCGCGGCGCGCGCACGCGCGCGCCTGTCTTACGTGCCCGAACGTTTCCTGCCGCCGCACTACCTGCGCGGGCGCGAGTTTCTGCAACTCAACGCCGCCCTGGGCGGCAGCGCCTACCGCGAGGCGGCGGCGCGCGCGCTGCTTGCCGAGCTCGAGCTGGACGCCGAGGCGCTCGAGCGGCCGGTGCGCGAGCTGTCCAAGGGAATGACGCAGAAGCTGGGCCTCGCCGGGGGATTCCTGCTGCAGCGCGATCTGTACCTGCTGGACGAGCCGATGAGCGGCCTGGATCCGTCCAGCCGGGTTGCCGTGAAAGGGGTGCTCGCACGCCTCACGCGCGAGGGCCACACCTTGTTCTTCACCTCTCACGTGCTTTCTGATGTCGAGGAGTTGTGCTCCTCGATCGCCGTGCTTGAGCGCGGGCGCCTGCGCTTTCGCGGCACCACAGCGGAACTCTGCGCGCGCTATGGCGAAACGAACCTCGAGCGCGCCTTCATCCGCTGCAGCCATGGCGACTAACCTCCAGGAAGCGCGCGCCGGCAAGCCGGCGCTGCTGATCGTCGACGACGATCCGCTGATCGCCGACACGCTGTCCTACGCGCTGGGCGCCGATTTCGAGGTCTACGCCTGCGAGTCACGCGCCCACGCGATCGAGCTCCTGCGCCAGCTGCCGCAAGCACCGCAACTGGCGCTGGTGGACCTCGGCCTGCCGCCGCGGCCGCACACGCCCGACGAGGGCTTTCAGCTGATCGCCGACCTGCTCGCCCATTCGGCCGCCATGCGCATCTTCGTGCTGTCAGGGCAGAGCGACGCGGCCAACGCGCGCCACGCGCTCTCGCTCGGGGCCGCGGAGTTCATCGCCAAGCCTTGCGACCCCGCTGCGCTAAGGGCGGCGCTGACGCGCGCGCTGGCATTGCGCGGCGCCGAGCCGGCGGCCGGCGCTGCCGACGGGCTGATCGGTGCCAGCCCCGCGCTCGAGCGCTTGCGCAGCCAGCTCGCGCAATCGGCCGATGCGCCGTTTCCGGTGCTGATCGAGGGCGAATCGGGCAGCGGCAAGGAGCGAGTTGCGCTGAGCCTGCATCGCATGTCGGTGCGCTCGGCCAAGCCCTACCTGGCGCTCAACTGCGCAGCGATCGCGCCAACGCTCGTCGAGCCGACCCTGTTCGGCTACGTCAAAGGCGCGTTCACCGGTGCGACCGCCAGCAAGGCCGGCTACTTCGAGGACGCGCAGGACGGCACGCTGTTCCTGGACGAGATCGGCGAACTGCCGCTCGAGTTGCAGGCAAAGCTGCTGCGCGTGCTGGAGAACGGCGAGTACCAGCGCGTCGGGGAAACGCAGCTGCGCGTGGCGCGCGCGCGCGTGCTCGCCGCCACCAACCGCGACCTGCGCCAGGAAGTGCGCGAGGGGCGCTTCCGCGCCGATCTCTATCACCGGCTCTCGGTGCTGACGCTCGCGGTGCCGGCGCTGCGCGACATGGGCCGCGACCGGCTGTTGCTGTTGGAGCATTTCCGCGCGTTCTATGCGGCGCAGGCCGGCGTGGCTCCGTTCAGCCTGGACGAGCCCGCCGAGCTCGCCTGGCTGGCGTACTCGTTCCCGGGCAACGTGCGCGAACTGCGCAACATCGTCATCCGCCTCACTACCAAGTACGGCGGGCAGCGCGTGTCGGTCACCGAACTGGAGCCCGAGTTCGACCTGGCAACGCAGGCACTTGACGCGGCAGTGCCGGAGCGCGACGTGGCCGCCGAAGCGCAGCGCGAGCTGCAGCGCGGCGGCTTCAGCCTGGACGACACGCTGAAAGCCTGGGAACGTGCCTACATCGACGCCGCGCTGCGCATGGCGCGCGGCAACATGAGCCAGGCGGCGCGGTTGCTGGGGGTGAACCGCACCACGCTCTACAGCAGAATCGGCACGCCCGAAGACAAGGAGCCCTGAGCTTGGCCCTGTACCTGGAGCACTTTGGCCTGAGGGAACCACCGTTTCGCATCACGCCGCACACCGATTTCTTCTTCGATGGCGCCGACCGCGGCGCCACGCTGGACGCGCTGCTCTACGCCATCCAGCACGAGGAAGGCATCGTCAAGGTGGTCGGCGAGGTGGGCAGCGGCAAGACCTTGCTGTGCCGCGTCCTGATCGAACGCCTGCCCAAGCACGTGGAGACCATCTACCTCGCCGATCCGTCGTTCACCCGCGACGAGATCCTGTACGCGGTGGCCGAGGAGCTGAAGATCGAGTTCACGCGCGAGCGCGCAACCATCGCGCTGCGCGCCTTGCAGGACCGGCTGATTGCCTCCTACGCCGAGGGGCGGCGCACGGTGATCCTGATCGACGAAGCGCACGCCATGCCCGAGGACACGCTCGAGCAGGTGCGCCTGCTGTCCAACATCGAGACCAGCCGCCACAAGCTGCTGCAGATCGTGCTGTTCGGACAACCCGAGCTCGACGGGATGCTCGCATTGCCCAGCATGCGCCAGTTGAAGGACCGCATCACGCACAGCTTCCGCATGCGGCCGCTGTCGCAGGCCGAGGCGGCGCACTACCTGTCGTTCCGCATGCGCGCCGCCGGCTACCGCGGGCCCGACATCATCGCGCCGGACGCGGTGGCGCTGATCGCGCGCGCCTCCAGTGGCCTCTCACGTCGCATCAACATCCTTGCCGACAAGGCGCTGCTCGCCGCCTTCAGCGAGGGCGCGCACGCGGTGACCGCCAAGCAGGCGCGCGCCGCGATCGCCGATTCGGAGTTCGCGCCGCGCTGGCGCGCGCGGCGGCCGGTCGCCGCCTTCGCCGCCTTCGCCGCCGGCGGGCTGGCGCTTGGGCTTGCCCTCGCCTGGCTGCTGGCACCCACACAAGACCCTGCACCCGCCGCAGTCGCCGCTCCAGTCGCGCCGCCGCCTGCGCCACCCGTCGCGGTGGCGCCGGTCGCTCCAGTTGCGCCACCCCCCCTTCTGCAGCGCGAGCAACTGCAGCGCCTTGCCGGCTATTCCGCCGGGCGCAACCCCCTGCTGCATGCGCGGCTCGAGGCGACGCGCGGGCGTCTCGACGCCGAGCCCGACCAGCGCTACAGCATCGAGCTCTACCTGTCCGACAACAGCGATCCGGCGCGAGTCGAGCGCTTCCTGATGCGGGCGCGTGACCTTGTGCCGCTGGAAGACGTCTACCTCGTGCCGCTGGAGGGTGCTGGCCGCTACCGCATCTGGGCGCTGTACGGCACTTACCCGGACCGCGATGCCGCGCGGCAGGCGACTGAGCGTCTGCCGCCGAAGTACCTGCAGGCGTTCCGCACCGAGCTGCGCAGCTTCGCCGAACTGCGGCGGGCGTTGTGAGTCCGGCAGCGCTCGCACCGCACCATTGCAAAATCCTGAAAACTCTCCCGCAACAGGTGCTTAGCGACTGTTCTTCAGGCTTGCTCATGCTATGCTAGGCACTGAGGGAGAATCTGGGGAGTGATGACCTGGAAGACCACGGTGTCGATGTCTGTGCTGGCGACGGCGCTCGCCGGTTGCGGCCAGGCTCCGGTCAAGCCCTCTCCCACGCACCTTGGCACGGAGACGGCGATGGCGCCGGCTGGCCAGATTCCGGCGCCGGTGCAGATCGCCCCGGTATTGCCCAAGCCGCAGGCCACCACACGCCCCGAGACCTATAGCGTGGTGGTCAGCAACGTGCGCGTGCAGGACCTCCTGTTCGCACTGGCGCGCGACGCGCGGATGAATGTCGATATCCATCCCGGGATCGCCGGGTCGGTGACGCTGAACGCAATCGATCAGACCCTTCCCCAACTGCTTGCGCGCATCGCCAGGCAGGTGGACATGCGTTACGAGCTGGACGGGCCCAACCTGCTGGTGATGCGCGACTCGCCGTTCCTGCGCACCTACAAGGTGGATTTCGTCAGCGCTACCCGCAACGTCAAGATGCAGTCGCAGTCCTCGACGCAGTTCGGCGCGGCCGGCGGCGCCGCCGGCGGTGGCGCCACGGGCTCGACCGCCACCATCGACGTCGCTTCCAACAACCAGCTGTGGGATACGCTGGTGCAAAACGTCAAGGACATCCTGCGGGAGACCGACAAGGTGCTTCCTGCGGGAACGGTGCCGGCGCCTGCGCCGCCGGCCGCGGCACCAAGTGGGGCGGCCCAGCCCGCAGCGGCGGTGCAAACCAGCGCGACGTACCTGGAAGCAGCTGCGGTCATCGGCAACCGGGAGAGTGGTGTGTTGTTCATCCGCGCAACCTCCCGCCAGCACGAAAAGATCCGGGAGTTCCTCGACTCCGTGCTGAACAGTGTGCGCCGCCAGGTGCTGATCGAGGTCACAGTCGCCGAGGTGCAGTTGAACAATGAGTATCAACGCGGCATCGATTGGCAGCGTTTGCGCACTGGAGCAACGGGAACCGGACGAGCCGCATTCGGAACAGGCAGTTCGGGCATTGAGTTCAATCAGATATCTACCGGCACTCCCGCAGCAATCAGCACGACTGCGTTCGTACTTGGGGGTGCCGTAAACAGCCTGAATCTCAATGCCGCCATTCGGCTGCTCGAGTCTTTCGGTGACGTGCGCGTGCTTTCAAGCCCGAAAGTAAGCGTGCTCAACAACCAGACCGCGCTGCTGCGCGTGACGCGCGACATCGTCTACTTCACCATCACGCCTTCGACCGTGTCCGTGACCGGCAGTGGATCCCCTACCGTTACGCCTTCGTTCACGACCACCCCGAACATTGCCGCCGAAGGCTTCATGATGAGCGTCCTGCCACAGGTCAACGAAGCAGACGCAGTTGTGCTGAACGTGCGACCAACAATCCGACGACAAGTGGACTTTATCAATGACCCCAACCCGGGGCTTACGACGGTGGCGAATCGCATTCCTGTATTCGAGACTCGTGAGCTTGACTCGGTTCTCAGAATTCAGAGCGGGCAGACCGCCGTTCTTGGTGGCTTGATGCAAGACTCGTTGGATAACACCGAAGACACGATCCCCGGTATCGCTGGAATTCCAATCATTGGTCGCTTGTTCGCGCAGCAAAGAAGGATTAATCGAAAGACCGAACTGGTGATCTTCCTGCGCGCCACCGTCATCCGCGACGCCAGCGTCGAGGGCGATTACCGCGGTTTCCGCGAGCTGCTGCCGGGCAGCGACTTCATGCGCAAGCCCAATCCGGGACGCGGCGAGCCGGGCGAGTCGCCGGCCTCGAAATAACATGAGCCTGCTGCTCGAGGCGCTCAAGAAGGCCGAGCAAGCCAAGGAAGACGCCCGGCGCCGCACCCAAGCCGGCGCCGAGTTGCGCCTCGCAGATGACGCGCCGGCCCAAGCGCCGGCTGAAGCGCCCGCCAAGCCCATCCTGACACGTCCAGAACTGCCCGACATTACGGCGCCGCTTGAAATCCTGTCCGAGGACCTGGCCGCCAAGCCCGCCATCGACGACTTGGCGCCCGAACCGCGCCAGGCGCCGCGCCGCACTGCCGCCGACGCGCAGGCCGCGGACCGCGCCGCCGCGCGCAAGGTATTCGAGGCAAAGGTGCGCGAACCCAACCCGCGCCTGCCGTTCTTCATCATGGTCGGCACGCTCGGCGTGTTCGCCGTCGGCACGGTGATCTATTTCTGGATCCAGTTGCGCCCGCCGGCGCCATTGGTGAATACCAGTCCGCCGCCTGCGGCCCAGACTCAGGTTGCCGCCGCGCCGGTCGCGGCCCGCGCAGCCGCCGTGCCGGCGCAGGCGGTGATTCCGGGCCTGCCGGGCGGCACTGCCGCGGCGCGTGCGCCCGTTGCGGCCGCCAAGCCGCCAGCCGCTGCGCCGCGCTCCGCGACGCCGGCGATTCCGCGCGAGGCCCCGGCGCCGCGCATTTCCCCGATCACGCGCCCCGCGACGACGGCCGAGCGCGCGCCCGAGGGGACCATGCTCGCATCGAGCCGGCCCGCGCCGCAGGTGCTTCCGCGCGTCGCATCAGGCTATGCCGCCTACCAGGCAGGAAACCTCGAAGGCGCGCGCAACGACTATCAGCAGGCGCTGCGCGAGGAGCCCGCCAACCGCGATGCCCTGCTCGGGCTGGCCGCGGTCGAGATGCGCGCGCAGCGCTACGAGATCGCCAGCGACATTTACGCGCGGCTGCTGCAGGCGGATCCGCGCGATCCGCACGCGCACGCGGGGATGCTCGCGCTGCGCGGCCAGGCAATCGATCCGGTGGCCGTCGAAAGCCGGCTGAAGACCCTGCTGGCCGCCGATCCCGAGGCCGGGGTACTGCACTTTGCTCTGGGAAACCACTACGTGCAGCAGCAGCGCTGGGCCGACGCTCAGCAATCCTATTTCAGGGCCATGGCGTTGGACCCCGACAACCCGGACTACGCGTACAACCTCGCGGTGAGCCTGGAGCATTTGCGCCAGCCGGGCCAGGCCCTCGAGTACTACCGCCGCGCGCTATCCCTGGCGCAACAACGCATCGCCAGCTTCGACGCTGCCGCAGTGCGGCAGCGGGCGCAGCAGCTGGCGCGCTGACAGTTCCT
The DNA here is from genome assembly GCA_031394435.1 of Betaproteobacteria bacterium. Lineage (GTDB taxonomy): Bacteria > Pseudomonadota > Gammaproteobacteria > Burkholderiales > SG8-39 > JAABQT01. The sequence continues at coordinate 13,579 of JANNTQ010000149.1, forward strand.
ATCCCTCGGGTGTTCCGGGGCTTCGGTATCATGCAGGCTCGATGAATTCGCCCACCAATCCCCAGGCCAAGCGCCATATCGGCCAGATCCTCATCGACCAGGGCATCCTGACCGAGGACCAGTTGCGCATCGCGCTGCTCGAGCAGACCAAGTCCAAGGCGCCGGTGGGCCGCCTGCTGGTGCAGCTCGGCTTCGTGTCCGAGGCGACGCTGCGCGACGCGCTGTCGGAAAAGCTCGGCATGCAGTCGGTGGACCTGGCGCACATCATCGTCGACCCGGCGGCGCTCAAGCTGCTGCCGCGCGACATGGCGCGCCGCTACCGCATTTTCCCGGTGGCGCTCGATCGCCAGTCGAAGAGGTTCATCGTCGCGCTCGCCGACACCAACAACATCGTCGCCGTGGACCAGCTGCGCGCGCACCTGAAGGGCGACTTCGACATCGAGCTGCGGCTGGCCGGCGACTCCGAGATCGAGCGCGCGATCGAGCAGTACTACGGCTACGAGTTCTCGATCGACGGCATCCTGCGCGAGATCGAGACCGGCGAGGTCGACTACGCCACCATCTCGGAAGGCGACGAGTATTCGCAGCCCGTGGTGCGCCTCATCTCGGCGCTGCTCGCCGACGCGGTGGAGCGGGGAGCGTCGGACATCCACTTCGAGCCGGAGCAGAATTTCCTGCGCATCAGGTACCGCATCGACGGCGTGCTGCGCCAGATCCGTTCGCTGCACAAGACCTACTGGCCGGCGATGGCGGTGCGGCTGAAGGTGATGGCCAAGATGAACATCGCCGAAACGCGCGCGCCGCAGGATGGCCGCATCTCGGCCACCATGTCGGGGCGGGTAGTGGACTTCCGCGTCGCCAGCCTGCCCACCACGCACGGCGAGAACATCGTGCTGCGCATCCTCGACCGGCAAAAAGGCATCGTGCCGCTCGACAAGCTGGGACTGGAGGAAGCGACGCTCGAGCTGCTCAAGCGCATGCTCGCCCGGCCCGAAGGCATCATTCTGGTGACCGGACCCACCGGCAGCGGCAAGACGACGACGCTCTACTCGATCCTCAACCACATCAATTCCGACGGCATCAACATCATGACGCTGGAGGACCCGGTCGAGTACCCCATGACCCTGATCCGCCAGACCTCGGTATCGGAGGCGGCCAAGCTCGATTTTGCCAACGGCGTGCGCGCCATGATGCGCCAGGACCCGGACGTGATTCTGGTGGGCGAGATCCGCGACCGCGACACCGCGGAAATGGCGTTCCGCGCGGCGATGACCGGCCACCAGGTGTACTCGACGCTGCACACCAATTCCGCGGTGGGGGCGATCCCGCGCCTGCTCGACATCGGCATCGTGCCGGACGTCATGTCGGGCAACATAATCGGCATCGTGGCGCAGCGCCTGGCGCGCAAGCTGTGCCGCACCTGCCGCCAGTCCTACGATCCGGACGTGAAGGAGCGGCGCCTGGTGAACCTCTCGCCGAGCGAGCCCGCGGCGCTGTTCCGCGCGGTGGGCTGCGAGCAGTGCGATTACCAGGGGTACCGCGGCCGGCAGTCGATGCTGGAGATCCTGAAGATCGACGGCGGGCTGGACGAGTTGATCGCGCGGCGCGCCACCGCGCGCGAAATCCTCACCGCTGCGCGCAGCAAGGGCTTCAAGACGCTGGCCGACGACGGCGTGCGCATGGTGCGCGCCGGCCTCACCAGCCTCGACGAGCTGGTGCGCGTGGTCGACCTCACGGATCGAATGGCGTAGGGTGGGCCACGGGCCCACGCTACCGTGCCTGCATGCCACTCTATACATACAAGGCAATAGACGCGCAGGGCAAGAACGTCGTCGGGCGCACCGAGGCGGGAAACCCGTTCGACCTCGAGCAGCGCCTGTCGCGCATGGGCCTCGACCTGGTGTACGGCGCGCCCACCAGCCAGACCGCGCGCCTGATCGGCGGGGCGAGCATCAAGCGCCAGGACCTGATCAATTTCTGCTTTCATCTCGAGCAGCTGGTCGGGGCGGGCGTGCCGGTGGTCGAGGGCCTGGAGGACCTGCGCGACAGCGTCGAGGGCCAGCGCTTCCGCGAAGTGATCTCGGGCCTGATCGAGTCGATCGAAGGCGGCAAGAACTTGTCGCAGTCGCTGGCCGAGTACCCGGAAGTTTTCAGCAAGGTATTTGTCAGCCTGGTGCGCTCGGGCGAACAGACCGGGCGGCTGCCCGAGGTGCTCAAGGGCCTTACTGAGTCGCTGAAATGGGACGACGAGCTCGCCGCGCAGACCAAGAAGCTGATCATGTACCCGGCGTTCGTCGGCGGCATCGTATTGCTGGTGACAATGTTCCTGATGATTTACCTGGTGCCGCAGATGACCGGCTTCATCCGCAACATGGGCCAGGAAATCCCGCTGCAGACGCGTATCCTGATCGTGGTGTCGAACTTTTTCGTCGACTACTGGTGGGCGGCAATCGCGGCGCCGTTCGTCGTCTGGTACGGGGTGAAATTCGCCGCGCGCGCCAACCCGGCGGTGGCCTTCGCGCTCGACCGCTACAAGATCACCATGCCCCTGATCGGTCCGATCCTGAAGAAGATCATCCTGTCGCGCTTCGCTTCGAGCTTTGCCATGATGTACTCCTCGGGCATCACCGTGCTCGATGCGGTGCGCAGCGCCGAGGAGATCGTCGGCAACCGCCAGATGGAGAACGCCTTGCGCAATGTCGGCCAGCAGATTGCCGAGGGCAAGAACCTGACGATGGCGTTCCAGGACGTGGGGCTGTTCCCGCCGCTGGTCATCCGCATGCTCAGAATCGGCGAGAATACGGGTGCGCTGGACGTCGCGCTGCGCAACGTGAGCTATTTCTACAACCGCGAGGTGAAGGAATCGATCGGCCGGGTGCAGGCGATGATCGAGCCGGCGCTGACGGTGGTGCTCGGCGCAATCCTCGGCTGGGTGATGCTGTCGGTGCTCGGCCCGGTGTATGACACCATCAGCAAGATGAAATTCTGAAGCCATGAAGCACCTCCTGTACTTCACCGCCGCCGGCCACTACGTGTATGCGTGGTCGGGCGGCAAGCTCGAGTTGCAGACCAGGTTCCCCGGTGACGACAACGGTGTCACGGGTTTCCGCGAGTACCTTGCCGGCCGGCGCGGCGCGCTGTTCTACGCCATGGCCGACCTCGCCGGCGAAGACTTCCACGAGGAGCAGATCCCCTACCTGCGCGGCAGCGACCGGGAGCAGGTGGTGCAGCGGCGTCTCGCCCAGCGCTACCGCGACACGCGGCTCGCCGCGGCGCTGACCCTCGGCACGGTGCGCGGCGAGCGGCGCAACGAGCACCTGCTGCTCACCTCCTTCACCAACACGCAGCAGCTTGCGCCGTGGCTGGACGCGCTCACCGAGGCCGGCGTCAAGCTCGCCGGCGTGTACTCGGTGCCCTTGCTCGCCCCGGCACTGGCGGCGCGGCTCGGGGTGAAGGGCGGGCGCGCGTTCGTGGTCAGCGCCAACAGCGCTGGCCTGCGCCAGTGCTTCGTCGACGAAGGGCGTCTGCGGTTCGCGCGCCTGGAGCGCACAGTGGACATGGTGCCGGATGCCTTCGCCCAGTTCGTGCGCACGGAGACCGGGCGGCTGGCGCAATACCTGGCCACGTTGCGCGTCCTGCCGCGCGACGGCCCGCCGGTGCGTGCCATGGTCATCGCGCCGCCGGGCCAGCGCGCCGCGTTCGAGCGCGCGCTGGTTTCCGACGCGCGACTGTCCTTCGTGACCCTCGACGCCGCCGAGGCGGCCCGTATGGTAGGTCTGAAGAGCGCGCCGGCCACCGCCGGCGCCGAGCAGTTCTACCTGCACCTGGTGGCAAAGCGTGCCCCGCGCGAGCAGTTCGCGCGGCGCGAGGACCGCCGCAGCTATTACCTCTGGCAGATGCAGCGCGGCCTGGTGGCAGCCGGCGCGTTCGCCTTCGCCGCCTGCGCCCTGGTGGCTGCCGCGAACTGGTGGGACTTCAGCGGCATGCTCGGGGAGACGCGGCAGCTGCAAGCGGAGACCCAGAGCACGACGCAGGAGTACCAGCGCATCACCTCCGCGTTCCCTGTGACGCAGACCACCACCGACAATCTGCGCGCCGCGGTCACGGAGTTCGGCAACATCGCCAGCCGCACCGCCGCGCCGCGAGAGGTGCTGGTGTACGTGTCGCAAGTGCTGAACGATTTTCCGCAGATCGAGCTCGACTCGCTGCTGTGGCGGCTCGAACGGCCGAGCGAGCGCGGCGCGGCCAAGCCTCCGGCCGGGGCGGCGCCCGCCGCCGCCGCCGGAGAGTTCGCCCAGGTGCTGGAGCTGTCCGGGCGCGTCGGCGCCATGCGCAGGTCCGAATACCGCGCCATTACCGCCGAGTTGCAGCGCTTCGCCAGCGCGCTGCGCGCCGATCCGGCGGTCCGCGTGGTACGCACCCAGTTGCCCTTCGACATAACCTCCGAGGGCACCCTGTCGGGAGACATCGGCACCGCCGCGGAGACCGGAGAAGCGCCGCGCTTCACCATCGTGCTGGCACGCAACCTGCCATGAACTTCACCGCTCAGGAACTGAAGATGCTGGCGCTGCCGCTGCTGGCTTGCCTAGTGCTGGTGGGGGCCGGCGCCGCGCTCATCGCCTGGACGCAGCATGAACAGCGTGCCTCCGTGCGCGAGCTCGCCGCAGCGCGCGAGCAGCGCGCGCAGGCGCGCGAGCGGCTGATGCGCATTGCCGAGGAGGAAAAGGAGGTCAAGGCGAAGCTGGAGGTTTACCTGCGCCTGCGCGAACTCGGCATCCTCGGCGACGAGCGGCGCCTGGAGTGGGCCGACGCCATGACCCGTATCCGCACCCGGCGCGAGCTGCCCGACCTGCGCTACCGCGTCGAGCGCCAGCGCCTGATCTCCTCGGTGTCGGGCAAGCCCGCCGCCGTGGACTTCTACGCCAGCGCCATGAAAGTGGAGCTCGCGCTGCTGCACGAGGGCGACCTGCTGAATTTCCTCGCCGACCTGCGCGATTCAGGCAACGCCTACTACTCGGTCAAGCGCTGTTCGCTGTTGCGCACCGGGGCCGCACCCACCGTCGCCGGTCTTGCCCCGCGCGTGCGCGCTGAATGCGAGATCGACCTCATCACCATCATCGACCGGGCGGCCAAGACATGAGGCGCCTCCCGCTATTCGCGCTGCTGCTCGCCTTGATGCCCGCCGGTCCCGCTGCGGCGCAGGAGCTGGGGCGCCTGTTTTTCACGCCCGAGCAGCGCGCTGCGCTCGACGCGCGCCGCGCGGCGCGCTTGCCGGACAAGCCGGCGGCCGCAGTGGAGTCGCCAACCACCCGAGTCGACGGATTTGTGAAGCGCTCCAGCGGCAAGTCCACCGTATGGGTGGACGGCGAGGCGATTCCCGACGGACTGCAGTTGGAGGGCCTGCGCGTGCGGCGCGGCGACGACCCCACGCGCGTCACGGTCACGATAGGCGAAGGCGGCCGGCGCGTCGAACTGCGGATCGGGGAAACGCTCGACCGTACGACCGGCGAGGTGAAGGATGTGCTCGGCAGCGGCGAACTCAGGGTCGAGCGCCGTGGCGCGCAGGGCCGCTAGCCCCCGCGCGCAGCGCGGCATGGCGCTGCTCGCCCTGCTGGCGGTGGCAGTCATGACGTTCGGCTACATCGTGAC
>JANNTQ010000165.1:0-7886 GCA_031394435.1 Betaproteobacteria bacterium
CGACGAATTCCACGTCGCCGACATCGCCGACGCGATGATCCTCGGGCGCTACCTGGAGCAGGTCATGCGACGGGGTGTGGCCTTCGTCATGACCAGCAACTACCACCCCGACCAGCTCTACCCGAACGGCCTGCAGCGCGAGCGCTTCCTGCCGGCGATCGAGCTGCTGAAGGCGCGGCTGGAGGTGGTCGAAGTGGACAACGGCACCGACTACCGGCGCCTGAAGATGGAGCAGCTCAAGGTCTACCACGTCGGCGCCGCGGCCGAGACCGAAATGCAGCGGATCTTCGCGCAACTGAAGGACGTGGAAGAGGAAAAGCAGCCCCTCGACATCGAGGGCAGGAAAATCCCCTACCGCAAACGCGCGGGCGGGCTGGTGTGGTTCGATTTCCAGGCGCTGTGCGGCGGGCCGCGCTCCTACGCCGACTACGTGGACCTGGCGAAACGCTTTCACACGGTGATCCTGTCGGGGGTGCCCCGCATGTCGGCGAAGCACGCGGATGCCGCGCGGCGCTTCACCTGGCTAGTGGATGTGTTTTACGATGACCGGGTGAAGCTTGTCGTCGGGGCCGAAGCGCAGCCGGAAGAGCTGTTTACCGAGGGCGAGCAAAGCGCGGAATTCCAGCGCACCGTGAGCCGGCTGCACGAGATGCAGTCGGCGCAGTACCTGAGCAGCGAACGGAGGAGGAGCAGTGGAGAAATTCAAGGCCTACAAGCTGACGGAAGTCGATAGGAAGATCCGCGCCGAGTTCGTCGAGTGCGCGCTCGACGAGCTCGACCCTGGCGAGCTGGTGGTGCGCGTCGCCTATTCGGACGTGAACTACAAGGACGCGCTGGCCGCCACCGGCAAGGGGAGGATCCTGCGCCGCGCGAGCTGCATCGGCGGCATCGATCTCGCAGGCACGGTGGTGTCCTCCGCCGACGGCCGCTTCACCAAGGGCGACGCGGTGCTCGCCGTGGGCACGGACCTCGGCGTGGCGCACCACGGCGGCTACGCCGAGTACGCGCGCATCCCGGCGGCCTGGGCGGTGAAGCTGCCCAAGGGCATGACGCTGTGGGACGCGATGGCCTTCGGCACTGCGGGCTATACGGCGGGCCTTGCCATCGTGCGCATGGAGCACAACGGCCTGAAGCCTGCCAACGGCCCGGTGGTGGTGAACGGAGCCACCGGCGGCGTGGGTTCGATCGCGCTCGCCGCGCTGGCGAAGCTGGGATACGCGGTCACTGCGCTCACCGGCAAGGAGAGCGAGTCCGACTGGTTGAAGAAGCTGGGGGCGAAGGAAATCCTGCTGCGCCAGAGCCTCGACCTCGCGAAGATCAAGCCGCTGGACAAGGCGACCTGGGCGGGTGCGGTGGACAACCTCGGCGGCGAGGTGCTGGCCTGGATGGCGAGCGGCATGAAGATCAACGGCGTGATCGCCTCGATCGGCCTCGCCGCCAGCCCCAACCTCAACACCACGGTACTGCCTTTCATCCTGCGCGGCGTGAGCCTGCTGGGCGTGAATTCAACCGATTGCCCTACGCCGGAGGAGGAACGCGCGGTGTGGCAGCGCCTGGCCACCGACATGCGTCCGCCGCTGCTGAAGGAAATGGCGCGCACGGTGCCGTTCGCCGACCTGCCCAAGGTGTTCGACGATTTCATGAACGCGAAGGTGACCCGCCGCGTGGTGGTGGACCTGAACGCATGACGACGTACAAGGAATTTCATCGCCGCTCGATCCAGGACCGCGACGCGTTCTGGGCGCAGGAGGCGAAGCGCATTCACTGGCACAAGCCCTTCGGCAAGGTGCTGGACTACTCGCGTCCCCCGTTTGCGAAGTGGTTCGTAGGCGGCGAGACCAATCTTTGCCACAACGCGCTGGACCGCCATCTTCCTGCGCTGGGCGAGCAGAAGGCCCTGGTGTGGATCTCCACCGAGGTGGACCGCGAGGCGAGCTACACCTACCGGCAAATGCACGCCGAGGTGCAGTGCGTCGCGGCGATGATGCGCTCGCTCGGCGTCGGGCGGGGCGACCGCGTCATCATCTACATGCCCAACATGCCGGAAGCAGTGTTCGCGATCCTTGCCTGCGCGCGCATTGGCGCGGTGCATTCGGTGGTGTTCGGCGGCTTCGCCGCGGCGAGCCTCGCTGCGCGCATCGATGACGCGCGGCCCAAGCTGATGGTCACCGCCGACGGCGGCAGCCGCATGGGCAAGCCGATCCTGTACAAGCCGTTGGTGGACGAGTCGATTCGCCTCTCCAAGTCGCCGCCGCAGCATGTGCTGGTCTACCGGCGCGGCATCGACCCCGACATGCCGGTCGTCGCGGGGCGCGATGTGGATTGGTCCGAGTTGGCGGCGAAACACAAGGGCGCCCAGGTGCCCTGCGCCTGGCTCGAGTCGAGCGAGCCCTCGTACATCCTCTACACCTCGGGCACCACGGGCAAACCCAAGGGCGTGCAGCGCGACGTGGGCGGGCACGCGGTGGCGATGGCCGCTTCGATGCAGCACATTTATTGTGGCGGACCTGGCGAAACGATTTTCACGACTTCCGACATCGGCTGGGCGGTGGGGCACTCCTACATCATCTACGGGCCGCTCATCGCGGGCATGACCAGCATCCTCTACGAGGGCGTGCCGGTGCGGCCGGACGCCGGCGTGTGGTGGAAGATCGTGCAGGACCACAAGGTGGCGGTGATGTTCTCCGCGCCGACCGCGATCCGCGTGCTGAAGAAGCACGACCCGGCGTTCCTGAAGAAGTACGACCTCGCCTCGCTCAAGCACCTGTTCCTCGCCGGCGAGCCGCTGGACGAACCGACGCATGCCTGGATCGCAAATGGCTTGGGCAAGCCGGTGATCGACCATTACTGGCAGACCGAGACCGGCTGGCCGGTGCTGACCTCAGTGCCGGGGATCGAGCAAACGCCGATCAAGTTCGGCAGCCCTTCGTTTCCCGCCTACGGCTACGACCTGAAGCTGCTGCGCGAGTCGGACGCGAGCGAGGCGGGGGCGGACGAGAAGGCCGTGGTGGTGATCGAGCCGCCACTGCCGCCGGGCTGCATGAGCACCATCTGGGGCGACGACGAGCGCTTCGTGAAGACCTATTTCTCGACCTTCACGAAAAAGCTCGTCTACACCACCTTCGACTGGGGCATCCGCGACCAGGACGGCTATTACTTCATCCTGGGCAGGACGGATGACGTGATCAACGTCGCCGGCCACCGTCTGGGCACGCGCGAAATCGAGGAAGCGGTGAACATGCATCCCGCCATCGCCGAATGCGCCGTGGTGGGCGTGGCGGACCAGTTGAAGGGCCAGTTGCCGATGGCATTCGCGGTGGTGAAGGACCCGGCGCGCATTGCCTCGAGCGAAGGCCGCATGCAACTCGAAGGGGAGATCATGCAGACGGTGGACAAGCAGCTTGGCGCCATCGGGCGGCCGAGCCGCGTGTTCTTCGTCACCCTGCTGCCGAAGACGCGCTCGGGCAAGGTGTTGCGACGCTCGATCCAGGCGCTGGCCGAGAAGCGCGACCCGGGCGACCTGACCACCATCGAGGATCCGGGCGCGCTGGAGCAGATCCGGCAGGCGCTGCAATGAAGGCCCGGCAGGAACTGACGCTCGCGGACTGCGAAAAGATCGCCGCCGCCGCGCAGGCCGAGGCTCGGCGCAACAACTGGATGGTGTCGATCGCGATCCTGGATGACGGCGGCCACCTGCTGCACTTCGCGCGCATGGACGGCGCCAGCCCCGCAAGCGTCGCCATCAGCGTGGAGAAGGCGCGTACCGCGGCCATGACGCGCCGCACAAGCGGCGTGTGGGAGGAAAGGATAAAGCAGGGCCGCACGGCGATGCTGAAGATGCCCGGCATCCTTCCCGTGCAGGGCGGCGTGCCGATCATCGCCGAAGGCGGCTGCGTGGGCGCGGTGGGCGTCTCGGGCGTGCAGTCGCACGAAGACGAGCAGATCGCGCAGGCGGGGATTGACGCCTTGCTCAAGAGCTAGGAATATCGGCGCCTCAGCGGTGTTTCCACCGTTGCGTCACAACTGTGGTCAACGGCAAGATCATCGGTGGCATCGGTGTATCCGGTGTCAATTCCGATCAGGACGGCGTGGTCGCCAAGGCGGGCGCGGACGCGATTAAGTAGAGCTGGTTCAGGTTTGGTTGATCACGGCGCCCGCGGGCGCCGTTTTCACGTGCTCCGGCCGGAATCCCATGCCGATGAGGCGCGCGGGAATGCGCCGCAGGATCGGGAAGCGCTGCATCAGCCGTATCGGCCAGGCGATGCCCGGCGTGGCGCCGCTTGCCAGAACGCGGCTGATCACCCGGTTCTGCAGGAACAACTGCATGCGCTGCGTCATGCGCGTTGGAAGCTCGCGCCGGCGCTGCACTCGTTCCAGATCTCCTTCAGTCACCGATCCGCCAGCGAGCGGGGCCGCAAGCAGGTTGGCAGCGGCGACCGCGTCCTGGATCGCGAGATTGATGCCGACGCCGCCGATCGGCGACATGGCGTGCGCCGCGTCGCCGATGCACAGGAACCCCGGGCAATGCCAGCGGCGCAGGCGGTTCACCTGGACGGTAAGCAGCTTGATGTCGTCCCAGTCCCTGAGCTCGCCGACGCGCTCGCGCAGGAAGGGTGCCACGGCGACGATGTTGGCGCGGAAAGACTCCAGGCTGTCGCGGCGCAGCGCGTCATAGCCGCCCTTCGCAATCACATAGGCGCATTGCCAGTAATCGCCCCGGTCCAGCGTGACGAGGATGCGACCGGCGTTGATGCGGCCCAGCGTCGTCGGCGCATCGTCGTGGCGCTTGGAGAACCGCATCCACAGCACGTCCATCGGCGCGCCGAATTCGACGGCTTCGAGGCCGGCGCGCTCGCGCAGCACGGAATGGCGGCCGTCAGCCGCCACCGTAAGCTTCGCCCGCACTTCAACTGCACCCCCGGGAGTCGTCCCGCGCACCCCCACGATGCGTCCGCCTTCCTCGATCAGCTCCGTGGCTTCAGCCTGCATGATCAGCCGGAAGGCGGGCATCTTCCTGCCGTGCTGCGCCAGGAAATCGAGGAAGTCCCACTGCGGCATGAAGGCGATGAAGCCGCAGCGCGTGGGAAGATGCGAGAAGTCCGCCATGATCACCGGCTGGCCGCCGATCTGCCCGCCGATCTGGCTCAGCTTCTGGTGCGGGCGCTGCAGGAACTCCTCCAGCAGCCCGACCTCGTGCATCACTTCGAGGGTCGAAGGATGCACGGTGTCGCCGCGGAAATCGCGCAGGAAGTCGGCATGTTTTTCGAGTACCACGGTGTCGACGCCTGAGCGCGCCAGGAGATACCCCAGCATCATTCCCGCAGGGCCCCCGCCCGCAATACAGCAGCGGGTGCGGAGGATCGTCACTGCGGCGCGGCGACGACCTTGTCGGCGATCAGCGCGTCGATGCGCGCCGGCGCGTAGCCCAGCGACGCCAGCAGCTCGCGCGCGTTCTCGGAAACCGCCGGCGGCTGGCTGCGCAGGCCCAGGCGCTCGCCGCCCAGTTCCAGCGGCAGGCCGGGCACCTTGAAGCTCGTGCCGCGCGGGTCCTTCGTCTCGATCATGCCGCCGGCGTTTAGGTGCGGGTCGTCGAACAGGTCGCGCGGGCGCGCGATCGGCGCGTAGGGCAGGCCGATCGCTTCCAGCTTCGCCGACAGCTCCTGCTTGTCGAAGCGGCGCAGGATTTCCTCCAGCTTCGGCAGCAGCCAACCGCGCTCCTTCACGCGCTGGCCATTGGTGCGCAGGCGCTCGTCGGCGGCGAGTTCCGCCGCGCCAAACTCGCGGCAGAACACTTCCCACTGCGTGTCGGTGACCACGCCGACGAACAGCCGGTCATGGTCCTTGGTGGGAAAGATGTCGTACACGCCCCAGGCCGGCTTTTTCACCGCCATCGGCGGCGGCTCCTCGCCAGTGATGGCAAGCTGCGCCATGTGCTGGGCCACCAGGAACACGGTGTTTTCGTAGAGCGCGCTGCGCACCAGCTTGCCGCGGCCGGTCTTTTCCCGTTCGCGCAGCGCGGCGAGGATGCCGATGGCGGCGAACATGCCGCCCATGATGTCGTTGACCGAGGAGCCGACGCGCAAGGGACGGTCGGGCAGCCCGGTCATGTAGGCGAGGCCGCCCATCATCTGCACCACTTCGTCGAGCGCGGGGCGGTGCTCGTAAGGGCCCGACAGGAAGCCTTTCAACGTGCAATACACGAGGCGCGGGTTGCGCTTCGCGAGTGCCTGGTAGCCGAGGCCCATCTTTTCCAGCGCGCCGGGACGGAAGTTCTCCGTCATCACGTCCGCGGCATCCACCAGCTTGAGGACGATCTCCTTGCCCTCGGCGCGCTTCAGGTCGAGCGCCAGGCTTTTCTTGTTGCGGTTGAAGATGCTGTAGAAGCCGGCGCCCGCGCCGACCAGGCGGCGCGTGTTGTCGCCTTCCAGCGGCTCCACCTTGATCACTTCGGCGCCAAGATCGGCGAGCACAAGGCCGCAGGTGGGCCCCATCACCATGTGCGAGAACTCTACGACCCTCAACCCCTCAAGCGGCAGCACGGAACCCCTTGGGCAGGCCGGCGAGCGCCATGTGGCCATACAGCGGCTCGCCGGGCACGCCGCTTACCATGATCCTGCGCGCGGCGAGCAGCTTGTCGAAATCGATGCCGGTGGCGACGCCCATGCTCTCGAACATGAACACCAGGTCTTCGGTGATCACGTTGCCGCTGGCGCCGGGCGCGAACGGGCAGCCGCCGAGGCCACCCATCGAAGAATCGAAGGCGCGCACGCCTTCCTCGTAGGCGGCGAGCGCGTTGGCGAGGCCCAGGCCGCGCGTGTTGTGGAAGTGCGCGCCCTCGAGCTTGTCGCCGATCTCCTGCTTCACGCGCCGGAACACACGTCGCACCTGCGCCGGGTTGGCGTAGCCCACGGTGTCGGCGAGCGCCACGGCGTCGCAGAACTCCGCGAGTGCAACGGCAATGCGCACCACCTCGTCCTCGGGCACTACGCCCTGCATCGTGCAGCCGAAGGCGGTGGAGACGGCGCCTTCGATCTCGGGGCCTTTGCCGCCGCGCATCGCCGCCGCCTTGCGAACCTCTTCGATCATCTGGTCGGGCGTCATGCGCACGTTGGAGACGCTGTGCTGGTGGGAGGCGGAGACGGGGAAGGTGATCTTGTGCGCGCCGGCTTCGCGCGCTCGTTCGAAGCCCTTCACGTTGGGCGCCAGCGCGACCACCTTGATGCCCGGGATGGCGATGGCGTGCCGCACGATCTCCCCGGTGTCGGCCATCGCCGGGATGAGCTTCGGCGGCACGAAGGAGCCGACTTCGATCTCCTCCAGCCCGGCCGCAGCGAGCGCGCTGATCCAGGCCTTCTTGGTTTCGGTAGGCATCAACTGCTTGGCGTTCTGCAGCCCGTCGCGCGGGCCGACTTCACAAATGTGAACCTGTCGCATGACATCCTCCCGGAGACGAGGATTCTAGCGCGCCGGGCGTGCCTCTATGCGCAGGACCGCGTAGCCGCACAACGCGCCGCAGGCCGCGAAGGCGAGCATCGCCCACAGCGACGCGCCCCAGCCGCCGAAATTGCTGGCGAGCCAGGCCAGCACGATGGGGCCGAAGAACTGCCCCGCCTGCGAGGTCTGCAGCACCATGCCGTTGGCCGTGCTGATGTGCTGCGGCGTTTTCGCGTGCACCGGCAGCCCGGAGAAGATGGCGCCCGGTATGACGCCGGCGACCGCGGAGAACACGAGGCAAAGCAGGTAGCGCGTGCCGTCGGGCAGCCAGGGGCCGAGCATCCCGGCGGAGCACAATGCCATCACGAAACTCGCGACCACGACCATCGCGCCGCGGCGCACGCCGTGCGACATGAGCCAGCCGCCCGCCACGTTTCCGGGCGCGTTCGCCA
>JANNTQ010000195.1:0-2904 GCA_031394435.1 Betaproteobacteria bacterium
GGCGCGCAACTTCGCCAGGTCGATTTTCGGTTCGCCGAATGCAATGCCGTGATCGCCCAGGTTGCGTGCTGCATCCATGATGGCCGCGGTGTGCAGCAGCGCCTTCGACGGAATGCAGCCGACGTTGAGGCACACGCCGCCGAGCACCGGGTAGCGCTCGACCAGCACCGTCTTCAGGCCGAGGTCGGCGGCGCGGAAGGCCGCGGAATAGCCACCCGGGCCGGCGCCGATGACTACCACATCGCAATCCAGACCGGATGCCGAAGGCGCTTTTGAAATTTCGGGAATTACTTTTTCTGTCGACGATTTTTCCTGTGATTCGAGGACCAGGATGGTGCTGCCCTGGGCAACCTTCTCGCCGACCTTGATCCTGATTTCCTTCACCACGCCCGCGCCCGGCGACGGAATCTCCATGGTCGCCTTGTCGGATTCGAGCGTGATCAGCGACTGCTCCTTCGCGACGGTGTCGCCCGGCTTGACCAGGATCTCGATGACCTCCACGCTCTTGAAGTCCCCGATGTCGGGAACCTTGACTTCATGGGAACTCAAATGCGGGCCATTCAGAGAACGAGCTTGCGGATGTCGGAGAGCACGGACACCAGGGTGGTGGAGAAGCGCGCGGCGGTGGCGCCGTCGATGGCGCGGTGGTCGTAGGACAGCGACAGCGGCAGCATCAGGCGCGCCTTGAACAGGTCCTCGCCCTTCTCCCCTTTGCCGGAAAAGACCGGCTTCAGATGGGAGCGTGAAACCCCCAGGATCGCCACTTCGGGCGCGTTGATGATCGGCGTGAACGCGGTGCCGCCGAGGCCGCCGAGGCTGGAGATGGAGAAGGTGCCGCCCTGCATGTCGCCGGCCTTGAGCTTGCCGTCGCGCGCCAGCCTGGAAATTTCGCCGAGCTCCCTGGCGAGGTCGAAGATTCCCTTGCGGTCGGCGTCCCGGACCACCGGCACCACCAGCCCGCCCGGCGTATCGACCGCGACGCCGATGTGGAAGTATTTCTTGAGCACGATGCTCTCGCCCGACTTGTCGAGCGAAGCATTGAACTGGGGGTACTGCCGCAGCGCCGTGACGCAGGCCTTGATCATGAAGGCGAGCATCGTCAGCTTGAAGCCCTTCTTCTCGGTTTCGGCGGTCTGCGCCTTGCGGAAGGCCTCCAGGTCGGTGATGTCCGCTTCGTCGAACTGCGTGATGTGCGGAATCGAGATCCAGTTGCGGTGCAGGTAGGGACCCGAGAGTTTCTGGATGCGCGACAGCGGCTTGATTTCGATCGGGCCGAACTTGGCGAAATCGACCTCGGGCCACGCGGGCAGGTTGAACGGCAGGCCACCGCCGCTTTTCGCTCCTGCGGGAGCCTTTCCGGACAAAACCCCCTTCACATAGGCCTGCACGTCCGGATGCAGGATGCGCCCCTTGGGGCCGCTGCCCTGCAGTTGCGCGAGATCGACGCCGAGCTCGCGGGCGAACTTGCGCACCGAGGGGCTGGCGTGGGGCTTCGCGCCGGTGACCTCCTGCAGCTGCCGCGATACGGGCTGCGACGCTGGCGGGTTCGCTGCTGCGGCAACGGGTACCGGCGCGAGAACGGGCTTGACCGTCTCCTCCTTTTGCGGCACCGGACGCGCATCTGACGAATCGAGAAAAAGGATCGTGGAGCCCTTGGCCACCTTGTCGCCGACCTTGATCTTCAGCTCCTTCACCACGCCCGCGTCGGGCGACGGGATCTCCATCGTCGCCTTGTCCGATTCCAGCGTGATCAGCGACTGTTCCTTCGTCACCGTGTCGCCGGGCTTGACGAGGATCTCGATGACCTCGACTTCCTTGAAGTCGCCGATGTCGGGGACGAGAACCGGATTCATGAACGCAGATTCATACGGTGGTCGGATCCGCCTTGTCCGGGTCGATGCCGTACTTCTTCATCGCCTCCGCGACCGTCTTCGCCTTGCCTTCCCCCTGGTCGGCGAGCGCCTTCAGCGCGGCGACCGCCACGAAATAGCGGTTGACCTCGAAGAAGTGGCGCAGCTTGGCGCGCGAATCGGAGCGCCCGAAACCGTCGGTGCCGAGCACCCGGTAAGTGCGCTCCTTCGGGATGAAGGGCCGGATCTGGTCGGCGAAGGTCTTCATGTAGTCGCTCGCCGCGATTACCGGTCCTGCCGGCCTGTCCTTCAGCATCTTCTCGACGAAGGAAATTTTTTGTTTCCCGTCGGGGTGCAGCAGGTTCCACCGGTCCGCGGCGAGGCCGTCGCGGCGCAACTCGGTGAAACTGGTCGCGCTCCAGACGTCCGCCGCCACGCCCCAATCCTTCTCGAGCAGCTCGGCGGCGGCCTCGACCTCGCGCAGGATGGTGCCGGAGCCGAGCAGTTGCACTCGCAGCTTATTTTTATTTTTTGTTTCTTTTAATAAGTAAAGGCCTTTCAGGATCCCCTGCTCGACACCCTGCGGCAACGCCGGGTGCTCGTAGCTCTCGTTCATCAGGGTGATGTAATAGAACACGTCCTCCTGCTCGGCGACCATGCGGCGCAGGCCGTCCTGGATGATCACCGCCACCTCGTAGCCGTAGGTCGGGTCGTAGGAAATGCAGTTCGGAATCACCGAGGACATGACGTGCGAATGGCCGTCCTCGTGCTGCAGGCCCTCGCCGTTCAGCGTGGTGCGCCCTGCGGTCGCGCCGAGCAGGAAGCCGCGTGCGCGCTGGTCGGCCGCCGCCCAGGCAAGGTCGCCGATCCTCTGGAAGCCGAACATCGAGTAGAAGATGTAGAACGGCACCGACACCACGTTCGAATGACTGTACGAGGTGGCCGCAGCAATCCACGACGAGAACGCGCCCGGCTCGTTGATGCCCTCCTCGAGGATCTGGCCCTGCTTGTCCTCGCGGTAGAACATCACCTGGTCCTTGTCGACCGGCTCGTA
>JANNTQ010000198.1:0-3739 GCA_031394435.1 Betaproteobacteria bacterium
CCTCATGAAGGGCACGTTCTGCGGCAGGGTGTCGATGGCGAGCTTGATGGTGCCGCCGAGCAGGTCGTTGTGCATCGGCGAGGAGCCCTTGTAGCCGATGTGCTCCATTTTCAGGCCCATGTCCTTCTTCATGGTCTCGCCGACGAGGTGCCCGATCGAGCCGATGCCGCCCGAGCCGTACACCACGGGATTGGCCTGCGCCTTGATCCAGGCGACCAGCTCCGCCATGGTCTTCGCCGGCACCGAAGGATGCACCACGAATACGTTCGCCACCGAGCCGATGTAGGAAATATGGCTGAAGCTCTTCACCGGGTCGTAGCGCGGCTGGTCCTGCATTGCGGGCGAGACGCTGATCGGCGCGCTGTTCGACAGCATCAGCGTGTAGCCGTCAGTCGCCGCGCGCGCCACCTCGAGCGCACCGATGGTGCCGCCGGCGCCGGGCTTGTTGTCCACCACGACCGGCTGGCCGAGTTCCGCGGCCAGCGGTATCGCGACCAGGCGCGCCACGATGTCCGAGGAGCCGCCCGGCGAGAAGGTCACGATCATGCGCACCGGCTTGGTCGGCCAGGCCTGCGCAATTGCGGTGGTAGTTATAAAAAGACCAAGTAAAAAGAACCAGCGCGATTTCATGTTTAACTCCCTCGGTAAGTTGAATAGCTCCAGGGCGAACACAGCAGCGGCACGTGGTAGTGCGAGGAGGCGTCGGCGATCCGGAAACGGACCGGCACCGTGTCCAGGAACTTCCGGGCCTTGAAATACGCGCCGATGTGGAATACCAACTGGTAGGTTCCGGCGCGGAACTCACGTTTTTCCAGCAACGGCTTGTCGGTGCGTCCGTCGGCGTTGGTGGTGACGCGCTTGAGCCTCCGCCAGGCTTTTCCCTTCAATACCCACAGCTCCACCCTGATCCCGGCGCCGGGACGGCCGTTCGCGGTATCCAGGACGTGAGTCGTGAGTCTTCCCACTACGCCTCCCCGAAAAGTTTTTCCAGCCGGCCGCGCGCGATGTGGCCGATCTGCTCCAGAGCGTTCTCCAGCTCGGCGGCGGAATCGTTTCCCAGCCGGCGAGCCATTTCCCCGGTTACGCTCGCCTTGGTAGCGTGCAGGCGCAACGCCACGATACAGGGAAAACCGAACTTGTCGCGATAGCGCCGGTTCAGCCCGGCCATTTCAAGCAGTTCTTCTTTCGACAAGGCGGTAAACCCGAGCCGCCCCTGTTCGCTGGTGGAGTCCAGGGTCAATGTTTTCTCGCGGGCTTCCGATCCGGCCAATTCGGGATGCGCGCGCGCCAGGGCAAGCTGTTCCTCTTTATCGGCTGCATGGACCACCTGCAGCATCGCTTCATGAAGCTCCGCAAGCGAAGCGAAGGGCCTCTTCTCCCAGGCACGCTCGGCCACCCAGGGAGAGTGCTCGAACACCCCGCCGAAGCGCTGCACGAACGCCGGCAGATCCGCAGGGATTTTCAGTTCAGGCGGTCTTTGATCTTGTCGATGCCGGCCTGCGAGCACGCGTCGTCGAGGTGCCCGCCGGGCGCGCCGCCGACGCCGATGCCGCCGATGACCTCTCCTGCGCGCGCATCACCGACCCGTATGGGCAGCCCGCCGCCCACCAGCATGAAGCCGTCGATCTGCCAGAGGTTCGCCGCCGCCGGATTTTTCTGCGACAGCTCGAGCATCGGCGTGGTGCCGACGCGCAGCGAGGCTGCGGTGTAGGCCTTGCGCCTGCTGGAGTCGACGGTGTGCGGGCCGGAATTGTCCCCCCGTGCCATCGCCTTGAGGTGGCCGGCGCGGTCCACCACCGCCGCGGTGACGAAGAAGCCCTTTGCGGCGCAGTCCGCGACCGCGGCGAGCGCCGCCTCATTGGCGAGCGCGAGGCTGATGGTCCTTTCGGAACGAATCGCCTGGGCGTGCGCGCTGGAGGCCAACGCAAGAAACATCAACAGAAAAATCCTCATGTCCGTTCTCCCCGAGTAGGTGGGCAATATACTAAGCGAATGTTGTCCGCTCAACGGATCCTGCAGCGCTGCGAGGCGCTGGCGCGCCACTCCGAGCTCGCCGGCGGCCTGACGCGCGTTTTCCTGTCGCCCGAGAACCGCGCGGTGAACGAGCTCGCGCTCGGCTGGATGCGCGAGGCCGGCATGGGCGCGCGCCTGGACGCCATCGGCAACGTCGCCGGCCGCTACGAAGGCGAGCGCCCCGGCCTGCCCTGCCTGATGCTCGGCTCCCACCTCGACACGGTGAGGAACGCCGGCAAGTACGACGGCATGCTGGGCGTCGTCACCGCCATCGAGTGCATCGATTCCCTGCATGCGAAACAGAAAAGGTTGCCGTTCGCGCTCGAAGTCGTCGGCTTCGGCGACGAGGAAGGCGTGCGCTTCGGCACGACGCTGTTGGGGAGCCGGGCCGTCGCGGGAAAGTTTGATTTTGAAACACTGAAACTGAAGGACGGAAAAGGCACTTCCCTGGAAAAAGCGTTGACCGACGGCGGTTTCGACCCGCAGAAGATTCCGCAAGCAGCGAAGAAGAAAGGCGAAGTGCTCGCCTACGTGGAGCTGCATATCGAGCAGGGGCCGGTGCTCGAGGCCGAGGGCCTCGCGCTCGGCGTGGTCACCGCCATCAACGGCTTCTCGCGCCTGCGCGTCACGCTCGGCGGCATGGCGGGGCACGCCGGCACGGTGCCGATGCACCTGCGCCGGGACGCGCTCGCCGCCGCCGCCGAGTGCGTGCTGGCCGTGGAACGCATCGGCCGCGGCGCACCGGAGCTCGTGGCGACGGTGGGAAAGATCGACGCCCTCCCCGGCGCCATCAACGTGATTCCGGGTGAAGTGGTGTTCACGGTGGACGTGAGGGCGCCGAAAAATGATCTGCGGGAGAAAGCCGTTGCCGAAATCAGGCAATCCTTTTCTTCCTTGTGTGAAAAAAGAAAAATTTCCATGTCCATCGAGGATCTGCAGTCCCAAGGCGTTGCCGCTTGCGCCCCCTGGCTGATGCAGCAGATGGACGCGGCGGTGGCGGCGCAGGGCCTCAAGGTGCGCCGCCTGCCCAGCGGCGCCGGCCACGACGGCATGGCGCTCCAGGCGATCGCCGATATCGGCATGCTGTTCGTGCGCTGCAAGGGCGGCGTGAGCCACCATCCCGCCGAGGCCATCACCGCAGAGGACGCGGCGGCCGGGGCCCAGGCGCTCCTCCATTTCATGGAAAATTTCTCCGTTGAAAAATAGCTACCCGCGCGACCTGGTCGGCTACGGGGCGAAGCCACCGAAGGCCAAATGGCCCGCTGGCGCGCGCCTCGCGCTCAATTTCGTCCTCAACTACGAGGAAGGCGGCGAGAACGCCGTCCTGCACGGCGACAAGGCCTCGGAGGCTTTCCTGTCCGAGATCGTCGGCGCACAACCGGTGGTGGGGGCGCGCCATATGTCGATGGAGTCCCTCTACGAGTACGGCTCGCGCGTCGGCGTGTGGCGCATCCTCGAGCTCTTTCGCCGCCAGCGCCTGCCGCTCACCGTGTTCGGCGTGGCGATGGTGATGGAGCGCAACCCGCCGGTGGTGGAGGCCTTCCTCAAGGCGGGCCACGAGATCGCGAGCCACGGCTGGCGCTGGATCAACTACCAGGACGTGCCGCTGGAGGTGGAGCGCGAGCATATGCAGCGCGCCGTGGAGGTTCAAAAGCGAAACACTGGCGAGCGCCCGCTCGGCTGGTACACCGGGCGCACCAGCCCCAACACGCGGCGCCTGGTGGTC
>JANNTQ010000208.1:0-1565 GCA_031394435.1 Betaproteobacteria bacterium
CCACCTGCGCGACCTGGCCGAACGGGTCAAGCGCGGCGTCTACGAGGCGGGCGGGTTTCCGGTGGAAGTGCCGGTGTTCAGTGCATCCGAATCCGCGTTCCGCCCCACTGCGATGATGTTCCGCAACATCGCCGCCATGGCGGTCGAGGAACAGATCCGCGGCCAGCCGATGGACGGCGTGGTGCTGATGGTCGGCTGCGACAAGACCACGCCGTCGCTGTTGATGGGCGCCTCCTCGGTCGATCTGCCGACCATCGCGGTATCGGGCGGGCCAATGCTCTCGGGCAAGTACCGCGGCACCGACATCGGCTCGGGGACCAATGTCTGGTCGATGTCCGAGGACCTGCGCGCCGGCAAGCTCACCCTGAAGGAGTTCCACGAGGCCGAATCCTGCATGCACCGCTCGCACGGGCACTGCATGACCATGGGCACCGCCTCGACGATGGCGTCGATGGTGGAAGCCCTGGGCATCGGCATGCCCGGCAACGCGGCCTATCCGGCAGTGGACGCTCGCCGCAACGTGCTGGCGCGCATGGCGGGCCGGCGCATTGTCCAATTGGTCAAGGACAAGGTTTCTATTTCAAGCATTTTGACCAAAAAAGCTTTTGAAAATGCAATCCGGGCCAATGCTGCGATTGGCGGCTCGACCAACGCCGTGATCCACTTGATCTCGATCGCGCGACGCCTGGGCGTCGACCTGACGCTCGCGGACTGGGACCGGCTCGGGCGCGGCGTGCATACGCTGGTCAACCTGATGCCCAACGGCAAATACCTGATGGAGGACTTCTGCTACGCGGGCGGCCTGCCGGTGGTGCTGCGCGAGCTCGGAGAAAATAATCTTCTGAACAAAGAGGCATTGACCGTCAACGGCAAGACGATCTGGGAAAACAACCAGGATGCGCCCTGCCACAACCGCGACGTCATCTTCCCGTTCAAGAAGCCGTTCAAGAAGAACACCGGCATCGCGGTGCTGCGCGGCAACCTGTGCCCGGGCGGCGCGATCATCAAACCGTCCGCGGCGACGCCGAAACTCATGAAGCATCGCGGCCGTGCCGTGGTATTCGAGAACATCGAGGATTTCCACCGGCGCATCGACGATCCGAAACTGGACATCGACGAAAAATGCGTCATGGTGCTGAAGAACTGCGGACCGAAGGGCTATCCGGGCATGGCCGAGGTCGGCAACATGCCTTTGCCACCCAAGCTGCTGAAAAAGGGCATCGCCGACATGGTGCGGATCTCGGATGCGCGCATGAGCGGCACCGCCTACGGCACCGTGATCCTGCACATGGTTCCCGAAGCGGCGGCCGGCGGCCTGCTCGCGCTGGTGCAGAACGGCGACACGATCGAGCTGGATGTGGCGAAGAGGAAACTGAATTTGCTGGTTTCTTCCCGTGAAATCCAGAAAAGAAAGGCGAAGTGGAAGAAACCCAAACCCCCGCTGGCGCGCGGCTACTGGAAGCTCTATTTCGACCACGTGCTGCAAGCCGACCAGGGCGCCGATCTCGATTTCCTCGTCGGCAACTCAGGCCCCTTCGTTCCCCGCGACAATCACTGAGATGAGC
>JANNTQ010000229.1:0-2041 GCA_031394435.1 Betaproteobacteria bacterium
GCCCCACAAACCATTCCAGCCCAGCGTGCGGCCTATCTTTTCCGGAGAAGCCACCAGCATGGCGATGCCGACCGGGTGATAGATCGCCGCGAAAGCGCCGGTCAGCATGAGGCCGCCGGCGATGTGCCACGGCGACTGGGCGAAGCCAGTCACGAACAAAGATGCGCCGATGCCGAAATAGAAGATCGCCAGCACGCGGTAGCGGCTCCAATAGTCCGCCAGCCAGCCGGCAGGGATGGCGAAGGCGCCGAAGGCGATGAAGCCGCCCAGGGCGAGGGGCAGCAGCTCCGAATAGGGGCGGCCCCATTCGCGGCCGAGGGCCACCACCGCGGTCGGGAACACCAGCATGACCAGGTGGTCAAGCAGGTGCCCGAGATTAAGGAAGGGAACCAGCCACCGGTTGCGGGTCATGCAGATAGCTTACCTCGTAAAATTCGAGGCATGGATCGTGTTTCAGGCATCGTGCTCGCCGGGGGCCAAGGCCGGCGCATGGGAGGCGTGGACAAGGGCCTGCAGCTGCTGCGCGGTAAGCCGATGGTGGCATGGGCGCTCGAGCGCCTCGCGCCACAGGTGGACGAGGTGATCGTCAACGCCAACCAGAACCTCGAGGCCTACGCGGTCTTCGGCCATCGCGTGGTGCCCGACGCGATCGGTGGCTTCGCTGGGCCGCTGGCCGGGCTGCACGCGGGATTGACCGCCGCGAGCCACCCGCTCGCGGTCACGGTACCCTGCGACTCTCCGTTCCTGCCGCTCGACCTGGTGGCGCGGCTGCGCGGAGCGCTGGGCGAGCACGACCTCGCGGTCGCGAAGACGGGGGACCAGCCGCATCCGGTGTTTTCGCTGGTGCGCCCCTCGGTGCTCGGCCACCTGGAGAAATTCCTCTCCGCCGGCGGTCGCAAGATCGACGCCTGGTACGCGACGCTCAAAGTCGTCGAAGTGCCCTTCGACGACGAGGCGGACGCCTTCCGCAACATCAACACGCGCGAAGAACTGAAGGACGCATGAAGCGCATCCTGCAGATCGTCAATGCCATCGAAGGCTACGACCCGGACGCGCTGCACGTCGAAAAAGCGCGCGCTGCGATCCGCGCCTGCATTGATCCAGTAACGGCAATGGAACGGCTGCCGGTACGCGAGGTGCTCGGCCGCGTGCTGGCCGAAGACATCGTGCCCTCGATCGACGTGCCGGGCCACGACAACACCGCGATGGACGGATACGCAGTGCGCCATGCGGACCTCGGGCCAGGCGAAACCGTGTTGCAGGAAATCGGCGCCGCGCTCGCGGGGAAAGCGTTCAGCGGAACGCTCGGCCCAGGCCAGTGCGTGCGCGTCACCACCGGTGCCGTGATGCCGGCGGGCGCCGACACGGTGGTGGTGCAGGAGGTGGTACAGGTCACAGGTGGCAGGGTGACCATCCCGCCCGGCCAGAAGCCGCAGCAGAACGTGCGCTATGCGGGCGAGGACCTGAAGAAGGGCGTGCCGGTGCTGAAACCCGGCCAGCTGCTGCGCCCGGCGGAGCTTGGCCTCATCGCTTCGCTCGGCATCGGGCAAGTCCAGGTCAGGCGCAGGCTGCGCGTGGCCTTCTTCGCCACCGGCGATGAACTGGCCTCCATCGGCAACGCGCTGCAGGAAGGCGAGGTTTACGACTCCAACCGCTACACCCTGCACGGCATGCTCTCGCGGCTGGACGTCGAGATGCAGGACCTCGGCGTGGTGCGCGATGACCCGGCGCTGCTCGAAGCGGCATTCCTCAAGGCATCTTCGACTGCCGATGCAATCATCTCCACCGGCGGCGTCTCCGTGGGCGAAGCCGATTTCGTCAAGCCGATGATGGCCAAGCTGGGCGAAGCGCTGTTCTGGCGCATCGCCATGCGCCCGGGGCGCCCGATGGCCTTTGGCCGCATCGGCAACGCGTTCCTGTTCGGACTGCCCGGCAACCCGGTGGCGGTGATGGTGACCTTCTACCAGTTCGTGCGCGAGGCGCTGCTGCACATGTCCGGGCGCACGGGCGATTGCGCGCTGCCGATGCTCAAGGTTGCCGC
>JANNTQ010000004.1:0-3859 GCA_031394435.1 Betaproteobacteria bacterium
CGGACGGCCGTGGGCCATCACGGCCGCGCTGGGCGCCAGCCGCGCCGTCTCCGCCGTCGGCCATACGCGGAACGCCCGCACGGTACGCTCGCGATTGCGCAGCCGCTGCTCGCCCAGGTCTTCGATCGACGCGTCGACGCCGCTCGCGATCTGGTCGCGCACCTGCGCGGAAACGACGGTCTCTCCGGGGTTCGCCAGCTCGACGAGGCCGGCCGCGACGTTCACCCCGTCGCCGAGCAGGTTGAACGCCTCGACGATCACATCGGCGACGTGAATTCCGACGCGCAGGACGAGGGGCGGTGCCGTGATCTCCGCGTTGAACCGGGCGAGGCTGCGATGCAGCTCGAAGGCGCAGCCAAGCGCATGAACGCTGTCCGGAAAATCGGCGACTAGTTCCCGGCTCGGGACCTTCGACAGGCTGCGGCCGGCGCTGGAGGGAATCGCCTCCGAGTTGGCGTGTGCAAAGAACGCACGCCAGCGCTGGACGGTGCGTTCCTCGTCGCGCTCCATCATCCCCACGGAGTCAAACACGTCGGCGACGAGAATGGCGCGCCGCTGGCGCGAAGAGCGGGCACCGGCGAATTCGCGCGGATCGTCCACCGGCATCTGCTCCGCGCGAATCTGCTCGGGACGCGAATCCGCGACGAGCCGCTCCAGCGCGGAGATGTCGCGCAGCACGAGAGCGCGGCCCACGCGCTCGAGCAGGCCTTCCCGCACCATGTGCGAGAGTTCGCGCGTCACCTCCTCGCGGGACGTACCCACCCGGCTGGCGATATCGGTGTGCGTCGGCGCGCGTTCGATGCGGCACGCATTGGCTTGCACGCCGGCAAGCCGGGCGAGGCGCAGCAACTCGAACCAGACCCGGGACTGCACGCGCTGGGCGCCGAGCTCGACCAGGCGATCAGACAGCTCGCGCACGGAACCGCTCAGGCGGCGCAGCACGTGCTCCCGCACCGAAGCGTGATGCGCGAGGATCGCCCGGAACGCCTCCGGCGGCATCGACGCGATCAGCGATTCACGCACCGCGAGTACGTCGGCAAAGCGGGCGCGGCCATCGATCGCCGAATGCTCGCCGAACATTTCCCCTGCAGGAACGTCCCGCAAAATGATCTGGCGTCCGCGCCCGGCCTCGGCAGAAACACGCACCAAGCCGGCGATCACGATATAGACGTCGCGATTGGTGCCGTTGCGCCGAATCACGTACTGGTCGCGCTTGTAGCGCGTCCAATTGCACTGATCCGCGATCTCCCTGAGGGTGCGCGTATCCAGCCCCTTCAAGATATCGACCCTTTGCAGGCCGAGAATCGCCGCGGCACGGATAGGGCGTTTTGCGGGTGCGTCGCGGCGCGACCGAGCGGTTGCCATCAATGAGCTTTCGCAAGCTGCAACTGGACGGTGATGAACATGGAGTCGCGCCGATTCGCGTTTCGCTTACGCCTTCAAAATGAACGGATTGAAATCGGTTGCGCGGTCGTAGTAGTCCTCCTGCTCGGCGCGCTTGAGCGCGGCAACGACCTTGTAAGTGAGCGGGGTGAACAAGACCTCGACCGCAACCTTGGCGACGAACTGGAACAGCATCACCGGGATCAGCTTGTCGTCCGGGATGATGCCGGTGCCGTAGAAGGCGAGCGGGTAGAAAATCGCCGAGTCCACCGCCTCTCCGGCGATGGTCGAGCCAACGGTGCGCGTCCAAAGCCACTTGCCCGCGGTCGCGATTTTCATCTTGGCGAGCACGAAGGAGTTGACGAACTCGCCGCAGAAGTAGGCGATCATCGAGGCGCCCGCGACGCGCCAGGCGGTGCCGAAGGCAATCTCGTATGCCTCCTGGTTGTTCCAGAATGGCGCCGGCGGCAGCGCCACCACCACCCAGGCCATGAACGAGGCGAAGGCAAGCCCGGCGAAGCCCGCCCAGATCACGCGCCGCGCACGCGCATAGCCATAAACCTCGGTCAGGATGTCGCCAAACACGTAGGAAATCGGGAAGAACAGCACGCCGGCGCCGAAGATCAGCGTGCCGACGAGCGGCAGCTCGACCTGCGAGATCTTTGCCGGCCCGATCAGGTTGGCGCAGATCAGCACCGTGACGAAGGCCGCCATCACGAACTCGTAGTAGCGGTACTGGCGCGGCTGGCTGCCGCCCGGGCCTGCGGCGCTCACGGCAGCCTCGGAGAATAACTGCGCGCGTCGGGCTCCAGCTGCACGCGCATCGCGTCGAGCATGCGCGCCACCATGGCATAGAACGCCGGCACCAGGGCGAGCTCGATGAACTCCGCGTGGCCGAAGTGCTTCGACACCGCGGCGTAGACCTCGTCGGTGACGTTGCCGTTGGTCACCGCCTCCGCCAGCAGCAGCGCTGCCTTGTCACGCTCGTCGAACTCCTTCGAGCCGCGCCAATCGGCGAGCGCCGCGATCTGCGCTTCGCGCACGCCGAACTTGCGCGCCATCTTCAGGTGCTGCGCCCACTCGTACTCCGAGCGCATCAGCTGCGCGCCGCGCAGGATCATGAGTTCCCGCAGCGCGCGCGGGCTGCGGCTGTCGTAGCGGATGGCGCGCGCAAACTCGGACCACGCGGCGCACAGCGGTGCATGGTTGCCGAGCGCGCGATACAGGTTGGGCGGCTGGCCCCACAGTTCCTCGAGGCGCTGCTTCAGAGCAGGTTCGAACTCGGCGTTGGGGATGCGTTGCATGGCGGCATAATAGCCGAATGATCTTCGCCGGCGCGATCAAGGATTTCCAGTTGACGCGCGTGCCGCCGGAGTTCCTCGATGATCCCTATCCCTGGTACGCGGCGCTGCGGGAGCACGACCCGGTGCACGCGCTCGAGGGCGGCGGCGTGTTCCTGTCGCGCTACGAGGACGCGCTCGCGGTGTACCGCGACCCGCACGCCAGCTCCGACAAGCAGGAGGAATTCCGCCCGAAGCTCGGCGATTCGCCGCTGTATGAGCACCACACCACGAGTCTCGTGTTCAACGACCCGCCGCTGCACACGCGCGTGCGGCGCATCATCATGGGCGCGCTCAACCAGCGCGCCATCGCGCGCATGGAAGGGGACGTGGTGCGCATGGTGGACGGGCTGCTGGCGGCGATGGCGGCGAAGCGTGAGGTGAACTTCATCGACGACTTCGCCGCGCAGATCCCGCTCGAAGTGATCGGCAATCTGCTGGCTATCCCGCGCGGCGAGCGGGGGCCCTTGCGCGGCTGGTCCGTGGCGATCCTCAGCGGCCTCGAACCGAAGCTCACGCCGGCGATGCTCGACGCCGGCAACCGCGCGGTGGCCGAATTCATCGACCTGCTGCAAATGGTTATCGAGGATCGGCGCAAGCGTCCAGGCGACTACGAGTCCGACGTCCTCACGCGCCTGATCCGGGGCGAGAAAGACGGCGAGAAGCTCAGCGAAATCGAGCTCTACCACCAGTGCATCTTTCTGCTGAACGCCGGGCACGAGACCACCACCAACCTGCTCGGCAACGGCCTGTGGCTGCTGCTGAAGAACCCGGGGGAGATGGCGCGCCGGCGCGCCGATCCGTCGCTGGTGCCGAGTGCGATCGAGGAGATGCTGCGCTACGACGGCCCGATCCAGTTGAACAACCGCCGCCTCACCGCGCCGGCGACACTGAGCGGGAAAACCCTCCCGGCGGGCACGCTGGTCACTATCGGCATCGGCGCGGCAAACCACGACCCGGTGCAGTTCACCGACCCCGAGCGCTTCGACGTCGGCCGCAAGCCCAACCGCCACGTCGCCTTCGGCCAGGGGGATCACGCCTGCGCGGGGATGAACGTTGCGCGCATGGAAGGTCGCGTTGCGCTGGCGCGGCTGCTGGCGCGGTTTCCGAAGATAGAGATGAATGGCGTGCCGGAG
>JANNTQ010000006.1:0-5078 GCA_031394435.1 Betaproteobacteria bacterium
CCGGCGGGGGCGCCGCCCGGCCCCCGCCCGGCCGGCGCGGCGCCGGACGCGGCGCGCAGGGGGCGCGGCGCCGAGAGCTGCACATCGCGCTGGAAGCGAGAAAAAAACGCCGCCACATTCTTCCACTTCCCGGTCTCCTGCCTGACCTGATCGCGCGCATCGAGCACCGCTCCCAGCCCGCGGAACGACATCACGGCGAGCAGCGACAAGATGAGCAGAGCACTCATCAGCTCGATCAGCGTAAAGCCGCCCTGCCTGCGTTCCTTGCCGGTCATTTGCTTCCCGGCGGCGGCCGCACCACGAACCCGGTGAGGCGCGCAAGCGCGCGCGATTCCTCCGCCGGCGCGGACACGAATACGTCGATGCGGCGAAATGCCGGGTTGGGCGTGGCGATCACCTCTTCGCGCCAGGTAAACTCAGCCCCGCCCTGGCTTTGCGTGCCGCGGCCGATGCCTAGCGGCAGCCAGTCGCCCCGGGCGCGGTGCTCGGCGAGCCGGTTCTCGGCGACCCAGCCGGCGAACAGCCGCAGCCGCAGCTCGCCCACCGCGTTCGTTGCCTGGCCGGCGGCGCGCAGCGCGGCCAGCAGCGCGATCGACACGATGGCGAGCGCGACCAGCACCTCGACCAGCGTGAACCCGCGGACGGGCCTAGGGCGACGCATGAATGCGCACCTCGCCGAGCGCAGAGGCGGCGACGGCGTAACGCGCAGCGCCCAGCGACATCTGGAAGTCGTAAGCCAGCAAGCCGTGCGGGCCGAATTCGAGGCGCATGCCGCCCGGCGGCCGCATGGCTTCGATCCGCAGGTCCGAGATCGCCATTCCCGACGGCAGGCTGCGCGCGCGCAAGGAATCGCCGCGCGCCTCGGACCAGCCGGTGTCGCCGCGCAGCTGCCAGAACCGGTAACCGTTCGCGTCGGCGACCCAGGCGACGCTCATGCCGGTAAGGCGCGCCTCGGCCGCCGCGAGATCGAGCAATTCCGACAGCCGCTCGGCCTCGACGCGCAGCACGGCGCGATCGTCGGGACGCACCAGCGCGCCGACCAGCCCGGCACACAGGCCCATGATCAGCAGCACGACCAGCAGCTCGATGAGTGTGAAGCCGCGCGCCGCCAAAATCTGGCTCTGAGCCAGATTTTTCCGGCGGCTAGAGGTTCCAGGAACCGATGTCGGCATCATTGCCCTCTCCGCCAGGCGCACCATCGGCGGCCATGCTGAAAACGTCGATCTCGCCGCGCACGCCCGGATTGAAGTATTGGTAAGGATTGCCCCATGGGTCCCGCGGCAGGCGCTCGACATAGCCGCCGTCCTTCCAGTTGGGCGCCAGCGGCGCTGACGCCGGCCGCGCGGCGAGCGCCTGCAGTCCCTGCTCGGTGCTGGGGTAGCGCTGGTTGTCGAGCCGATAGAGCTTGAGCGCCTGCATCAGGCTCGCGATGTCCTGCTTCGCGGCGATGGCCCGCGCCTCGTCCGGGCGGCTGATGATCTTGGGCACCACCAGCGCGGCAAGAATGCCGAGGATCACGACCACCACCATCACTTCGAGCAACGTGAAGCCACGCTGCAGATTCCGCATACGCATCTGGACCTCCTGCACCTAATTACGCTCTTGCGCCGGCATCGGCTGTACGCCAGCGCACATACGGCGCATGGCGCCTTCTCTAACATCTGCCTTCTTTGGGGGACGGTAAACGCTTGAAGAATGCAGCATCTCTTGCAACCCTCGCCGCGCTGGCGCTGCTAGCCGTGGTGCTGGCGTACTGGAGCTGGGAGTGGTTCGCGCCACCTCCCGCGCCGCGCGCTCCGGCCGCCGTTGAGGCTGCAGGCCGGCCGTCGTCCGCGGGCGGGCTGTTCGGCAGCGCGAAAAACGCCCCGGGCGCTGCTGGCGCTGCGTCAAGCGCGGTCCGGCTGATGGGCATAGTGGCCGCATCGGGCGGCCGGCTCGGGCACGCGGTGCTGCGGCTGGATGCAAAGAAAACGGTCGCGGTGCTGCAAGACGAAGAGGTCGAGCCGGGCCTGCGGCTCGCGGAGGTGCACGCGGATTACATCGTATTGGAACGCAACGGCGCGCGCGAGACGCTCGCCTGGCCGGAGAGGAGCAGAAAATGAAGCTTCGCACTGCACTGATTGCGATCGCCATGGCGGCCCTGGTCGGCCAGGGGCAAGCCCAGCCCGCCGATCCCGATACGGTGACGCTCAACTTCGTCAACGCCGACATCGAGGGCGTGGTGAAGGCGGTGAGCGAGATCACGGGCAAGAACTTCCTGCTCGATCCGCGCGTGAAGGGCAGCGTCAACATCGTCTCGGCGCGGCCGATGGCGCGCACGCTGGTGTACGACGTGTTCCTCTCGGCGCTGCGGCTGCAGGGCTACGCCGCCATCGAGGACCGCGGCGTGGTCAAGATTATTCCGGAGGCCGACGCGAAACTCCACCCGGGCCGCACCATCGGCCCGAACGAGCGGCCGCGCGCCGCCGGCGACCAGATCCAGACCCAGGTATTCACGCTCAAGTACGAGTCGGCGGCGCAGCTGCTGCCGATCCTGCGCCCGCTGATCGCCCCCGCGAACACGATCACCGTTTATCCGGCGAGCAACACCCTGGTGATCACGGACTACGCCGGCAACCTGCAGCGCATCGGGAGGATCATCGACTCGATCGACCAGCCGGGCGGCACCGACCCGGTCGTGATACCGGTGCGGCATGCTTCAGCGGTCGATGTCGCGCTGATGGTCAACCGCCTGTTCGCCGAGCCGGCGCAGGCAGCGGCCGGCGCGGCCGATACCTCGCAGCGCCTGAGCGTGGTGGCGGATGCGCGCTCCAACAGCCTGGTGGCGCGCTCGGACAACCCGTCGCGCATCACCCGGCTGCGCACCCTGGCCGCGATGCTCGACACGCCAACCAGCGCTGCGGGCAACTTGCACGTCGTGTACCTGAAGAACGCCGAAGCGGTGAAGGTGGCCGAGACGCTGCGTGCGATCTACCTGGGAGAGACTGTTGCCGCGGCGGTGCCGCGCAGCATGGCCCTTCCTGTTGCAGCATCGCCCGCGGGCACGCCGCCGTCCGCCCTGCCGTCCTTGGCGGGCCTGCCGGGACCCCAGGCCGTTGCGCTGTCGCCCGGCATGATCCAGGCTGATCCGGCCACCAACTCGATCCTCATCCACGCGCCCGATGCGATCTACAACAATCTGCGCGCGGCGGTGGACAAGCTCGACGTGCGGCGGGCGCAGGTCTACGTGGAGGCGCTGATCGCCGAGATCACCGCCGACAAGGCCGCCGAGTTCGGCATCCAGTGGCAGAGCATGAGCGGCGCAGCAAAGAGCGGCACCAACGCGTTTGGCGGCACGAACTTCGGCGGACCCGGCCAGAACGTTCTGGGCATTGCAGCCGACCCGGCCAGCGCCGGCCGCGGCCTGAATGTCGGCGTGATCAACGGCGTGGTGAATATTCCCGGCGTCGGCGAGATCCTCAACCTCAACCTGCTGGTGCGGGCGCTCGAGACCGACAGCAACGCCAACATCCTGTCCACGCCGACGCTGCTGACCCTCGACAACGAGGAAGCGAGGATCGTCATCGGCCAGAACGTGCCGTTCATCACCGGCTCGTACGCGGTGACCGGTGCGGCGACCACTCCGACGCCGTTCCAGACCATCGAGCGCAAGGACGTCGGCCTCACGCTGCGGGTGAAGCCGCAGATCTCCGAGGGCGGCACCGTGCGGCTGCAGATTTACCAGGAAGTCTCAAGTGTCGTCGACACAATACTGCCCAACCCCGCAGGGGTGACCACCAACAAGCGCGCCGTCGAATCGACCGTGCTGGTGGACGACGGGCAGATCGTGGTGATCGGCGGACTGATCCAGGACTCGGTCCGCGAGGGCGTCGAGAAGGTGCCGGTGCTGGGCGACCTGCCGCTGCTCGGCGCGCTGTTCACCTACAAGACTCGCTCGCGCACCAAGACCAACCTGATGGTGTTTCTGCGTCCCACGGTGCTGCGCGACGCGCAGCGCGCGGAGATGCTCACGGCCGGGCGCTACGACTACATCCTCGGCGAGCAATACAAGGCGAAAATTCCGTCCAGTCCGCCGCTGCCCGAGTTGGAAGCGCCCAGCCTGCCGCCGCGATGATCCCCTACGCGTTTGCAAAGGCCCATGGCGTGGTGGTCGGCGCCGTCGGCGCCGAGTCCGCCGAGGTCGCGGTGCGCGCGGGCGCCCACGCGGGCGCGCTCGCCGAGCTGCGCCGCGCGCTCGGCGTGCCGTTGCGCGCGCGACGCGTCGGCGCAGAGGAGTTCGACGAGCTCATCGCCGCGACCTACAACGGCGCCAGCAACGGAGCGGCGGCGCTCGCCGACGATCTGTCGCAGGACGTCGACCTGTCGCGGTTGCTGCAGGAGATCCCGCAGGTCGCGGACCTGCTCGACAGCCAGGACGACGCGCCGGTGATCCGGCTGATCAACGCGCTGCTGACCCAGGCGCTGCGCGACGGCGCCTCGGACATCCATTTCGAGGCGTTCGAAACGCGCTCGGTGGTACGCCTGCGCATCGACGGCACGCTGCGCGACCTGATCGAGCCCGCGCGCGCGCTGCACGGCGCGATCGTGTCGCGCCTCAAGATCATGGCGCAGCT
Organism: Betaproteobacteria bacterium; assembly: GCA_031394435.1. Lineage (GTDB taxonomy): Bacteria > Pseudomonadota > Gammaproteobacteria > Burkholderiales > SG8-39 > JAABQT01. The sequence continues at coordinate 4,614 of JANNTQ010000006.1, forward strand.
CGACATCGCCGAGAAGCGCCTGCCGCAGGACGGCCGCATCGCGCTGCGCGTGGCCGGCAAGCCGGTCGACGTGCGCGTGTCGACGATCCCGACCGGGCACGGCGAGCGCGTGGTGCTGCGCCTGCTCGACAAGCAGGCCGGGCGGCTCGACCTCGCGCAGCTCGGCATGGATGCCGCAACGCTCGCGCACATGGACCGATTGATCAAGGAGCCGCACGGCATCGTGCTGGTCACCGGCCCGACCGGCTCGGGCAAGACGACCACGCTGTATGCGGCGCTGTCGCGGCTCGATACCACCGCGCTCAACGTCATGACCGTGGAAGACCCGATCGAGTACGACCTCGACGGGATCAGCCAGACCCCGATCAACGCGCGCATCGACATGAGCTTCGCGCGCGCGCTGCGCACCATCCTGCGCCAGGACCCGGACGTGGTGATGATCGGCGAGATCCGCGACCTGGAGAC
>JANNTQ010000079.1:0-39265 GCA_031394435.1 Betaproteobacteria bacterium
GTCATTGGCCTTGTAGTTCTGGTATTCGCCGTCGACGGTCTCCTCCATGATGCGCAGGAGCAACCCTTCCTTGTCGCGCGCCAGCAGCGGGTCCCAGTACGAGCCCCAGATCAGCTTGATCACGTTCCAGCCGGCGCCGCGGAAGTCACCCTCCAGCTCCTGGATGATCTTGCCGTTGCCGCGCACCGGGCCATCGAGGCGCTGCAGGTTGCAGTTGACGATGAAGACGAGGTTGTCGAGCTTTTCGCGCGAGGCGAGGCCGATCGCGCCGAGCGACTCCGGCTCGTCCATTTCGCCGTCGCCGCAGAACACCCACACCTTGCGATTGGCGGTGTCGGCCAGGCCGCGCGCGTGCAGGTACTTCAGGTAGCGCGCCATGTAGATCGCCTGGATCGGCCCCAGCCCCATCGAGACAGTGGGGAACTGCCAGTAATCGGGCATCAGCCACGGGTGCGGGTACGAGGACACGCCCTTGCCGTCCACATCGCGCCGGAAATTGAGGAGTTGCTCCTCGGTGAAACGCCCTTCCAGCAGCCCGCGCGCATAGATCCCCGGAGAAGAATGCCCCTGGAAATACACCAGGTCGCCGCCGTGCCCATCGTGCGGCGCGTTCCAGAAGTGGTGCTGCCCAATTCCGAACAGCGTGCCCACCGAGGCGAAGCTGGCGATGTGCCCGCCGAGCTCGTCGTCGTTCTTGTTGGCGCGCGCCACCATCACCATGGCGTTCCAGCGGCAATACGAGCGTATGCGCTCCTCCAGCGCCGCGTCGCCCGGCGAGCGCTCCTCCAGCTGCGTCGGGATGGTGTTGACGTAGGGCGTATACGGACTGTACGGCAGGGTGACGCCGGAAGTACGCGCCTTCTCGGTCAGCTTCTCGATCAGGTAGTGGGCGCGTTCGCCGCCTTCGCGTTCGAGCACCGTCTCGAGCGCGTCGAGCCACTCCTGGGTCTCGAGCGAATCGTTGTCGTTGGCGGCGGGATGTTGGGGAACGGCGGACATTGCATCCTCCAGCTTGTGGCTTTCGGTCATCGTATTATGCAACACATGGCCGCCAAGATCATCGACGGAAAAGCGCTCGCCGCCGAGCTGCGCGCTTCACTCAGGCCCGCGGTCGCGGCGCTCGCGGCGCGCGGCGCGCAGCCCGGGCTGGCAGCGATCCTCGCCGGCGACGATCCGGCTTCGCGTGTCTATCTGCGCAACAAGGTGCGCGCCTGCGAGGAGACCGGCGTGCGCTCGGAGCTGCACCAGTTCCCTGCCGGCGTGACCGAGCGCGCGCTGCTGGAGTGCGTCGCAGCGCTCAATCGCGACCCACGCGTGCACGGCATCCTGGTGCAACTGCCGCTGCCCGCGCACATCGACGCGGAGCGCGTGCTGGCCGCGGTGGCGGCAGTGAAAGACGTGGACGGCTTTCATGCCGAAAATCTGGGCGCGCTGCTGCGCGGCGCGCCGCGCTACGTGCCCTGCACCCCCGCCGGCGTGCTGCGCCTGCTGGATCATGCGGCCGTGCCGCTCGCCGGCCGCCACGCCGTGGTCATCGGACGTTCGAACATCGTCGGCAAGCCCTTGGCCCTGTTGCTCTTGCAACGGGACGCCACCGTCACCATCTGCCATTCGCGGACTGCCGGGCTGGCCGAGCTGGCACGCCGCGCCGACGTACTGGTCGCGGCGGCCGGCCGGCCGCGCATGATCGGCCGCGAGATGGTCAAACCGGGCGCCTGCGTCATCGACGTCGGCACCAGCCGCGGCGCCGACGGCAAGCTCTCCGGCGACGTGGATTTCGCCGGGGTGAAGGATGTCGCCGGCTGGATCACCCCGGTGCCGGGCGGCGTCGGGCCGATGACGGTCGCCATGCTGATCTCCAACACGGTACGCGCCACGGAGCTGTCACTTGCTTAACCCGCTGCTGGATTTTGCGGGGCTGCCGCGCTTCGCGGAACTCAAGCCCGCGCACGTTGCACCTGCCATTGACGCCCTGCTGGCTGAAGCCCGGGCCGCGGTGGCGCGTGCCGAACAGGCCCCGCCGGCCTGGGACGAGTTCGTGGCGCCGCTGGAGGACGCCAACGAGCGCCTCGGCCGCGCCTGGGGCCAGGTCGCGCACCTGCACGCGGTGCTCGACAGTCCGGAGCTGCGCGCCGCGTACAACGCGAATCTGCCCAAGGTGACGCAGTACTGGACCGAGCTCGGCCAGAACCATGCGCTGTTCGAGAAGTACCGGGCGCTGCGCGCCTCGACGGACTTCGCCGCCCTCACTTCCACCCGCCAGCGCATCGTCGAGAACGCCTTGCGCGATTTTCGCCTGGGCGGCGCGGAGCTGCCGGCGGACAAGAAACCGCGCTACGCGAAGATCCAGGAGGAACTGGCGCAGCTGTCGGCCAGGTTCTCCGAGAACCTGCTCGACTCCACCAACGCCTGGACAATCGAGATCGAGGACCAGAAGCGCCTTGCCGGCATTCCGCAGGACGTGCTGCAGGCCGCGCAACAAGAGGGCCGGGACATCTGGAAGTTCACGCTGCACATGCCCTCGTACCTGCCGGTGATGCAGTATGCCGAGGACCGCGCGCTGCGCGAGGAGATGTACCGGGCGAGCGCCACACGCGCCGCAGAGTTCGGCCAGCCCGAGCTGGACAACTCGCCGCTCATCGAGCGCATCCTGCCGCTGCGCCGCGAGGCCGCACGCCTGCTCGGCTACCCGAGCTACGCCGAGGTGTCGCTGGTGCCGAAGATGGCGGACTCGCCCGCCGAGGTGCTCGGCTTCCTGCAGGACTTGGCGCGGCACGCGCGGCCCCACGCCGAGCGCGACCTGGCCGAGCTCGGCGCCTTTGCTCGCGACGAGCTCGGCCTCGCGCAGCTCGAAGCCTGGGACCTCGCCTACGCCTCGGAGAAACTGCGCCAGCAGCGCTACGCCTTCTCCGAGCAGGAGGTGAAGCAGTATTTCACGGAGGATGCCGTGCTGGCCGGGCTGTTTCGCCTGGTCGAGACGCTCTACGGCGTGCGCATCACGCCGGCCAGCGCACCAGTGTGGCATCAAGATGTGAGCTTCTTCGATTTGCGCGACGCGGGCGGCGGTTTGCTCGGCCAGTTCTACCTCGACCTGTACGCGCGCGAAACCAAGCGCGGCGGCGCGTGGATGGACGACGCGAGGGCACGCCGGCGGCGCGGCGACTCGATCCAGACGCCGGTGGCCTACCTGAACTGCAACTTCTCGCGCCCGGTGGGCGGCAAGGCGGCCCTGTTCACGCACGACGACGCGATCACGCTGTTCCATGAGTTCGGCCACGGCCTGCACCACCTGCTCACGCGCGTGGAAGACTTAGGCGTGTCGGGCATCAGCGGCGTGGAATGGGATGCGATCGAGCTGCCCAGCCAGTTCATGGAGAACTTCTGCTGGGAGTGGGACGTGCTGCGGCACATGACGCGGCAGGTGGACACGGGCGAAGCGCTGCCGCGCGCGCTCTACGACAAGATGCTGGCGGCGAAGAATTTCCAATCCGGACTGGCCATGTTGCGCCAGATCGAGTTTTCGGTGTTCGACATGCGCTTGCACTGGGATTTCGACCCGGCGGCGCGGCGCAGCGTACTCGAGCTGCTGCAGGAAGTGCGCGCGCAGGTCGCGGTGGTGGTGCCACCGGCCTGGAGCCGCTTTGCCAACAGCTTTTCGCACATCTTCGCCGGCGGCTACGCCGCCGGCTACTACAGCTACAAATGGGCCGAGGTGCTCTCGGCAGACGCCTACGGCGCCTTCGAAGAGGCGCGCAGCGTGACCGACACCGAGACCGGCGCGCGCTTCCGCGACGAAGTGCTCGCCGTGGGCGGCAGCCGCCCGGCGGCGGAATCCTTCCGTGCCTTCCGCGGGCGAGCGCCGAGCGTGGAAGCGCTCCTGCGTCACAATGGTATGATCGCCGCGTAGGAGAAAACGTCAGCGAATAGAGGAGCTTCGCGCATGCGCAGCGTGATTCTTGCGGTCCTGCTCGGCGCCACGTTTGCCGCGAGCGCGCAGATGTATCGCTGGACCGACGCGCAAGGCCGCGTACACGTCACCGACACGCCTCCGCCGCCCTCCGCGAAAGCCGTGCAAAGAAAATCCTTCAGCGGAGGCGGCACAGCTTCAGCAGAGACCGCCGGCCAGCCCTATGCGCTGCAGGTCGCGGCCAAGAGTTTCCCGGTCACGCTGTACACCGCCAAGGACTGCGAGCCCTGCGCGGAGGCGCGCAGGCTGCTTAACTCGCGCGGCGTGCCGTTCCGCGAAGTGCTGGTGGTGGACGAGCAGCAGCAGGCGGAACTGAAGAAGGTCGCCGGCGCGCTCGCCGTGCCCTCCGTGACGGTAGGCAGCAACCTGCAGAAGGGCTTCGAGGAAAGCGCTTACCACTCCCTGCTCGACATCGCCGGCTATCCGAAGGCCGGCATCCTCGCGGCGCGCAACCAGGCAGAGCCCAAGCCCGCGCCGCCTGTGGCAGCTGCGGCCGACGACGCAGCGGCCACGCCCGACGAAGAGGCGCCCGCAGGCAGCGGGCCCTACGCTCCCGGCTCAAGCTCGACGGGAATCCGCTCGCGCAAGTGACCCGGGCGTCGCCGGCATGAAGCTCGCGACGTGGAACGTCAACTCGATCAAGGTCCGGCTGCCCCAGCTGCTCGAGTGGCTGGCCACGGTGCAGCCGGACGTGCTCTGCTTACAAGAGCTTAAGTGCGAAGAACCGAAGTTCCCTCGCGCTGAACTCGAAACCGCCGGCTACAGCTGTGCAATCAGCGGCCAGAAGACCTACAACGGCGTAGCCATTGTTTCCCGGGTGCCCCTGGAAAATGTGGCCGAGGGTATTGCCGGCTTCGCCGACGAGCAGAAGCGCGTCATCGCCGCTACCGTGCAGGGCATGCGCGTGATGTGCGTCTACTGCCCGAACGGCCAAGCGGTAGGTTCAGACAAGTACGCATACAAGCTGCGCTGGTTCGCGGCGCTCAAAGACTATCTCGCTGCGGAGCTGGCAAACCACCCGCAGCTCGCGGTCGCCGGGGATTTTAACGTCGCACCGGAAGACCGTGACGTGCACGACCCGAAGGCCTGGGAAGGCCAGGTGCATGTATCCGCTCCCGAACGCGCCGCCTGGCGCGCGCTGCTCGCGCTGGGGCTGAAGGACAGCTTCCGGCTGTTCGAGCAACCCGAGAAAATCTATTCCTGGTGGGACTACCGGATGATGGGTTTCCGCCGCAACGCGGGGCTGCGCATCGACCACCTCCTGCTGTCGGAAGAGCTGGCGAAGAGCTGTACCTCAAGCACGGTGGACAAGGCCCCGCGCAAGCTCGAGCGCCCCTCCGACCACGCGCCGGCGATTGCAGAATTCACTATGCTCAGCTGACGGTGGGCGGGTATAACACCATAGCGCAACGCCATTCACGGCTCCATGGAACCCGCCCCCGGCATCGGCAAGCTCGGATTCATCCGCTGGTACGAACGCGAGTTGATCGAGGGTCACGTCTGGCTGATCACGTGCTTCCTGTGCATGCTCGCGATCGCGGCCTGTGTCGAGAGCATGAGCTTTCGCGGGCCGCGGCTCGAGGTGCTGGCGTATGCCGCCGCCGTAGCCGTCGCGTGCGTAACCGGCGTGTATGCCTGGAAACGCTACCTGCGGATCCTGACGGTCGCCGAGTACATCGGCGAACGCGCGACCTGCACGTCCTGCCGCGCCTACGCCAGGTTCAAGCTGATCGGTTCGGACTCCGTGTCGCTGACCGTGCGCTGCCGCAAGTGTGCGCACGAGTGGCGCATCGCCTGATCAGTCGATGCGTTCGTAGGCCGGCAATGTGAGGAACTCCACGTAGTTGTCGTCCGCGGTGATTTTCTCGAACAGTCGAGCGCCGTCCTGGTACTTGCCGGCGGCGTAGGCCTCTTCCCCGAGGGTGCTCTTCACCTTGGGCAGTTCTTCCGCGAGCAGCTTGCGGAACAGCTCCACCGTCACCTTGCGTCCGTCGGCCAGTCGGCCCTTGTCGCTGCGGATCCACTGCCAGATCTGCGAGCGCGAGATCTCGGCGGTAGCCGCGTCTTCCATCAGGTTGAACACCGGCACGCAGCCATTGCCGGCGAGCCAGGCGCCGAGGTACTGGATGCCGACCGAGATGTTGTTGCGCAGGCCCGCTTCGGTGATCGGCGCCTCGGGCCTGAAATCCAGCAGGTCGCGCGTGCCGACATTCACATCCGGGCGCTGCTTGCCGTACTGATTCGGCTGCGGCATGTGCTGGTCGAACACTTCACGAGCGATCGGCACCAGCGCCGGGTGCGCCACCCAGGTGCCGTCGCAGCCGTCAGTCACTTCGCGCAGTTTGTCCTGGCGCACCTTGTCCAGCGCCGCTTCGTTGGCGAGCGCGTCGTTCTTGATCGGAATCTGCGCCGCCATGCCGCCCATGGCCGGGGCGCCGCGGCGGTGGCAGGTCTTCACCAGCAGCAACGCGTAGGCGCGCATGAAGGGGGCAGTCATGGTCACCTGCGAGCGGTCCGCCAGGCAGAAGTCCTTGTGGGAACGGAATTTCTTGATGCAGGAGAAGATGTAATCCCAGCGGCCGATGTTCAGGCCGGAAGAGTGTTCCTTCAGTTCCCACAGGAACTCGTCCATCTCGAAGGCGGCGACCACCGTCTCGATCAGGCAGGTCGCCCTGATCGTGCCCTGCGGAATCTGCAGCTCGTCCTGTGCCAGCCTGAAGACGTCGTTCCACAGGCGCGCCTCGAGATGCGACTCCATCTTCGGCAGGTAGAAGTAGGGGCCTGATCCACGCGAGAGCAACTGTTTCGCGTTGTGGAAAAAGTACAGCGCGAAATCGAAGATCGCACCCGCCACCGGCGTGCCATCGACGCTGACGTGCTTCTCGTCGAGGTGCCAGCCCCGCGGCCGCGGGATCAGTACCGCGGTTTTGTCATTCAGCCGGTAGGTCTTGCCGCCTTGCTCCAGCGTGATCGTGCGGCGTACCGCGTCGCGCAGATTGATCTGGCCGTCGATCATGTTGTGCCAGGTCGGGCAATTGGCGTCCTCGAAGTCCGCCATGAACGTGGAAGCGCCGCAGTTGAGCGCGTTGATCACCATCTTGCGGTCGGTGGGCCCGGTGATCTCGACGCGACGGTCGAGCAAATCGCGCGGCTGTACCGCAACACACCAGTCCGATTCGCGCACCCCCTTCGTTGCGTCGAGGAAGTCCGGCAGCTTGCCGGCGTCGAACTCCTTCTGCCGCGCCGCACGGCGCGCGAGCAACTGCTGGCGGCGCGTTTCGAATTGACGTTGCAGCTTGGCGACGAATGCCACTGCCTCCGGCGTGAGGATCTGCGCAAACCCGGGCGTCATGCGGCCGGAGATAGTGACGCCTTGCGGCAGGGGGCTCGACATGTGCATGGTGCGATTCTATGCACTGAAATGTGGCACCGCAACATGAAAAACCGGGCTTATGCGTGTAGGCTTTTTTTGATTAGTGGGTTTGAGTTTCACATTATGAGATAAGGCCAAACTGGAGTCACTGCATGCCGACGATCTACAAAGTACTAATCATGGGAGCCTCCTACGGCTCCCTGCTGGCCACCAAGCTGCTTCTCGCCGGCCACACAGTGAAACTGGTGTGCCTTCCCGCGGAAGCCGAGTTGATCAACAAGGAGGGAGCCAGGGTGCGAATGCCGGTCAAGGGCCGCGAGGGACTGGTCGAGGTCGATTCACGCAAGCTGCAGGGAAAGCTTTCCGCCGGTGGGACCCAAGGCATCAATCCCGCCGACTACGACCTCGTCGCTCTGGCGATGCAGGAACCGCAGTACCGTTCGCCGGGCGTGCGCGAACTGCTCGATGCGGTGGCCAAGGCGCGCGTGCCTTGCATGTCGATCATGAACATGCCGCCGCTGCCCTACTTGGCGCGCATACCGGGCGTGGTGGCGAACGCCTGCAGGGACTGCTACACCGACCCGACGGTCTGGGACAGCTTCGATCCCGCGCTGATGACGCTTTGCAGCCCGGACCCGCAAGCATTCCGGCCGCCCGAGGAGAAAGTCAACGTGCTGCAGGTCCGCCTGCCCACCAACTTCAAGTCGGCGCGCTTCGACTCGGACGCCCACACGGCAATCCTGCGGCGCCTGGAAGCGGACATCGAAGCGGCGCGCTTCGACACAGGCACCGGCAAGGTCGAACTGCCGGTAAAGCTCAAAGTGCATGACTCCGTCTTTGTGCCGCTCGCCAAGTGGGCCATGCTGCTCGCCGGCAACTATCGTTGCGTTACGAAAGCCGGGATCCGCTCCATCAAGGAAGCAGTGCACACCGACCTCGAGGCATCGCGCGCGGTGTACTCCTGGGTGGTCAAACTGTGCGTTTCGCTGGGCGCCGACGAAAAGGACCTGGTGCCGTTCGAAAAATACGCCGCGGCAGCAAACGGACTCACCGGACCTTCATCCGCAGCGCGCGCCCTGTACGCCGGCGCGCCTAACATCGAGCGAGTCGACCGGCTGGTGAAGACCATCGCCGCGCAAAAGGGCCTGCGTTCCGAGGCCGTGGACGAGATCGTCTCGCTGGTCGACGCCAAGCTGGAGGAAAACAACCGGGAAAAGAAATAAAAAAGGGGTCTGACCCTATTTTTCGTCCTCGGTTTCGATGCCGAGTTCCTGGATCTTGCGCGTGATGGTGTTGCGCCCCATGCCAAGGAGGTTGGCGGCCTCGATGCGCCGGCCGCCGGTACGCGCGAGCGCCTTGGCGATCAGGGTCCGCTCGAACTGACGTCCGAGCACATCCAGGATCCCGGTCTCTCCGCGCGTTAGGCGCCGCTCAGCCTCCTGCTCCAAAGCGGCGACCCAGTCGGTCGCCGCCGGGGACACGCCGGAATCGCGGAATTCCGCCGGCAGGTCTCCCAGCTCGACCACCTGTCCCGGCGCCATCACCGTGAGCCAGTGACACAGGTTCTCGAGCTGGCGCACATTGCCGGGAAACTCCTTCAGCGACAAGTGCGTGACCGCGTCATCCGACAGGCGCTTGGCTTCGACGCCGAGCTGTTTGGCGCTGACCACGAGAAAATGTCGCAGCAGCAGCGGTACGTCCTCACGCCGTTCGCTCAGCGACGGCAAGCGGATGCGGATCACGTTGAGCCGGTGGTAGAGGTCCTCGCGGAAGCTGCCTTCGCGCACGCGGGTCTCGAGGTTCTGATGGGTGGCGGCGATCACGCGCACATTGGCCGTGATCTGCTGGTGCCCGCCGACGCGGTAGTAGCTGTTCTCCGACAGAACGCGCAGCAGCCGCGTCTGCAGTTCCGCCGGCATGTCGCCGATCTCGTCCAGGAACAGCGTTCCGCCCTCGGCCTGCTCGAAGCGCCCGCGGCGCTGCTGCTGCGCCCCGGTGAACGCACCACGCTCGTGGCCGAACAACTCCGACTCGAGCAGGTCCTTCGGCATCGCCGCCGTATTGATCGCGATGAACGGCCGCGCTGCGCGCGCACTGTGCCGGTGCAGCGCGCGGGCCACCAGCTCTTTGCCGGTCCCCGATTCGCCAGTGATCAGTACGGTCGCGCTGGATTGCGACAGGCGGCCGATGGCACGGAATACTTCCTGCATTGCGGGCGCCTGGCCGAGGATCTCCGGCGCCGCCGCAAGCGGCTCGGCCGCCCCCGCACCGCGCTGACTCTCGTCCAACGCGCGCCGGATCAGGTCCACCGCCTGGTCGACGTCGAAGGGCTTGGGCAGGTACTCGTAGGCGCCACCCTGGAATGCGGCCACCGCCGACTCGAGATCCGAGTAAGCGGTCATCACGATCACCGGCACGGCCGGGTGCTTCTCCTTCACCGTATGTAGCAACTCGAGCCCCGAAGGACCGGGCATGCGGATGTCCGACACCAGCACCTGCGGCGGCCCCGCGCGCAATGCATCGAGTGCCTCCTGGGCGGAGGAAAACGAGTTGAAGGCGATGCCTTCGCGGCCAAGCGCCTTCTCGAACACCCAGCGGATAGAGCGGTCGTCGTCGACGATCCAGACCGGCCTCATGCGAGCGGCAACAGAATCCTGAACACGGTGCGCCCGGGGCGGCTGTCGCACTCGATGATGCCCCGGTGGTGATGGACGAAGGTCTGCGCGAGCGATAGTCCCAGCCCGCTGCCACCGTCCCGCCCTGACACCAGGGGATTGAATATCCGTTCCCGAATGTCCTCAGGGACTCCGGGCCCATCGTCGATCACTTGCAATTCTAGTGCCAGCCTGTGCCGCTGCCGGAGCAGCGTGGCCTGGCGGACAGCGCGGGTGCGCAGCGTGATGCTGCCTTCCTTGCCGCCTAGCGTGCCGGCAAGGGTCAGCGCCTGTGCCGCATTGCGCACGACGTTGAGCACCGCCTGGATCAGCTGCTCCTTGTCGCCGACCATGCCCGGCAGGCTCGGGTCGTAGTCGCACACGATGCGGATGCCGGCGGAAAACTCTGCCAGCACCAGGCTGCGCACCCGCTCAAGCACCTCATGGATGCCGAGCAGTGCGACGCGCGGCGCGCGATGGGGCGCCAGCAGCCGGTCCATCAGCGACTGCAGCCGGTCCGCCTCCTTGATGATGACCTGGGTGTACTCGCGCAATTCGGCGCGCTCGAGCTCGCGTTCGAGCAGTTGCGCCGAGCCGCGCAGGCCGCCCAGCGGATTTTTGATTTCGTGCGCCAGGTTACGGATCAGCTCGCGGTTGGCCTGCTGCTCGCCGATCAGCCGTTCCTCGCGCGCGAAGCGCAACTGCTGCTCGATCGGGCGAAGTTCCGCCAGGAGCGGGGTCTGCGCCAAGTCGATTCGCGTCAATGTGCAGGAAAGCTGCAGCGGCTCGCGCCCGGGGCGGGCGTAGGTCACGTTTTGCGCGGAGTAGTCCCAGTAGGTGACCAGGGCTTCTGCGAGGGCTTTCTCAAGCATTGCGTTGCCGGCAAATAGGGGCAGGAACGGCTGCCCGATGAGGCTCTTGGCGGCAGTGCCGAGCAGATTCTCCGCCGCCTGATTGGCGTAGCGCACTGCATAGCGCTCGTCGAGGACCACCACGCCGGTGGCCAGGAACTCCAGGCCCGCAAAGGTGGCGGCCATGGGTCAGGCCGGCGCGTTCACCGGTTCAGGTTGGCCAGTTCGCGCCTGAGCGATTCGATGTTCTTCTCGTGCACTTCCACCGCGTCCTTGTACTTCTGCAATCGCTCGAGGACTTTGGCGTAGTTGCGCTCGTCGCCATAGCGCACCGACTCCTGCTCGGCGAGCTCCTTGCGCGCCCGGCCGAGCGCCCCGTCCTCCTGGCTCAGTTCGCGCTCGAGGATCTCGCGCTGGCGCGACTTGGCCGAGGCGCGCGTTTGCGCATCCTCCCTGGGGAATGCGGTAGGCGGCCTGGCCGATGGCGTCGCGGCCGGCACGACCTGCACGCGCGACTGCTGCACGACCTTGCAGTTCTTGCCGGTCGTGTCTTCTCTCAAGTTGGTGACGTGGGTGCGGCCGTCCTTGTCCTTGCAGCTCCAGATGGTGATGTCCTGCTGCGCTTGCACCCTCGCAGGCGCAAGCGCCAGGACGAAACCCAGGAATGCAAAAAACAGGCGCACGATCAATAACGTAACAGAAAAAACTGAGGGACGGGCGAACCCGTCCCTCACTCGCGCAGAACAAAGCGGTTCGACTTACGACGAGTAATACATGTCGAATTCGACCGGGTGCGTCGTCATGCGAAAACGCGTCAGCTCCTCGTGCTTGAGCGCGACGTAGGACTCTAGGAAATCCTCGGAGAACACGCCGCCCTTGGTCAGGAAAGCGTGGTCCTTGCGCAGGCAATCGAGGGCTTCCTCCAGCGTGGCGCAGACCTGCGGCACTTTTGCGGCTATCTCTGGCGGCAGGTGGTACATGTCCTTGTCGATCGGATCGCCTGGATGGATCTTGTTCTGCACCCCGTCCAGCCCCGCCAACAGCATCGCGGCGAACGCAAGGTAGGCATTGGCCGTCGGGTCCGGGAAGCGCACTTCAACGCGCCGCGACTTCGGATTTGACACGTACGGAATGCGGCAGGCGGCCGAGCGGTTCATCGCCGAGTACGCAAGATTGATTGGCGCTTCGAACCCCGGCACCAGACGCTTGTAGGAGTTGGTGCCCGGATTGGTGATCGCGTTCAGCGCCTTGGCGTGCTTGATAATGCCGCCGATGTAGTACAGCGCCAAATCGGACAGCCCCGAGTAGCCGTTGCCCGCGAACAGGTTCTGGCCGCCCTTCCACACCGACTGGTGCACATGCATGCCGGAGCCGTTGTCGCCTACGATGGGCTTGGGCATGAACGTCGCCGTCTTGCCGTAGGAGGCCGCGACGTTCCACACGGTGTACTTCAGGATCTGCATCCAGTCGGCGCGTTGCACTAGCGGCGCGAAGCGCGTGCCGATCTCGTTCTGGCCCATCGCGCCCACCTCGTGGTGGTGCACCTCGACCTCCACGCCCTGCTGCTCGAGCGCGAGGCACATGGCGTTGCGGATGTCCATCAGGGTGTCCTGCGGCGGCACCGGGAAGTAACCGCCCTTCACCGGAGCGCGGTGGCCCATGTTGCCCGACTCATAGTCGATGCCGGTAGACCACGGCGCCTCTTCCGATTTGACCTTCACGAAACACCCGGACATGCCCACGTCCCAGGTGACGCCGTCGAAAATGAAGAACTCGGGCTCCGGCCCGAAATACGCGGTGTCGCCAAGACCAGTGGACTTGAGGTACGCCTCCGCGCGCTTGGCGATGCCGCGCGGGCAGCGGTCGTAGGGCTTGCCGTCGGTCGGTTCATACACGTCGCAGCTGATGTTGAGCATGGCCTCGTCGGCGAACGGGTCCAAGCGCGCACTGGACGGATCGGGCATCAGCAGCATGTCGGACGCCTGGATCCCTTTCCAGCCCGCGATCGACGAGCCGTCGAAGGCGTGACCGGCCTCGAACTTTTCCTTCGTAAAGTACTTGATCGGCACCTGCACGTGCTGTTCCTTGCCGCGGGTATCGGTGAAGCGGAAGTCGACGAACTTGACTTCCTTGTCCTTCGCCAGCTTCAAGACGTCATCAGCCGTCATGGCCATCTGCAAATCTCCTGAGTGAGTGCAATAGGAAGCGGCCGCTCGAGGCGGCCGGACGCGTGGAAAGCAGCAGATTCCATGCCACGAGACGGCCTCCCTGTTTCCGCCTCTAAAACGCCAAACTGCGCGAATTCTAATTCAAGGATTGGCACGATGCTGGTGCATTTTTTGCGCGAAGGCACTACGCCGGTGCCAGCGATGCACCGCGACTAGGACTCCCTATAATGCAGAGCAGCAATGAGCACATCCCGGGACATTGACGCCATCAAACTAGCCGCAGCTGAACGAGCCCGGCAGATGAAGCTCCCCTACGCCGGAGCTCTGACCCCGGCCGAGGCCCATGCATTGATGCAAGCCGGCGCCAAGCTGGTGGACGTGCGCACCAAGCCGGAACTCCTTTACGTCGGCCGCGTGCCGGGCAGCCTCCTGGTGGAGTGGCAAACCTATCCCGGCAACCAGGTGAATGCGGAATTCCTCGATCAACTCGCGCAGGTCTCCGAGCCGCAGGACACGCTGATGTTCATCTGCCGCTCCGGCGTGCGCTCGCACAGCACTGCGGCGGCGGCCACGCAGGCGGGTTGGCGCGAGTGTTACAACGTACTCGAAGGCTTCGAAGGCGACAAGGACGCCGAGGGTCATCGCAATTCCGTCGGCGGCTGGAAATTCGCGCGCCTGCCCTGGGTGCAGGGTTAGCCCGCCCAGTTCACCCAACCGTAGTGCGCGGTCAGCAGCACGACTGCGCCGAACACGATCCGGTACCACGCGAACGGCCGGAAGTCGTGCGTGGCGACGTAGCGGATCAACCACCGGATCACGACGAAGGCCGAGACGAACGACATCACGATCCCGACGGCGAACATGCCTAGATCGTCGGCGGAGAACAGCGGGCGGTTCTTCCATAGGTCCCAGCCACCAGCGGCGAACAGCGTCGGCACCGCAAGGAAAAAAGAAAACTCGGTCGCTGCCGGACGCGACAAGCCGAACAGCATGCCGCCGATGATGGTGGCACCCGAACGCGAGGTGCCCGGAATCAGCGCGAAGCACTGCGCCAGGCCGACCTTCAGCGCGTCGAGCCACGTCATTGCCTGAGTGCTCTCGACGCGAGCAATGCGCTTGCCGCGTTCCACCAGCAGGATGACGACGCCGCCCGCGATGAAGGCGATCGCCACGGGCACCGGCCCGAAGAGTTGCGCCTTGATGAAGCCGCCGAACAGCAGGCCCAGCACGGCTGCGGGGACGAACGCGACGAGCAGGTTGCGCCAGAGCTGCAGGTCGACCTTGAAAAACCGCGCACGGTACTCCCACACCACGGAGAGCATTGCGCCCGTCTGGATCGCGACGTAAAACACGCCGGCGCGTTCTCCCCCGTATCCGAGGAGATCTCCCGCGAGGATCAGGTGCCCCGTGCTCGACACCGGCAGGAACTCGGTGAGCCCCTCTACGATGCCGAGGATCAGCGCATGCAGGAGGCTGTTGTCCATGCCCTCAATCTGCCTGCTGTTGCAGATACGCGCGGATCGACGGCCAGAACATCGGGTGCGCGTCGGTCGTGTTGTGGCCCGCTTGCGCGAGGACCACTTTGCGCTTGGCGCCGCCCCAGGCTTCGAACAACCGCTCGGCGTGCACCGCCGGGATCACTTCGTCGCGTTCGGCAATAAGGCAGAGCAGAGGATGCTTCAGGTTCGGTGCGAGGGCGATCGAGTCGAAGCGATGCTTCAACATCAAGTCCACTGGCAGATACCAGTAGTAGCGCTTGGCGACCGCGGCGAGGCTGTCGAAGGGCGTCGCGACGATCAGGCCGGCCAGCGGCCGCTCGGCGGCGAGCGCCACGGCGACGCCGCTGCCCAAGCTGCGACCGAAGGCGAAGATGCGCTTAGGGTCCACACCAGGGAGCTTGGCGGCATGGTCATACAAGGCTAACGCATCGGCGACCAGCGCCTGCTCCGATGGCGCGCCTTCGCTTTGCCCGTAGCCGCGGTAGTCCATCAGCAGCCACGAAGCCCCTGGCGCCTCGGCACTCGCCGCCTCGATCATCCACGAGACCTCTTCGGCGTTCCCGCCGAAGTACAGCAAGAGGGCCGGGCCGGAATTCAGGTGCCAGGCGTGGACACGGGTACCGTCCGCGGCGGTGAGCCAGACGTCCGCGACCGCGGCATGGCGCCTAGCGATCTCCGCGCGCCTGCCCTCGCCAATCGGCTGGCGGTAAAAGATCAGCGCGTCCTGCGCGAGGTAGACGATAAGCGGCAGCCCGATGGCCACCGCCAATCCGATCTTGCCCAGCGAGGCGAGCAGGCTCTCGCCCGTCACGTCTTTTGGTAGATCTCGGCGCCCTTCTTGACGAACTCCACGGACTTTTCCTTCATCCCCTGCTCTACGTAGTCGCGCACGTCCTGCGTGATCTTCATCGAGCAGAAGTGCGGGCCGCACATCGAGCAGAAGTGCGCCACTTTCATGCTGTCTTTGGGCAGTGTCTCGTCGTGAAAGTCCTTGGCGGTGTCCGGATCAAGCCCGAGGTTGAACTGGTCTTCCCAGCGGAATTCAAACCTTGCCTTGGAAATCGCGTTGTCGCGGATCTGCGCCCCCGGGTGGCCCTTGGCGAGGTCGGCCGCATGCGCGGCGATCCTGTAGGCCATGATGCCGTCCTTCACGTCCTTCTTGTTCGGCAGGCCGAGGTGCTCCTTCGGCGTGACGTAGCACAGCATCGCGGTGCCGTACCAGCCGATCTGCGCCGCGCCAATCGCCGACGTGATGTGGTCGTAGCCCGGCGCGATGTCGGTGGTGAGCGGTCCCAGCGTGTAGAAAGGCGCCTCGTGGCACTCCTTCAGCTGGATCTCCATGTTCTCCTTGATGAGCTGCATCGGCACGTGGCCGGGGCCCTCGATCATTACCTGGACGTCGTGCTTCCAGGCCACCTGCGTGAGTTCACCCAGCGTGCGTAACTCGCTCAACTGCGCTTCGTCGTTGGCGTCGTAGCCCGAACCGGGGCGCAAGCCGTCCCCCAGGCTAAAGCTCACGTCGTACGCCTTCATGATCTCGCAGATGTCTTCGAAATGCGTGTAGAGGAAGCTCTCCTGGTGGTGCGAGAGGCACCACTTGGCCATGATCGAGCCGCCGCGCGAAACGATGCCGGTCATGCGCCCGGCGGTCATCGGCACATAACGCAGAAGCACCCCGGCGTGGATGGTGAAGTAGTCCACGCCCTGCTCGGCCTGCTCAATCAGCGTGTCGCGGTAGATCTCCCAGGTTAGGTCTTCGGCCTTGCCGTCGACTTTTTCGAGCGCCTGGTAGATCGGCACGGTGCCGATCGGCACCGGCGAATTGCGCACGATCCACTCGCGCGTCTCGTGGATGTGCTTACCGGTGGAAAGATCCATCACGGTGTCGCCGCCCCAGCGGATCGACCAGGTCATTTTCTCCACTTCCTCGCCGATCCCCGAGGACACCGCCGAATTGCCGATGTTGGCGTTGATCTTCACCAGGAAGTTGCGGCCGATGATCATCGGCTCGCTTTCCGGGTGGTTGATGTTCGCCGGGATGATGGCGCGGCCGCGCGCCACTTCGCTTCTGACAAACTCCGGCGTGATCATCTCCGGAATCGATGCGCCGAAGCTTTCCCCCTTGTGCTGCCTCATCAGGAGCTCGAACATCTTCTCGCCCGTCTTGCCGGTGGCCTTGAGGCTCGCGATGTAGCGGCTGCGCTCGAGGTTCTCGCGCAGGGCGATGAATTCCATCTCCGGCGTGATGACGCCCTTGCGCGCGTAGTGCATCTGCGACACGTTTATGCCGCGGCGGGCGCGCCGCGGCGAGCGCTTCAGGTCGAAGCGCAGCTCGGCGAGCTTCGGGTCATTGAGGCGCTCGATGCCGTATCGCGACGAGGGACCCGCAAGGACCTCGGTGTCCTTGCGCTCCTCGATCCAGTTCTGCCGCAGCGGCGCGAGCCCCGAGCGGATGTCGATCCTAGCTGCCGGGTCGGTATAGGGCCCCGAGCAGTCGTAGACGAACACAGGCGGGTTCTTCTCACCGCCGAACATGCTAGGGGTGTCGGCCTGGGAGATCTCGCGCATCGGCACGCGGATGTCCGGGCGCGAGCCCTGCACGTAGATCTTCTTCGAGTTGGGCAGCGGCTGGACCGCCGCGTCGTCGACGTGCGCGGTAGCCGCGAGGAACTTGGGATGGGCGTTCATGGCGCTTCCTTCGGCGGGATTACCCGCATCAGGTTCTAAGGGACTCTCTCACCCGCCCCGACCGGGACAGGACCCCTGCGTGGCCAATAGTTTGCCGCGCTTGACCTTTTTGCAGTGCAGTATTATATTACTGACTGTTCAGTTATTTTTATTGGCCATGTCCACCTCCGCCAATCCCAAGACCGAACCCCGCTGGACGCGCCGCAAGGAAGCGCGCCCGGAGGAGATCACTGCCGCAGCTCTCGAACTGTTCGTCGAGCGCGGCTTCGCCGCGACCCGGCTCGAAGATGTCGCCGCTCGGGCGGGCGTCTCCAAGGGCACGGTGTACCTGTATTTCGCCAACAAGGAAGATCTGTTCAAGGCGGTGGTGCGCGAGGGCCTGGTCTCACCGATCGCCGAGATGAAGCGCTTTGTGGCGCAGTTCCAGGGCAGCAGCTTCGAACTGTTGCGCGTGCTGGTCCTCGGCTGGTGGGAGAGAGTCGGCGCGACCCGCGTCGCCGGGATACCCAAGCTGCTACTCGGGGAGTCTGGCAACTTTCCCGAGCTGGTGCGGTTTTATCTCGCCGAGGTCGTAGAGCCGGGCCACGACGTGATGATCGGAATCGTCAAGCGCGGCATCGCGCGAGGGGAGTTCCGCAAGGTGAACGCGGAGGATGCGGCGCTCCTCATTTTCGCGCCGCTGCTGCAGCTGATGCTGTGGCGCAGCGCCCTCGAGCCGCAGTCCGCACACAAACTGGACGCGGCGCGCTACCTGGAAACACACCTGGACATGCTCCAGCATGGCCTGGGCGCGGAATCGGAGTAACGCCATGAGCAGGAGCATCATTCTCGCCGTGCTGGTCGTGGCCGGCGTCGCTGCCGGCGGCGTCGCGGCGGTGCGCGGCAATCGCGCGGCGCAAAAGCCCGCCGCCGCAGTGCCAGTCGCGGAATTCCTGCAGAGCGACCTTTACGTCGTCGCGCCGGGCACACTGGAACGCGTGTTGCCGCTCACCGGATCGCTCGCGCCCCTCACCGAGGCGACAGTCAAGGCCAAGGTCGCGGGTGAGCTGGTCGCCGTCTCGGTGCGCGAGGGCGAGAGCGTACAACAGGGCCAGATGCTGGCGCGCATCGATCCTACCGAGGTGCAGGCGCGGGTCGCAGCACGCCAAGCCGACGTCGAGGCCGCGAAAGCGCAGCTGATCTGGGCGGAGAAGAACCGCGGCACGCAGAAGGCGCTGCTCGACAAGGCGTTCATTTCCCAGAACGCCTTCGACAACATTCAAAGCAACTACGACGTCGCCGCGGCCAGGCTGCGCGCGGCCGGGGCGGACCTGGTGGTGGCGCAGAAATCGCTCGGCGACGCGGTGCTGTCGGCGCCGTTCTCCGGCATCGTGTCGCAGCGCCACGCCCAGCCTGGCGAGCGCATCGCGCTGGATGCCAAGGTGGTGAGCATTGTGGATCTGTCACGCCTGCAACTGGAGGCCCCGGTGCCGCCCGTGGCGATCAGCCTGGTGAAGGTCGGCCAGCCGATGAATTTCCGCGTCGAAGGGTTCGGCGAGCGCGAGTTCGCCGGCCGCATCGAGCGCATCAATCCGGCGGCCACCGCCGGCTCGCGCTCGATCAGCGTCTACGCCGTGATCGACAACCGCGAAGGCCTGCTGCGCGGCGGCATGTTCGCGCAGGGCGCTCTGACGCTCTCGCGCATTGACCACGCGCTGGCGGTGCCGGCCTCCGCGGTGCGCGAGGAAATCGGCCAGACCTTCGTCTACGCCATCGACAACGGGATGGTGAAGCGCAAGAGTGTCAAGGTCGGCGCGCCCGACGCTGCCGGCCGGGTGCAGGTGCTGGACGGGCTTGCCGCGGGCGAGCGCATCGTGCGGGTGAACCTGGGTTCGCTGCGCGAAGGCGTGGCCGCCCGTTTGTCGGGCCCGGCACCGACCGAAACGGCGAACAAGTAGCGAGGCCTGCGGCACATGTGGTTCACGCGCGTCAGCATTTCCAACCCGGTATTCGCGACCATGATGATGGCCGCGCTGCTGGTGCTCGGCGCATTCTCGTATTCCCGCCTGCCGGTCGAGCAGTTCCCCGACGTGAGCTTCCCGGTGGTGGTGGTGCAGACCGAGTACCCCGGCGCCTCGCCCGAGAACGTCGAGGAGGAAGTGACGCGGCGCGTGGAGGAGTCGGTCAACACCATCAGCCGCATCAAGACGCTTTCCTCGCGCTCCTACGAGGGGCTGTCGGTGGTGATCGTCGAATTCGACCTGTCGATCGATCCCAAGCTCGCGGCGCAGGACGTGCGCGAAAAAATCGCGTTGATCCGCTCGACGTTCCGCGACGAGATCAAGGAGCCGCGCGTCAGCCGCTTCAATCCGGACGATTTCCCGATCGTCTCGGTGGCGGTGCAGTCCTCGGGCCGCTCCTTGCGCGAGCTCACCACGCTCGCCGACCAGGTGATCAAGAAACGCCTGGAGAACGTCGGCGGCGTCGGCCAGGCCACGCTGGTGGGCGGAGTCAAGCGCGAGATCAAGGTCACCCTCAACCTCGAGGCGATGGAAGCGCAGAGGATCGGCGCCGATCAGGTGGTGCAGGCGCTGCGCTCGGAGAATCAGGAGATCCCGGCCGGCTCGATCCTCACCCCCAGCCAGGAAAAGATCGTCCAGCTGCGCGCCCGGCTGAGCGGGCCGCAGGACTTCCGCAACCTGATCGTGGCGCGCCGCGGCGCCGATGGCAAGAAGGCGGCCGTGACGCTGGGCGCAATCGCCGAGATCGAGGACGGCCAGCAGGAGGAGGAGAATGCCGCGCTGGTGAACGGCCAGCGCGCGCTGTCGATCGACATCGTCAAGGCGCAGGGCGAGAACACCATTGCGGTGGTCGACGGCGTGCGCCGCGTGACGCAGGAGCTGCAGGGCTTCCTGCCTGCGGACGTGAAGATCGACATCGTGCGCGACGCTTCCATCGGCATCCGCAATTCGGTGGCCGACGTGAAAAAGACGATGCTCGAGGGCGGGCTGCTCACCATCGCCATCGTGTTCCTGTTCCTCGCCTCCTGGCGCAGCACCGTGATCACCGGGCTGACGCTGCCGATCGCGCTCATCGGCACGTTCCTGTTCATCTACGCCTTCGGCTTCACGCTCAACGTGCTGACGCTGATGGCGCTGTCGCTGTCGGTGGGCCTGCTGATCGACGACGCCATCGTGGTGCGCGAAAACATCGTGCGCCACGTGGCGCTGGGCGCCGATCACCATACCGCGGCCCTGGAGGGCACGCGCGAGATCGGCCTGGCGGTGCTTGCCACCACGCTGTCCATCGTCGCCGTGTTCCTGCCGGTGGGATTCATGGGCGGCATCATCGGGCGCTTTTTCCACCAGT
The DNA here is from genome assembly GCA_031394435.1 of Betaproteobacteria bacterium. Taxonomy (GTDB): domain Bacteria; phylum Pseudomonadota; class Gammaproteobacteria; order Burkholderiales; family SG8-39; genus JAABQT01. The sequence continues at coordinate 20,549 of JANNTQ010000079.1, forward strand.
TCGGCCTGACCGTGGTATCCGCGGTGCTGATCTCGATGTTCGTTTCCTTCACCCTCGACCCGATGCTGTCCTCGATCTGGCGCGATCCCCAGGCGGAGGGCACATTCAGTTCGAGCCCGCTGGGCCGGTTGCTCGCCTGGTTCCATGCCCTGATGGAGCGTTTCTCCAACGGCTACGAACGGCTGCTCGGCTGGAGCCTCGCGCACCGCAAAACCGTGCTGGCGATCGCCGCAACCAGCTTCCTCGCCAGTTTCCCGCTGATGACATTCGTCGGCTCGGAGTTCGTGCCAGAACCTGACCTGTCGGAGCTGCAGGTGCAGTTCAAGACGCCGGTGGGGGCCTCGCTCGAGCTCACCTCGCACAAGGCGCGCCAGGCCGAAGCCGCGCTGCGCGAGTTCCCCGAGGTCCGGTACACCTACGCCACCGTCAACACCGGCTTCGTGCTGGGCAAGAATCGCGTCAACATCTTCGTCCAGCTAGTGCCGCGCAAGGAGCGCAACCGCTCGCAGAACGAACTGACCAGGCCGATGCGCGAGCGGCTCGCGCGCATCGCGGGCATCGAACTGCAGCAGATCGGCGCCTACAAGCCGGTCTCCAGCGGCAAGCCACTGCAGGTTTCGATCCTCGGGCAGGAACGCAAGGTGCTCGCCGAGATCGCCCAGCAGGTGATGGCCGCCGTACGCGAGGTCCCCGGCGCGGTGGACGCCGAATCGAGCGACGAGGCGGCCAAGCCGCAGATTTCCGTGGAGCTGAAGCGCGAGCTGGCGAGCGACCTCGGCATCGGCGTCGGCCAGGTCGCGGCTGCGCTGCGGCCGCTGCTCGCCGGCCAGGCGGTCGGCAACTGGCGCGGGCCGGATGACCAGTACTACGACGTGCAGGTACGCCTGTCGCGCGCCGACCGCGCGCGCATCGAAGACCTGCAGCGGGTACCGCTCGCCTCCAGCCAGCTTGACGCCAACGGCGCGCCGAAAATGGTCAGCCTGCGCGAGATCGCCATCATCGCGCCGGGCAGCGGGCCGCAGCAGATCAACCGCAAGGAGCAGCTGCGCGAGGTACTGATCACCGCTAACGTGTACAACCGGGCCGCCGGCGACGCGGCGGCGGAACTGCGCGGCAAGCTCGACCGCATCACGATGCCGCCAGGCTACCGCTACACCATGGGCGGCTCGTCCAAGGATATCCAGGAATCGCTGTACTTCGCCAGCCAGGCCCTGGCGCTGGCGGTGATCTTCATCTACCTGATCCTCGCCTCGCAATTCGGCAGTTTCATCCAGCCGGTGGCAATCATGATGTCGCTGCCGCTGTCGCTGATCGGCGTGGTACTGGCGCTGATCCTGTTCCGTTCGACGCTCAACATCTTCTCCATCATCGGCTTCATCATGCTGATGGGCCTGGTGACCAAGAACGCGATCCTGCTGATCGATTTCGTGAACCACGAACGCCGCAGCGGCAAGGTGCGGCGCGACGCCGTGCTGGCGGCCGGACGCATCCGCCTGCGCCCGATCCTGATGACCACCCTGGCAATGATCTTCGGCATGATCCCGCTTGCGCTCGGCCTGGGCGAAGGCGGCGAACAGCGCTCGCCAATGGGCCAGGCGGTGATCGGCGGGGTGATCACCTCGAGCCTCCTGACGCTGATCGTGGTGCCGGTGATCTATACCTATCTGGACGACCTGGCGGCGTGGCTGAGGCGCTTTGGTAAACTAACCGCTCCCTCGCAAAACGCCGCGAAAGCGCCATGAACTTCGAGCAATCGCGCAGCAACATGGTCGAGCAGCAGATTCGCACCTGGGAAGTGCTGGACCAGGCCGTGCTCGACCTGCTCTACGTCGTGCCGCGCGAGGATTTCGTGCCGCCGGCCCGCCGCACATTGGCCTTCGTCGACATGGAGATCCCCATCGGCGACGGTGAAAAGATGATGGCACCGAAGATGGAGGCGCGCATCCTGCAGGAGCTCTCGCCGCGCAAGACCGAGCGCGTGTTGGAAGTCGGCACCGGCAGCGGCTATCTGACCGCTCTGCTGGCGCACCGTGCGGCGCACGTGCACTCGGTCGAGATCCGGCCGGCGCTGGCCGCCTTCGGCCGCGGCAACCTGGAGCGTCACGGCGTCGACAACGTCACCCTGGAAACCGGCGACGCTGCGCACGGCTGGCCGACACGCGCCCCCTACGATGTGATCGTGCTCACCGGTTCGACCCCCGTGCTGCCGAAGGCCCTGCTTGCACAGCTATCGCCGGGCGGCCGCCTGTTCGCTGTGCTCGGCGAGGAACCCGTGATGGTGGCGCGGCTGGTGACCTGCAGCGCGCCCGGCGCGTTCCGCGGCGTGGATCTGTTCGATACCTTGCTCTCGCCGCTCGCCAACGCGGAGCAACCGCCGCGCTTCATATTCTGACGAAAGCTCCATGAACCAGCAACTCGCCGTTGCCCTCGCCTTCGCCTGCGCACCGCTCCCCGCCACCGCAGAAAACCTGGCCCAGGTGTACCAGGACGCGCGCAATTACGACGCGCAGTACGCCGCGGCGCGCTACGCGCTGCAAGCGGGTCAGGAAAAGTTGCCGCAGGGTCGCGCCGGTCTCCTGCCTACGCTCGACCTGACTGCGAACGTGACCCGCTCCAGCACCGACTCCGAATCAAAGGACCCGGTGGCACAGCCCAGTTTCGAGCGCGACATCGATTCGCACGGTTACGCCCTCACGTTCAAGCAGCCGCTGTACCGTGCGCGGAACACCATCCTGTACGACCAGGCCGTCCTGCAGGTGAGGCAGGCCGAGTCGCAGTTCGGGCTGGCCAGCCAGGTGCTGATCCTGGGCGTGGCGCAGGCCTACTTCGACGTGCTCGCCGCTCAGGACACCCTAGCGCTGGTGGGCGCGCAGAAGACGGCGATCGCCGAGCAGCTGGCGCAGGCCAGGCGCAATTTCGAGGTCGGCACCGCGACCATCACCGACCCGCCCGAGGCGCAGGCGCGCTTCGACCTTGCGGGCGCGCAGGAGATCTCCGCGCAGAACGACGTCGAGGCGCGGCGCCGCGCCCTGCAGCAGCTGACGGGCAAGGAATACGCGACGCTGAGGGCGCTGCGCGGCGACATCCGCCTGTCCGCGCCCAACCCGCAGAACATGCAGAGCTGGGTGGAGGTCGCGGAAAAGCAGAGCTACACGGTGCTGGTCCAGGAGGCGGCCACCGGCGTCGCCGCGCTGGAGACGAGGCGCAACCGCGCCGGCAATTACCCGACGCTCGACCTGGAGGCGACCCACAACTACACCTCGCAAAGCGGCTCGACGCTGAGCGTTGTCGGCGCCAACACCACCACCAACTCGATCGCTCTGAAGTTCGCGCTGCCGCTGTACCAGGGCGGCAACCTCAGCTCGCTCGAGCGCGAGGCAGCGGCCAAATACGAGCAAGCGCGCCAGGAGCTGGAGAACGCGCGCCGCAGTTCCGCCCTGAGCACGCGCCAGTCCTACCTCGCCGTGATCAACGGCATCGCGCAGGTGGGCGCGCTCCAGCAGGCGCTGGTCTCGACGCAGAGCGCGCTCGATTCCAACCGCCTGGGATACGAGGTGGGCGTGCGCATCAACATCGACGTGCTGAACGCGCAGCAACAGGTGTTCTCGACGCGGCGCGACCTGGCCGTCGCGCGCTACAACACCATCGTCAACACCTTGCGCCTGAAGGCGGCCGCCGGCAGCCTGCGCGAGGAAGACCTCCAAGAGGTCAACCGGGCCCTCGATCCCTGAGCAGGCCCCGGCACACCGCGAGGTGCCGCTCCGCCGCGCCGCGGTGCCGGGCACAAAGCCGCGTGCCCGCGATGCCCATGCGCGCGCAGCGTTCTGGATCCTCGAGCAGCGCGCGCGCCGTGCGCAGCGCCGTCGCAGCATCCTGCGCCTGGATGGCGGCCTGCGCCGCCACTGCGAGACGCGTGACGTCGGTGAAGTTGTACATGTGCGGGCCGGTGACCACCGGGATCCCCGCGGCGCATCCTTCGATCAGGTTCTGCCCGCCAAGCGGCGCAAAACCACCCCCGATTACCGCCACGTCAGCGAGCGCGTAGTAGAAAGCCATCTCGCCCATCGTGTCGCCAAGATACAGGCGCCGGCCCTTGTGCGGCGCCTCGCCCAGGCTCCTGCGCGCGAGCGCGAAGCCCATGCGCTGGGCCAATGCGGCGACGGCGTCGAAGCGCTGCGGGTGGCGCGGCACGAGCACGGTCAGCACGCCGTCGTCCTGCGCTCCCAGCGCCCCAAGCAGCAGCTCTTCCTCGCCCTCGCGCGTGCTCGCGAGCAGCAGCACCTTGCGCTGGCGCAGTGCCGCGCGGAAAGCCCTGCCCTCCTCGGCCTTCGCGGCGTCCGGCTGGATGTCGAATTTCATGTTGCCGGTCACGGTGACATTGGCCGCGCCCAATCGGCGCAGTCGTCGGGCATCATTCTCGCCTTGCGCACAGACTGCGGAGAGGCTCTCGAACGCGGGCCGCGCCAGCGGCGCGAAACGCAGGTAGCCGCGCGTCGACTCGCGCGACATGCGCGCGTTGGCGAGCAGCAGCGGCACGCCGTTCTGCGCGCAGGCGCGCACCAGGTTGGGCCAGATCTCGGTTTCCACCAGCACGCCCAGCCGCGGCCGGAAATGCTCGAGAAAGCGCTGCGCGGCCCAGGGAAAGTCGTAAGGTAGGTAGGCGCTCAGTACCGACTCGCCGTAGACCTGCTTGATGGTCTCGCGCCCGGCGGCGGTGAGGCAGGTGAGCAGCACGTCGTGATCGGGGTGTTCGCGCTGCAGGGCTCGCACCAGCGGCGCGCAGGCGCGCGCCTCGCCCACCGATACAGCGTGCAGCCAAAGGAGTTTCGGCTTGGGTTCGAGCTCGCTCGTGCCGAAGCGCTCGGTAACGCTCGCGCGGTAGCCCGGCTCGCGCCGGCCGCGCCACCAGAGCCTGACGAGAACGAAAGGCAACGCGGCGTAGAGCAGCGCCGTGTAGAGAACGCGCCACATCAGGCGAGCTCCTCGAGCGCCGCCCGCACCATGGCCGCGGCCGGCGCATCGAGATTGCGCACGCGGTTGCCGGCATGCAGGCCCGTCAGCTGCACCTCGGAACTGACATAGATGCCTGCCGCAGGCACGCCGAGCGCGGCCGCGAGGTGCGTCAGTCCCGTATCCACGCCTGCCACGCCGCGCGCCCCTCGCATCAGCCGGGCGAGTTCGGCCAGGCCCAACCGCCGCGGGACCAGGGCGTTGCCGATGCCCGAGGCGACGCGCGCCGCGCGCGCCTTTTCCTCTTCGCTGCCCCAGGGCAACACGCAGTGCAAGCCGCGCGCCGCAAGCAGGCGGCCCAACTCGATCCAGTTGCCCTCCGGCCAGAGTTTGTCGGCGCGGCTGGTCATGGTGAGCAGCACCGTGTACGGAGCGGGCAGGTCGAGCGGCAGGGGTCCTTCGGCGCGCAAGCCGTAGTCGCAAGCCGCAAGCGATGTGCCGCCGAGCGCTGCGGCAGCGAGCTGGCGGTTGCGCTCCACCGCGTGCAGTTGCCGCGGAACCGCGTGGCGCACGTCGTAAAAGCATGCGGCGAGCGGCTCGCGCGCGCTCGCCGCATCCATGCCATGGCGCTCACCGCGAGCGAACCGCACCAGCAGCGCGCTCTTCAGCAGCCCCTGCGTGTCGATGACCAGGTCGTAGCGCTCCTCGCGCAGCGCGCGCCCGAAAGCGCCCATCTCCGACCATGTGCGGGGATGCCACAAGGATCCGCGCCAGCGCCGCACCGCCACCGGGATCGCACGCCGCACGTGCGCATGCATGGCGGCGACTTCGGCGAAGGCCTCTTCCACCACCCAGTCGATCGCCGCACCCGGCACCGAGCGCGCCACATCGCTCACTGCAGGGCAGTTGTGCACCACGTCGCCCAGCGAGGAGGTCTTGACGAAGAGTATTCGGCGCATGCGTCGGATAAAATGGCGCGTGCCGATTCTACGGGATAAGCCTTGAACCGCCCGACGCGCGCGCCGCTGTCGGTGGTGCTGATCGCGCACAACGCAGCGCACCAGCTCGAGGATTGCCTGGCGAGCGCGGCCTTCGCCGATGAAATCGTGCTGGTCGACTCCGGCAGCACCGACGCGACGCGGGAAGTGGCGCAGAAGCACGGCGCGCGCGTGGTGGCGAAGGACTGGCTGGGCTTCGGGCGCCAGAAACAGTTCGCCGTGGAGCAGGCGCAGCACGACTGGGTGCTGTGCCTGGATGCCGACGAGCGCGTTTCGACCGAGCTGCGAGCGAGCATCGAGCGGGCGCTCGGCGCGCCCGTCGCGCCGGTCTACCGCATGGCGCGCTGCAACCGCTTCCTCGGCCGCTGGCTGCGCCACGGCGAGGGCTACCCCGACTGGAGCCCTCGCCTGTTCGACCGCAACAATGCGCGCTGGAGCGACGACCCGGTGCACGAGAAAGTGCTCTACGCCGTCACACCCGGCACGCTGCAAGGCGACCTGTTGCACGAGTCGGCCGAGGACCTCGCGCGCTACCTGGACAAGCAGAACCGCTACACCACGCTTGCCGCCGAGCAGCTCTACGAGCGCGGGCGCAGCGCCGGCATGTTCCAGCTGCTCGCCTCGCCGGTGGTGCGTTTTTTCAAGTTCTATGTGCTGCGCCTGGGCTTCCTCGACGGCCTCGCCGGGCTGGTGCACATCGGCATCGGCTGCATGAACAGCTACCTGAAGTATGCCAAGCTGATCGAGCTGCGCCGCGCGCGCAAACCCCAGTGAAGGTCCTGGTGACCGGCGCCGCCGGGTTCATCGGCATGCACTGCACCGAACGCTTGCTCACGCGCGGCGACGAAGTGACCGGAGTCGACAATCTTTCCCCTTACTACGCGGTCGAGCTGAAGCGGGACCGCCTGCGCAGGCTCGAAGGACGCAGGGGCTTTCGCTTCGAGCAGATCGATCTGGCCGATGCCACTGCAACGGAGCCGCTGTTCGCCGCCGTGCGACCCGAACTGGTGCTGCATCTCGCGGCGCAACCAGGCGTGCGCGCTTCGCTCGAACGGCCAGCGGCGACAGTGCAGGCCAACGTCGTCGCCTTCGCCCACCTGCTGGAGGGTTGCCGGCGGCATCCGCCGCGCCACCTGGTGTACGCCTCGAGCTCCAGCGTCTACGGCAGCAACGCGAAGCTGCCGTGGTCGGAAGGCGACAACGTGGATCACCCGGTGAGCCTCTACGCCGCGACGAAGAAGGCCAACGAGTTGATGGCGCACGTGTATAGCCAGGTGCACGGCGTCGCCGCCACCGGGCTGCGCTACTTCACGGTGTACGGTCCCTGGGGCCGGCCCGACATGTCGCCGATGCTGTTTGCTCGTGCCATCACGCAGGGCGAGTCAATTCAAGTGTTCAACCACGGCGACATGAAGCGGGACTTCACCTACATCGACGACGTGGTGGAGGGCACGCTGCGCGTGCTCGACCGCGCGCCGGCAGGCACGCCCCCGTACAGCGTATTCAACATCGGCAACCATCAGCCAGTGCCGTTGCTCGACTACATCGCTGCGCTTGAGCGCGCGTTCGGCAGGCAGGCGAAGAAGGAACTGCGGCCGATGCAGCCCGGCGACATCAAGGCTACCTACGCTGACACCCGGGCGCTGGCGAAAGAAGTGGGGTTTGCGCCGTCCACGCCGCTCGAACTGGGGCTGGCGCGCTTCGCCGCCTGGTACAGGAGCTACTACAAGGTTGCCTGAACTAGCCGCGCGCCGCCGCGTCCGGAGCGTACTCCGGCACCCAGGCGCGCAGGCGCTCGCGCACGCTTTCAGCGCCGGGCTGCGCTGGCGCGGCGAGCCAGGCCAGCACTTCCTCGAGCAAAGCAGTGCCCTCCGGCGCGCGCGCGCGCGCCACGCGCAGCTTCGGGTGCGGCGTCGGCAGCGAATGCTCGGCGCCGGCGAGCAGTTCCTCGCACAGCTTCTCACCCGGCCGCAATCCGGTGAACTCGATACGGATATCGCCTTCCGCAAGACCCGACAGGGCGATCAACTGACGCGCGAGGTCCACGATCTTCACCGGTTCGCCCATATCCAGCACGAAGATCTCCCCGCCCTGGCCCATCAGCGCCGCCTGCAGCACGAGCTGCGTCGCCTCGGGAATGGTCATGAAGTAGCGTTGTACCTCGGGATGGGTCACGGTCACCGGGCCGCCGCGCGCGATCTGCTCGCGAAAACGCGGGATCACGCTGCCCGTGGAGCCGAGCACGTTGCCGAAGCGCACGATGACGAACTGCGTGCCGCCGGCCGTCTGCAGCCGCTGGCAGGCGATCTCCGCCAGGCGCTTGGAGGCACCCATCACGTTGGTCGGGTTGACCGCCTTGTCGGTGGACACCAGCACGAACTTGGCTGCGCTGGCGGCTTGCGCGGCACGCGCCACCGCCACGGTGGAGAGCACGTTGTTGGCCACCGCCTGGAACGCGTTGTCTCCTTCCATCAGCGGCACGTGCTTGTAGGCCGCGGCGTGGAACACCACCTGCGGCCGGAAGCGCGCGAACACCTCTTCGACGCGCGGCAAGGACTTGGCGTCGCCGATGACCGCTGCGATCGGCACGCCCGGCAGCCGGTCGCGGAACTCCTGCTCCACCGTGTACAGCGCGTACTCTGAAAGCTCGAACAGCACCAGCCGCCCGGGCGAGAAGCGCGCGATCTGCCGGCAGAGCTCGGCGCCGATCGAGCCACCGGCGCCAGTGACCAGTACGCACTTGCCCTCGATCAGGCCGCGCAGGCCCGCGTCGTCGAGCGTCACCCGGTCGCGGCCGAGCAGGTCGTCCAGCTCCACGTTGCGCAGCGCCGAAACGCTGACCTTTCCCGACACCAGGTCGGCATACGAGGGCACGGTCATCACCTGCAGGCCGGCCGCGGCGCACAGCTCGACTGCGCGCTTGCGCTGGCCGTGCGTGGCGCCCGGCATGGCGATGATCGCCTGCGTCACGGCGCGCTGCTGCGCCACAGTGCCGAGCCGCTCCAGCGCGCCGAGGATCTTCACACCCTGAATCTCGCTGCGGTGCTTGCCCGTGTCGTCGTCCAGCAGCCCGACCACGCGCCATTGGTTGCTGTTGGCGAGGTCGCGCAGCAGGCTCGCCGCCGCGGTGCCGGCGCCTAGCACCAGCACTGGGCTCGCCGCCGGGTGGCGCACCATGCCGAGCAGCCTGCGCTCCTTCCACGCGCGGTACAGCAGCCGGTTGCCGCACATCACGCCGATCAGCAGAACCGGCATGATCAGGTACACCGAGCGTGGCACCGGGGTATCGAGCGCCACCAGGGTGAATAGCGCGGGCACCGCCAGCGCCGCCACTGCCACCGCGACCAGGATGCGCTGCAGGTCCGGCAGGCTGGCGTAGCGCCAAAGCCCGCGGTACAGGCCGAGGATCCAGAACGCCGCCGCATGGACCGCCAGCACACCGGGCAAGGTCGTCACCGCCACCCGCGCGAATTCCGCCGGCGGCAGCTCGAGGTTGAAGCGCAGCCAGAAGGCGGCCAGCCACGCCACCCCGGCGAACACCACGTCGTGCGCGAAGGCGAGAGAGGCGCGGGCGATGAACTGCCGGTCGGCTTTCATCGCATCCGCGCCCAGCGCAGGTCGACCCACAAGGCGATGGCGATCAGCACGGCCGCAGCGCCGGCCAGTGCGGCAGCCTGCACCGTCGAGGGCTCGCGCCGCGCGAGGAGCGCCGTCGCCGCGCATCCGGCCATCACCGCGTACTCGATGAACGCGGTGCCGCGGTGGCCGTAGCCCATGCGCACCAGGCGCTGGTAATAGTGTTCCTTGTGCGCCTGCCACACGCGCTCGCGGCGCAGCAGGCGGCGCAGCAGCGTGAGGGTCGCATCGCAGACGAAGGGCGCGAACACCAGCAGCGGGAACCAGACTGGCCAAACCCCCCGGCTCCAGCCGTAGACGCCCAGCGCGCCGGCGAGAAAGCCGAGCGGCACCGAGCCCACGTCGCCCATGAAGATGCGCGCCGGGTGGAAGTTGAATACCAGGAACCCCGCGGCAGCAGCGGCGACCGAGGCGCACAGCGTGGCGAAGGGCTCCGCGCCGGCGAGATACGCTGCCGCGGCATACGCGCCGAACCCGATCACCGCCATGCCGCCCGCGAGTCCGTCCGACCCGTCCATGAAGTTGTACAGGTTCGCGTACCAGACGATGGCGAGGAGGAAAAGCGTGAACAGCACGGGCTCGGAGTAGCCGAGCTCGAACGCCACCACCACTGCCGCGGCGGCAATCTGCGCGGCGAGGCGCGCCAGCGTCGGCAGGCCGTAGATATCGTCGGCGAAGGAAACCGCCGCGAGCGCCAGTGCAGCGCCGAGCGTCACGGCAACTGCGGGCTGCACGAGCGCACTGGCGACGGCGACCCCCAGAACGATGGCCATGCCGCCCGTGCGCGGCACCGGTTGCGCGTGCAGCGAGCGCTCGTTCGGCGCGTCGAGCGCGATGCGCCGGCCTACCGGCGTGAGCAGGAGGCGTGCGGCGAGCAAAGCGGCCAGAAACGCGGCAATCGGCGCCAGCGCGAGCATGGCGCGCATTCTAGCCGCCTTGGTTGCGATACCACGCCGCAGTGGCGCGCAGGCCCTGCTCGAAACTGAACGGCGGCCGCCAGCCGAGCTCCGCGCGGATGGCGCGATCGTCCGCTTCCTGCGACAGCGCGAGCCGCGCGAGCGCAGGAACGAGCCGCAGCAGTGCGGGCGGGAACGGGAACAGCCGCACCGGCCGCCCGAGCGCGCGCGCGATTGCGCGGCACAACTCCGGCGTCGATACCGGCGTGCCGTCGCTCAATGCGTAGGCCTTGCCCCGCGCCGGGCCATCGAGGCAACGCAGGATCGCATCCACCAGGTTGCCGACGTAGACGAGGCTGCGGCGGTTCTCGATGCTCGCCAGCGGCAGCGGCCAGCCGCGGTCGACGGCGCGCAGCAGCGAGAGGAAATTCGCCTTCACGCGCGGGCCGTAGACCAGCGTCGGGCGCAGAATCGCCGGTTCGAGACCTGCCAGTTGCAACAGGGCCTGCTCCGCAATGGACTTGGCGCGGCCATAGGCGTCATCCGGCTGCGCCGCCTTGATCGAACTTAGATAGACGAAGCGTCGCGCGCCCGCTGCCAACGCGGCCTTGGCCTGCGCGATCGTGCCCTCTACGTTGACGCGATGCAGATCGGCGGGGCTCGCGGACCTATGCGCGATGTTCGCCAGATGCACCACCGCGTCGCAGCCCTCGACTGATGCGCGCAGCTCGTGCCCGGCGGCGGCGAGCGCCGGGCAGAGATGGCTGCCGATGAAACCGCCGGCGCCGGTGACGAGGACGCGCATCGTCAGCCTTCGCTCTGCAGCACAGCGCGATAAATTTCAAGAGTGCCGCGCGCCATTGCCTCGAGCGTGAAGACGCTGAAGGCGCGGGCGCGGCCTTGCTCGCCAAGCCGTTCTCGCAGGGCGGGATCCTGCATCAGACGCCGCAGCGCACCGGCCAGCGCCGCCGGATCGGCGGGCGGCACCACCAGCCCCGTCACCCCGTCCTGATTCACCCAGGTCACGCCGTTGTGCAGTTCGCAGCACACCACGGGCTTGCCGCTGGCCATGGCTTCGATCTGCACGATGCCGAAACCTTCCGCCGGTTCGACCGACGAAAGGCAGAAGGCGTCGCAGGCGTGGTAGTACGCAGGCAGCTCGGCTTCCGCAATGCGGCCCACGAAATGCACCCGGGCGGCGACGCCCGACTCGCGGGCAATGTTTTTCAGTTCGCCGGTCAACGGGCCCTGCCCGCCCAGCATCAGGGCAGCTTCGGGCATCGCCGCAAGAGCGCGGATCAGGAACTCAAAGCCCTTGTAATAGACGTGCCGGCCGAGCGCGAACACGAGGAACTGCGTCCCGTGGCGGCGGCGCAGCTCGTCGGCCAGCGGTGGGCGCTCGCGAAACCGCGTCAGGTCAAAGCCGTAGGGCACGACGTGCAGCCGTGCGCGATCGCGCACTGCCGCCAGTTGCTCCGAGGAACGGATGTGCGCGGGCGTTGCCGCGATGATGGCGTCGGCCGAGCGCACCAGCCGGTCGCGGAACGGCCGGTAGAGCGCGAGCAGCTCTTGCTGGCGAATGATGTCGCTGTGCCAGGAGATGATGCGCTTGACGCCGCGCGGCAGGAGCGAAACGGACAGGTGCGCCATCGGGTCGGCCGGGAACTGCAGGTGCACCAGCTCGAAGGGCGCGCGGCGGTGGCGCGTCAGCGCATGCCAGGGCATCGTCGGGCACACCGGCGTGCCGGCCACGCTGGCCCACGGACTGGCGTAGACCGTCTCGCCGACCATCGCCAGGTCGGGCGCGCCGCCGCGCTCGGCGACGATGTTGGTGTAGCGCACCTCGCGCTCGAGTGCGCGCGCCAGCTCGAATACGTAGCGCTCGAGGCCGCCGAAGTTGTCGTCTGCGTAGCGGCCGAAAGTAAGGGCGCGGATCATGCGAGCGCTCGGACCGGGCGCGGCGGACGCGGCCAGGCACGGCCGGCCGCGAGCGCAGCGAGTCCGCCTAGCGCTCCGGGCAAGGTGGTGATCTCGCGCGCAAGGCGCCAGTGGATGGCGGCGGAGGCGCCGCCGCGCGTCAGCGCGAGTGCGAGGCAAGTGCCGGCGAGCAGCTTTCTCAGGCGCGCGTGCTCGGAGGGCTCGACGTAGCGCTCGAGCAGCGCCAGCTGCTCGCGGATCGCAGTGCCGTCCAGATTGGGACTGACGTGCGCCTGCGCCGCGTGACGCGTCACCTCGCAGCCGACGAGGTCCGCGATGCCGAGGTCGCTGCGCCGCAGCACCTTGAAGTAGAAATCGATGTCGCCTGCGGTGCGCCAGGCCGTCTCGAAACGAAGTTCCCCGATTACCGCACGGCGGAAAAGCACGCCCGAAGGATAGTTGAGCGGGTTTCGCCGAGTGCGCGCGTAGAAGTCGAACCAGGTGCGCGCAAAGCTCGCACCGTCGTAGACGCCAGGCAGGAAGTCGGCCGCGAGGTCGCCCATCGGGCTGTCGTCAGGCGAAACGAAGCGCCCGCGCGTGCTGAGCATCGCCAGGTCTGGATCGCGCTCCAGGATCTCGAGCTCGGCGCCAAGACAATGTGGCACAAGCACGTCATCGGCCGAGAGCAGCCGCAGGTAGGGCGTGGACACGAGCTCCAGGCAGCGGTTGAAGTTGCCGAACAGGCCCAGATTGGAGGCGTTGCGGTGCAGGCGCACGCCCTGCCGCGCGAAGGGCTGCACTGCCTCCCAAGTGCCATCGGTCGAGCAGTTGTCGACCACCAGGACCTCGAGACCGCCGAGCTCCTGCGCGAGCGCCGAGCGCACGGCGCGCTCTACGTAGGCGCGCTGGTTGTAGACCGGGATGGCGACGGTACAGGCTGGCATGGCCCGCTCAGGCCGGTCGCGCCCACTCGCCCCACGCCAGCCGCGACAGCCTGCCGCGGGTCGCTGCGTCTGCGGCTGCGTACGCGTCGGTCTGCTTGTCCGAGACGAGGAGATTCTCCTGCATCGACTGCCGGAACGTGTTGGAAAGATGCCACCGGTCCTTGGCGTAGGCAGTGCCGTTGCGATCGACCACCAGTGCATCGAGTCCCAGCCGGCCGATCTGCGCCGTTAGGCCGTCCTTGCCACTTTCGAAAGCCAGGGCGAAAAACTTGAACAGCATCGGCCGCAGCGTAACGCGCACGAGGACCTCGCGCGCCGCCATGAATGCATTGGTGCGCAGGTGATGATTCGGAAACGGGGCGAAATAGCGCTGCGTGATCCAGCGCTTGGGTGCCGGCAGCGCGGCGATGCTTTCGCAGGAGCCGGTCGCGCCCACCAGGCCGGCTGTTCGGGCCGCGACCGGCGCGTGCAGTTTCCCCAGCCAGTCCGCGGACAGGATGCGGCTGTAGGAATTCAGGAAGCAGAAGTAATCGTGGTCAAAGCGCGCAACTGCGGTGAAGTAGGGGTGCAGGTCGAAGCCGCGATCGGGAAGCAGCATCCGCTGATGGGAAATGCCGGCAAGCGCATGCGCGTAGTCCGCAGGCACCTGCTTGCCGAAATCCTTGTACAGCAGGATGAGCTCGTGATCCGCGCCCGCCGCGTGGCGGCGGTAGGATTCGAGGAAGCGTTGCAGCGGCGCCAGCCCGTTCTGCCGGCGCACCAGGTGCACGACGGCGATGCCGGGCACCTCCGGCGTTCCCCGGGAGCTTCGCGCGCAGGTAGTCGGCCAGCGCCTCGCGCCAGGGCCGCAGCGTCACGCCCAGCGCGCGCGCCCTGGTGTTGGCGAGCACCGAGTACAGCGGCCGGCGCATCGCGCCGGTCCTGCCGCCGCGGTCCACCGGAATGACCTCCGAACCGCCGCCCGCCAGCCGCACGATCTCGCGCGTGAACTCGTACCAAGAGCAGGCGCCCTCGTTTACGAGGTGGTAGATGCCCGGCGGCGGCGCCTTCTGCAGCAGTGCGAACACCGCACGGCTCAAGTCGTCGGTCGACGTGGGCGCCACCACCTGTTCGCTCGCCATCTCGATGCGCTTTCCTGCGCGCGCATCCGCCACCCGTCCGTCCACGAAATTGCCTCCCTTGGAGCGCGCGCCGGAGCGGCCGTAGAGCCCGCAGGTTCGGATCACGACTGCGTGCCCGGGGGCCGTAGCGAGCGCCGCATGCTCGCCGGCCAGCCGGCTGATGCCGTAGACCTGCAGTGGAAACGGCCTGTCGTCCTCGCGCCAGGGCTCGCTGCGCTCGCCGCCGAACACGTAATCGCTGCTGAAGGTGACCAGGCGCGCGCCCTGCGCGGCGCAGGCGGCGGAGAGGTCGCGCACGGCGACGCAGTTGACGAGGAAAGCCTGCGCGGGCTCCTCTTCGCATTTGGGCACGTTGTGGTAGGCGGCGCAGTTGATCACCGTGACAGGGCGCAGCTTGCCGATCAGCCGCGCGGCTTCTCCCGGCCTGCCCAGGTCGAGTTCCTCGCGCGAGGGCGAGGAGATCTCGTGGCCCGGGTTGTTGCGCACCAGATCGCCGCCCAGCTGGCCGGTCGCGCCGATCAGCAGGATCTTCATGGCAGCAGCGCGTAGGAGCGGTCGCGCGCGGACAGGATCGGATCGGCGAGCGGCCAGCGGATGCCGAGCTTCGGATCATCCCAGCGCAGGCCACGCGCCAGGTCGGGGTGGTAGGACTCCGACATCTGGTAGAGCACTTCGCTGTCGTCGGAAAGCGTCTGGAAGCCGTGCGCGAAACCTTCCGGCACGTAGAACGCGAGGCGATTCTCGACGCTCAGCTCCTGCGCGTGCCAGCGCAAGCGCGCCGGCGAACCCTCGCGAAGGTCCACGATCACGTCCCAGATAGCGCCGCGCGTGCAGCGCACCACCTTCGCCTCTGCGTGCGGCGCGGCCTGGTAGTGCAGGCCTCGCAGCGTGCCGCGCTTGCGGTTCCAGGAGACGTTGCACTGCGCGATCGCGGGCTTGAGCCCGTGCTTGCGGAACTCCTCCTGGCAGAAGGAACGCGCGAAGAACCCGCGCTCGTCCTCGATGCATTCCAGCTCGACGACGTACGCCCCGGCGAGCGGCGTGGGCTGGAAATTCAATCGAGCACCCTGGTCTCGGGAATCGGCACCACGAAGCGCCCGCCCCAGGCGCGGATGCCCGCCATCTGCGCGACGATCTCGTCCTTCAGGTTCCACGGCAGGATCAGGACGTAATCCGGTCGCGTCTGCATGATTCTTTCAGGCGCGTGGATCGGGATATGCACACCGGGAAGGTAGCGGCCCTGCTTGTGCGGGCTGCGGTCCACGGTGTACTCGAGCAGGTCGCTGCGCACGCCGCAATAGTTGAGCAGTGTGTTGCCCTTGGCGGGCGCGCCGTACGCGGCAACACGCTTGCCGGAATCCTTCGCGCCGATGAGGAATTTGAGCAGGCTGCGCTTGGTCGCACGCACCTGTTCGGCGAATGTCCGGTAGGTATCGGCGCGCTCCAGGCCCGCCGCCTGCTCGCGCGCGCGCAGCTCCATCACCTTCTTCGAAACCGGCAGGGCCGCGTTCGCCGCGTGCCGCGCATAAATGCGCAGCGAGCCGCCGTGCGTAGGAATCTCGTCCACGTCAAACAGGGTCAGCCCGTGCGCCGCGAACACGCGCTCGGCGACCATGAAGGAAATGTACGAGAAATGCTCGTGGTAGATGGTGTCGAACTGGCTTTCCTGCATGAGTTTCAGCAGGTGCGGAAACTCCATGGTCACCGCGCCGCCGGGCTTGAGCAGCAGGCTGATGCCACGCACGAAGTCGATCAGATCCGGCACGTGCGCGAGTACGTTGTTGCCGAGGATCAGGTCGGCCCTGCGTCCGGCGGCGGCCAGCTCGGTCGCCGTCCGGGCGCCGAAGAACTTGACCAGCGTCGGCACGCCCTTCTTTTCCGCCACCGCCGCGACGTTCGCGGCGGGCTCGATGCCGAGCACCGGCACGCCCTGCGCCACGAAATTCTGCAACAGGTACCCGTCGTTGCTCGCGATCTCGACCACGAAGCTCGCGGCGTTCAGGCCGAAGCGCGCCGTCATCGCGCGCGTGTAGGCCTCCGCGTGCGCGAGCCAGGATTCGGAATAGGAGGAGAAGTAGGCGTAGTCGCTGAAGATCTGCTCGGGCGTCTCGAATTCCTCCAGCTGCACGAGGAAGCACTTCTCGCACACCCAGGCGTGCAGGGGGTAGAAGCGCTCCATGCGGTTCAGCGCCTGCGCTTCGAGAAAGGAATTCGAGGGCGGCGCCATGCCGAGGTCGGCGAATGACAGCTCGAGGGGCGCGCCGCAGAAGCGGCAGGCTGCGGGCTTCATGCGCGCGCGAGCGCCATGTAACGCTCGATCTGCGCCAGGGTTAGCTGCCTCGCGTCGGCACCCTGTGCCTGTGTCTTGTACCAGCCGACGGTCCACTCCAGCGCCATCTGCAGGTCGAGGCGCGGCTTCCATCCCAGGCGGCTGCGCGCCTTTGAACTGTCCAGCTGCAGGAAATGCGCTTCGTGCGGGTGCGTCCCCTTGTCCGCAGCCCAGGACGCCGGCGGCCCCCACAGGCGCGTGATGGTGGCAACCACCGCCTCCACCGGCACCGCGTCCTTCTCATCCGGACCGAAATTCCAGCCTTCCGCGAACATCGCGGGGGCGTCGTACAGGTGCTCGGCGAGCTGCAGGTAGCCGGCGAGCGGTTCCAGCACGTGTTGCCAGGGGCGCACGGCGCGCGGGTTGCGCACCTGCACCGCCTTGCCGGCAGCCGCGGCGCGCGCGGTGTCCGGCACGATGCGGTCCTGCGCCCAGTCGCCGCCGCCGATCACGTTGCCGGCGCGCGCCGACGCGAGCGCCACGCCTCCCGGAAACGAAGCGCGATAGGCGGCCGTGACCAGCTCGGCGCAACCCTTGCTGCTGCTGTAGGGATCGCGGCCGCCCATCGGGTCGCTCTCCCGGTAGGACTGCCCTGTCTCCAGGTTCTCATAGCACTTGTCGCTGGTGACGTTGACCACCGCGCAGGCGTTGCTCGCCTTTCGCACGGCTTCCAGCAGGTGCACGGTCCCCATCACGTTGGTCGCATAGGTGCCCACCGGATCGTCGTAGGACGGGCGCACCAGCGACTGCGCCGCGAGGTGGAACACGATCTCGGGTTGGAAGGCGCCGATCGCCTGCGAAAGCGCGCCGAGGTCGCGGATGTCTGCGATGCTGCTGGCGATGCCGGACTTGGCTTCGACCAGCGCCCATAGCGAAGGCGTGCTGGCGGGCTTGAGCGCGTAGCCAGAAACGCGCGCGCCGAGCGAGGCGAGCCACAGCGCAAGCCACGAACCCTTGAATCCGGTGTGGCCGGTGACGAAGACCTTCTTGCCGGCCCAGAACTTCGGCGTCACCACTTCTTCCACGGCGGATTGCCGCTGGCCCACAGCTCCTCGAGGTGGTTCTTGTCGCGCAGCGTATCCATCGGCTGCCAGAAGCCGCGGTGGAAGTAAGCTGCGAGCTGGCGGTCCTTGGCCATGCGCTCGAGCGGCTCGCGCTCCCACACCGTGGCGTCGCCTTGCAGATAATCGAGCACCGCCGGCGAGCAGACGAAGAAGCCGCCGTTGATCCAGCCGCCGTCGCCCTTCGGTTTTTCCTGGAAGCTGGTGACGTGGCTGCCCTCCATGACGAGCGAGCCGAAGCGTCCCGGTGGCTGCACTGCAGTGAGCGTGGCCTTCACCTTCTGCGCCTTGTGGAACGCGACCAGCGCCTTCAGATCCACGTCGGCGACGCCGTCGCCGTAGGTGAAGCAGAAGTCCTCGTTGCCGAGGTACTGTGCCACGCGCTTAAGGCGCCCGCCGGTCTGCGTCGCCTCGCCCGTCTCCACCAGCGTCACTTTCCAGGGCTCGGCGCTCTTCTGGTGCACCTGCATCGAGTTGTCGCGCATGTCGATCGTCACGTCCGACATGTGCAGGAAGTAGTTGGCGAAGTACTCCTTGATCAGGTAGCCCTTGTAGCCCAGGCAGACCACGAACTCGTCCACGCCCTGCGCCGAGTAGATCTTCATGATGTGCCAGAGGATCGGCTTGCCGCCGATCTCGATCATCGGCTTGGGCTTGAGGACCGACTCTTCGCTGATGCGGGTGCCAAAGCCTCCGGCAAGGATGACGCACTTCATGAGCAGATCCTCGGGTAATCCTGAGCTGGACAGGCGCGTATTGTCCCAAAAAAAACTCCTCCAGGCTGCGCGATCGAGCCAGAAGGGTTCCTTCGCGCTCTACTGGAAATCCGCCTACCCGTAGATCGTGTTGACGAGCTCGAGGCGAT
>JANNTQ010000112.1:0-18361 GCA_031394435.1 Betaproteobacteria bacterium
CTCCGGGTACAGGAACTCGCGGCATTTCTCCAGGTACATGCGGTCCGACATCTGGCCGAGAAGGTCCGCGGTGCCCACCAGGCAGCCGAGCAGACGGTCCTTGGGGTCGTGCAGCATGATGTCGTCGATGTCCATCTCGTAGCCGGTGAAGTGCACCAGCTTGGACGCCGCTTCCGCTTCCTCGGCGAAACCGAGCTGCGGCAGGTAGCGCACGAGAAAGTCCGCGCTGCGGCTGACATGGATCTTGGTAAACACGGCGCCATTGCCGACGTGGCTTTCGGAGAGGCGCTTGAGGTAGCCCGAATCGTGCAGCAGGGCGACCACCACGCCGAGCGTGGCGCGCCGGGCGCCGATCTGATCGGCGCTCGCGAGGGCGCGATCGTGGCCGTCGAGCAGCCGCACCATCGCCAGCGTCATGTCCAGCGTATGGCGCAGGTCGTGGTACAGGGTGTCACAGGGAAGGTAGCCGGGGAAAGTGCCGCCGAACAACGCCTTCATGTCGGCGAAGGCGCGCTGCAGCGGCGCCAGGTCGGCGCCGGGGTAGCGCGCAGCGAACAGGCTGAGGACCGCGTCGCGGACCTGATCGGGATCCTCGACATTGACGCGGTTGGTGACGTCGTTCTGGTTGAGTCGGTTGTGCACTTGCGTTGCCTTGCATTATCACGCGGTCGCGTCGCCGAACGCAAAAGGAATTTTCTGCGTCGGAGAAAAAGTTGGCAAAAACGGGAGACGGCCTGTAAGCCGGGTTCTGTGCGAAGGGGCGAACCCCTCCCGACAGCCATTCCTCTGGGCCCGGGGTTACCCCCGGGCTCTAGCCACCTACCCGCAAGCTTGGCCGAGCCGGCCTCAGGCGCTTGCCTATTTGGTGTTGCTCCGGATGGAGGTTGCCCGTTTCACCCCTCCCGTCGCCGGGAGGACTCGTCTCTGTGGCCCTATTCGTCGCCTTGGCGCCGCTTTCGCGGCGGGTATGCGCGCCGGGGCGTTACCCCGCATCCCGCTCTGTGGAGCCCGGACTTTCCTCTGTGTCGCCACAGCGGCTGCCTGGCCATCTCCCGGCACGGATTCTACGCCTTGCGCGCCTCCGTTCTCCGCGGCAGCGGCCGGAAATAGCGCTCGTCGTCGTAGAACGCGGCGCTGGCGCTGGCGCTGGCGGGCAGCCAGCCGGGATAGCCGAACACCGGCAGCGGCGCGAGCAGGCGCGGAGTCGCGTCCGCCGGCAGCTGCCCGAGCCATTGGGCCGCCTGCGCATCTGCATCGAGCGCGGGATCGACGAACAGTGCCTTGCAGGTGATGCCGCGCCAGGGCTCGAGCGCCTGTTCCAGCACTGCGTGGCCCAGCACCAAGAATCGCATTGCCGCCCGTACGCGGCTGCGCTGCTGCCAGAACAATTCCTTCCAACGGAACTCGCGGACCAGCTCGTTGAGCGCCTCGTCGGCGCAGGCCACCAGCGCGCCGCCTTCGTCGAAGAGGGTGAGCAGGTCGCGCAGCCTGCCGCGCTTGCCGCCCTCGTGCGGGATCTGCGCCGCGTGCAGGGCGTTGATGCGCGCCTTGGTGCGCGGAAACGCCAGCCAGCACAAGGCATTGAACAGGTCGTGGCGGTTCTCCGGCCGGGTGTGGACCTGGCCGGACTCGAACAGGTGGATCTCGTAGTATGAATCCGCGCCCGTAGGTGGCACGAAGCGCAGCGGCCTGCCGCTCTCGGTGCGCAGCGCCTGGCGCTCGGCAGCCGCGTTGAGCGCGGCCAGCGACGGCGCGGGCCCGAGTCTCTCGAGCCACGGCCGCAGCGGATCGTAGATCGGGTGCGCTAGGCGATCTTCCAGGGCAGCGTCTCGCCGGCGCGCAGGGGTACTAGCTCCCCTATGCCGAAGGGCAGCGAAGCGGGCACCGTCCACTCGCGGCGCTCGAGCGCAATGCTGCTGGTGTTGACCGGCAGCCTGTAGAACTGCGGGCCGAAGCGGCTGGCGAAGCCCTCCAGCTTGTCGAGCGCGCCGGCTTCCTCGAATGCCACCGCGTACAGTTCGAGCGCCGCGTGCGCCGTGTACACGCCGGCGCAGCCGCAGGCGGCTTCCTTGGCGTCGCGTGCGTGCGGCGCGCTGTCGGTGCCGAGGAAGAATTTCGGATTGCCCGAGGTCGCCGCCGCAACCAGCGCTTCGCGGTGTTTCTCGCGCTTGAGAACCGGCAGGCAGTAGTGGTGCGGGCGGAACCCGCCCTGAAACAGCGCGTTGCGATTGAGCAGCAGGTGGTGCGCGGTGATAGTGGCGGCGACGTTGGCGCCGGTGACCTCGACGAACTGCGCCGCCTCGCGGGTCGTGATGTGTTCAAGCACCACCCTGAGGCCGGGAAAGCGTTCGAGCAGCGGGCCGAGTACCTCCTCGATGAACACCGCTTCCCGGTCGAATACGTCCACCTCGGGGTCAGTCACTTCGCCGTGCACCAGTAGCGGCAGGCCCTGTTCCTCCATCTTCTCCAGCGTGTTGAAGCAGCGCGAGATGCGCGTCACGCCGGAATCCGAATGCGTGGTGGCGCCGGCCGGGTAGAACTTCACGCCGTGCACGTGGCCCGAACGCTTGGCCAGGGCAATCTCCTCCGGCGGAGTTTCGTCGGTCAGGTAGAGCGTCATCAGCGGCTCGAATGCGGCACCCTCCGGCAGCGCGGAGAGGATGCGGCCGCGGTAGGCGAGCGCTTCCTGCGTGGTGCGCACGGGCGACTTGAGATTCGGCATGACGATGGCGCGTGCGAAGCGCCGCGCGCTGTCGGCCACCACCGAGCCCATCTGCGGTCCGTCCCGCAGGTGCAGGTGCCAGTCGTCCGGCCGGATCAAGGTGATGCGGTCCACGGGCGGGATTCTACCGGGGGGTAACGGGGGGGATCTTGCCCCTGTTCTGATTGGCGCGCTCGAGCGCCAGCTTGTACAGGGCATTGCGCGGCGCGCCGGTGATGCGCGCGGCGAGCCTCGCCGCCTCGCTCGCCGGCAGCGATTCGAGCAGCAAGTCCAGCACGCGCTCGCCTTCGTCCAGGCCGGGCGCCGGCGCTGCGCCCGGGGCAAGCACCAGCACGAACTCACCCTGCTGCCGGTGGGCGCCGACCTTCAGCCAGGCGGCAGCCTGCGCCAGCGGAAGGCGCGCGACCTCCTCGAACTTCTTGGTCAGTTCGCGCGCGATGGCGAGCTCGCGCTCGCCGCCGAAGCGCGCCACCAGGTCCTCGACCGTTGCCAGCACCCGGTGCGGCGCCTCATACAGAATCACCGGCCAGGGCAGGTCGAGCGCGGCCAGCGCCTTGCGTCGCGCGGCTGCCTTGGCGGGCAGGAAGCCGACGAACAGGAACCGGTCGGCGGCGAAGCCGGCCGCAGAGTACGCCGCGACCGCGGCGTTCGGGCCCGGCACCGGCACCACGCGCAGGCCCTCAAGATGCGCTGCTTCGACCAGCAGCGCCCCCGGATCGGAAACGCCCGGCGTTCCGGCGTCGGTCACCAGCGCCACGTTGCTGCCCTGGCGCAATGCGGCCAGCAGCTTGGCGGTGGCGGCGCGCTCGTTGTGCGCGTGCAAGGCGAGCGTCGCGCGCCCGATGCCGTGACGCGCGAGCAGGGTGCGGGTCGTGCGCGTGTCCTCGCAGGCCACCAGATCCGCCTGGCGCAGCACGTCCAGGGCGCGCGGGCTGGCGTCGGCAAGGTTGCCGATCGGCGTGGCGACGACGTACAGGGTTCCGGGCAAGGGATGGGCGGCAGCGTGCGTCAACGCCTGATTGTGCTGAACCGTTAGTCGAAGGGCAAACGGAGGCGGCATGAACCTGGATGGGCAGAGGGCGGAAGAGCTTTGCGCCGACCTGCTGCGAAAGGCGGGGCTGCGCATCCTGGCGCGCAACTGGCGCTGCCGGCTGGGCGAGATCGACCTGGTGGCAGAGGAGGCCGGTACGCTGGTTTTCGCCGAAGTGCGGTTGCGCCGGGACGCGCGCTTTGGCGGCGCGGCCGAGTCGATCACCGCCGCGAAGCGCGCTCGCCTCGTCGCGGCAGCGCGGCTTTACCTCGCCGGCCGCCCCGAGGCGTCCTGCCGCTTCGACGTGCTGCTGCTCGACTCGCTCGCCCCGGCGCGCGTGCAATGGATCCGCAATGCGTTCGCGGAATAACCTCCTGGCGGCCTGGCTGGTCCTCGCCGCGGCGTACGCGCACGGCGATGAGCGCTCACCGAGCCTGCGCCTGCTGGTGCAGGAATCGCCCCTCGCCGGCTACCGCTACGCGGCGGGGTCGGAAGTCTGGCCGCTCCTGCGCGTCGGCGACCCGCTCGAACTGTCGCGCGAGCCCGACAATCCGCACGACCCCAATGCGGTGCGCGTCGATTGGCGCGGACGCAAGCTGGGCTATGTGCCCCAACGCGATAATGCGGCGTTGGCCTGGGGCCTGGAGCGCGGCGAGCCGCTGCGCGCGCGCATCACGCGGCTCGAACCGCACCCGAATCCGGCACGCCGTGTGCGCTTTGAGGTGTATGTGGAGTAGGGGTTCGCGTTGAGCGTGTAAAATCGCCGGCATGGGCCACGCCGAACAAAGCGCCGGGCTCGCCGAGCGAATCGCGGCGCACTTTGCCGACAGCGCGAAGCTGAAGCTGGCCGCGGCGCAGCCGCTGGCCGCGCCGATCGCCCGCGCCGTCGAACTGATGTCTGCGTCGCTGCGCGCGGGCGGCAAGATCCTCGCCTGCGGCAACGGCGGCTCGGCCGCCGATGCGCAGCATTTCGCCGCCGAGCTGGTCAATCGCTTCGAGCGCGAGCGGCCGCCGCTGGCCGCGATCGCGCTGACCACCGACTCGTCGAACCTGACCTCGATCGCCAACGATTACAGCTACGAGGTGGTGTTCGACAAGCAGCTGCGCGCGCTCGGCCGCAAGGGCGACGTCCTGCTGGCGATTTCCACCTCGGGCAGTTCGCCCAGCGTGCTGGCGGCGATGCGCGCGGCGCGCGAACTGGGCTTGAGCATTGTGGCGTTCAGCGGCCGCGGCGGCGGCAAGATGGCGGGCCTGCTCGGGCCCGGGGACGTGCACGTCTGCGTGCCGCACGAGCGCACCATGCGCATCCAGGAAGTGCACCTGCTGGCGCTGCACTGCCTGTGCGACGGCATCGATTTCCAGCTATTCGGAGCGAATCCATGAAAAAAATGCCACTCCTCCTGCCGGGCGCGCTCCTCGCCGCGGCGTTGCTGCAGGCTTGCATGCCGCTGGCGATGATCGGGGCCGGCGCCGTAGTGGTGTCGATGGAGGACCGCCGCACCACCGGGGCGCAGGTCGACGACCGGGGCATCGAGCTGCGCGTGGCCAACCGCGCCGACGATCGGTTCGGCGACAAGGTGCACGTCAATGTCACTTCCCACAACCGCTACGTGCTGCTCACGGGCGAGGCGCCCGACGAGGCGACGCGCACGGAGATCGAGAAGATCGCGCGCGGCGTGCCAAACGTGCTCGGGGTGACCAACGACCTGCAGGTCGCAGGCAGGTCCTCGATGGGCTCGCGCTCCAACGATACGTACCTGACCTCCAAGGTGAAGGCGCGCTTCCTGGAGAGCGGCAAGGTCAACGCCGTCCAAGTCAAGGTGGTGACCGAGGCAGCGGTGGTTTACCTGCTGGGCGTGGTCACGGAGCAGGAAGCCGCCGATGCCGTCGAACTCGCACGCACCACCGGCGGGGTGCGCAAGGTGGTGAAGATATTCGAGTACTGCAAGACCACGGACGAAATCTGCCTGCCGCGGCCGGCACCCAAGGGCGCGGAGACGCGGGTGCGCAACTCTCCCTGAGCGGTGCATGCCGCCGCCCGCTTTCGAGCGCAAGATCCTCGCGCCGGCTGACGCTGCGCGCTGGGCGGCGCGGCTGGCACGCCCCCTGGTGTTCACCAACGGCGTGTTCGATATCCTGCACCGCGGGCACGTCACCTACCTGGCGCGTGCCCGCTCACTCGGCGCCGCGCTGCTGGTGGCCCTGAACGGCGATGCTTCGGTGCGGCGCCTGGGCAAGGGACCCGGGCGCCCGGTCAACGCGCTCGCGGACCGCATGGCGCTGGTGGCTGCGCTCGAGTCGGTGGATGCGGTGACCTGGTTCGACGAGGACACGCCTGCGGCGCTGATCGCCGCCTGCCGGCCGGAGCTGCTGGTGAAAGGCGGCGACTGGCCGGTCGCGCGCATCGTCGGCGCGGGCGAGGTGCTGGCGCGCGGCGGCGCTGTGCATTCGATCGCCTTCGAACACCGGCGCTCGAGCACGGCGTTGCTGCGACGGATCGGCGCCGCGGCTAGAGCCGCAATTCAAAAAACAGTGCGCCGGGCGTCGGCAGCGAAGAGTAGGCGCCGCGGCGCACGAAGCCCAGCGCGCCGTAAAGCGCGATAGCGGAAGTCATCTTCGGCAGCGTGTCGAGCAGCAGCAGCTCGCAGCCGGTTTCCCGCGCTGCTTCGCTCACTGCGTTTGCCAGGCGCCTGCCCAAACCGCGTCCACGGTGCATCGGGCGCACGTAGAGACGCTTCATTTCGCCGCGCTTGGCGTCGATCTTGCGGAACGCCGCGCAGCCGGCGGTCTGGCCGTCCTGCAGGGCGAGGAACAGCCGGCCGCAGGGCGTGCCGTACTCGCCAGGCAAGCCCGCCAGCTCTTCCTCGAAAGTGCCGAAGCAGCAGGGCTCGTCCACCCAGCGCTGGTATTCCCGGAACAGCTCGCGCACCTGCTCGAGGTCCCGCGCCGACGAGGCGTGGCTCAATTCGCTCACCGCGCTATTTTCGCGGTGCCGCGTCCACCCGTCCAGTCGCGGCGTTGCTATCATTTCGCGATGAAGCTGCAACAGTTGAAGGTCGACTACAACGCCGAGGAAGACCGGCTGCTGATGCTGATCGCGACCAGCGATGGGGTCGAGCTGCGCATGTGGCTGACGCGCCGCTTCGTCAAGCTGCTCTGGCCGCTGTTGGTCAAGCTCGCCGAAGAGGCGAGCCCGCGCATCCGCACGCAGGCCAATCCCGAGGCGCGCAAGGCGCTGCTCGGCATCGAGCACCAGCAGGCGGTACAGAAAGCCGACTTCAGCAAGGCCTACGAGCCCAGGTCGCGCAGCACGCCGCTGGGCGAGGAGCCGCTGCTGCTCGGGCGCATCCAGACCGGGCACGACCGCAAGGGCCAGCCGGTGGTGGCGTTGCACCCGGCGGAGGGGCAGGGGGTCACGCTGACCCTCGACTCGGTGCTGCTGCATTCGGTCTGCCGGCTGCTGCAGGCGGCCGTGAAGAAGAGCGGCTGGGATACGGAGCTCAAGCTGCCCGGCGCGGAGCCCCAGCCCGCCGAAGAGCGCTCCGGCCGCACCATCAACTAACTAGTTCACCGACCCGGCGCGCAGCTCTTCGAGGCGCGCCGAGGCGTGCAGCCAGTCTTCCTCGGCATGCGCCAGTGCGGACGCGAGCCGCGCTTCCGCCTTGCTCAGATCGGCGAGCTTCTCCCGGTCGGAACTGTCGTACAGCGCCGGGTCGGCGAGCGCGGCGCGGATCTCCGCGACTTCACACGACAACTGCGCCAGCCGCGCCTCGATGGCAGCGAGCTTCTTCTCCAGCGGCCGCAGCCGCTGCTTGGCCGCGGCGCGCGCTGCGGCCCCGGCGCGCCGCTCGTCCTTGCGGCTGGCGCGCTCGGGTGCCGCACGCATCGACGCGGCGCGCCCTTCCTTGAGCCTCATCTGGCGGTAGTCGTCGAGGTCGCCGTCGAATTCCTGCACGCGCCCGTCCGCGACCACCAGGATGCGGTCGGCGCAGGACGCGAGCAGGCTCCGGTCGTGCGACACGATTACCAGCGCGCCGCTGTAGCTTTGCAGCGCCATGGCCAGCGAGCGCCGCATTTCCAGGTCGAGGTGGTTGGTCGGCTCGTCCAGCAGCAGCAGGTTCGGCCGGCGCTTGACCAACGCCGCCAGCGCGAGGCGTGATTTCTCGCCGCCCGACAGCGGCCCGATCGGCCGCTCGGCGCGCTCGCCGGAAAAGCCGAAGCGGCCGAGGAAATCGCGCAGCGCCTGTTCGCGCTCGCCGCGGAACTGGCGCTGCAGCATCGCCAGCGGCGTCTCCTCGGCGCGCAGCAGTTCCACCTGGTGCTGGGCGAAGTAGCCGATGACGATGTCGCGCGTCTCGATGCGCTGTCCCGACAGCGCGTCGAGCTCCCCGGCGAGCAGGCGCACCAGGGTGGTCTTGCCGTTGCCGTTGGCGCCGATTACCGCTACGCGGTCGGCGCTGGTGAGCGCGAGCTCGATGCCCGTGAGCACGGCGCGCCCGCCATAACCCGCGGCGACCTCGTGCAGCGCGACGATGCGCTCGGGTTGGCGCTCGGGCTCCTCGAACTGGAAGCGGTAGGTATCGGCGGCCACCACCGGCGCGACGCGCGCCATGCGCTCCAGGCGCTTGAGCCGGCTCTGCGCCTGGCGCGCCTTGGTGGCCTTGGCGCGGAAGCGCTCGACGAAGGCGGTGATGCGGCGGATCTCCTTGTCCTGGCGCGCCGCCGCGGCGAACTGCTGCTCCAGTTCGACGGACCGGCTGCTCTCGAACTGCGAATAGCCGCCGTCGTAGAGTCGCATTGCGCCGCCCTGCTCGGCGCGCAGGATGGCGAGCGAATGGTCGCAGACGCGGTCGAGGAAATCGCGGTCGTGCGACACCACGATCATCGTGCCCTCGTAGGCGCGCAGCCAGCCCTCCAGCCACAGGATGGTGTCGAGATCGAGGTGGTTGGTCGGCTCATCCAGCAGCAGCAGGTCGGAGGGCGTGATCAGCGCGCGCGCGAGGTTCAGCCGCATGCGATAGCCGCCGGAAAATTCGCGCACGGCGCGCGCTTCGTCGCCGGGCGCAAAGCCCAGGCCGGCGAGCAACACCAGCGCGCGGGAGCGCGCCGTGTAGCCGCCCGCATACTCGAAGCGCTCGTGCGCGTGCGCGATCGCCTCGCCGTCGCCGCCGGCCTCGGCATGCGCGATCGCGCTTTCCGCCGCGCGCAGTACTGCGTCCGCGTCGAGCAGGTAGTCGAGCAGGCCGCGCTGCAGCGCCGGCGCCTCCTGCTCGACGCGCGCCATGCGCATGCCGGGCTGGAGTTCGCAATCTCCGGCGTCGGGCGCGAGTTCGCCGGCGAGCAGCGCGAGCAGGCTCGACTTGCCGCTGCCGTTGGCGCCCACCAGTCCGACGCGCCAGCCGCGCTCCAGGGTCAGCGACACGCCGGAGAAAAGCAGGTGCGGCCCTCTGGACAGGGCGAGGTTGCGCAGGAGGATCATGGGGCAACGGAGTATAATTCGCGCCCTGCGTGAGTTCTCCCTTCGATCAGCTCGGCCTCATCGCCCCCCTGCTACAGGCGGTGCGCGAACTCGGCTACGAACAACCTACGCCGGTGCAGGAGCAGGCCATCCCGCTGGTACTCGCCGGCCGCGACCTGAAGGCGGGCGCGCAGACCGGCACCGGCAAGACCGCGGCCTTCGCGCTGCCGATCCTGCAGCGCCTGGCGCCGCAGGCCAGCAGCAGCGCTTCTCCGGCCCGCCACCCCGTGCGAGCGCTGATCCTGACGCCGACGCGCGAGCTGGCGATCCAGGTGGAGCAGAGCTTCCGCGACTACGGCAAGCACCTGCCGCTCAGGAGCGCGGTGGTGTACGGCGGCGCCGACATGAACGCGCAGATCCAGCAGCTGCGGCGCGGCGTCGAGGTCCTGGTGGCGACGCCGGGCCGGCTGCTCGACCACGTGCAGAGCAGAACCGTGATGCTCAACCAGGTCGGCATCCTGACGCTGGACGAAGCCGACCGCATGCTCGACATGGGCTTCCTGCCCGACATCCGCCGCATCATTGCCCTGCTGCCCCAGGTGCGGCAGAACCTGCTGTTCTCCGCCACCTTCCCGGACGAGATCCGCGGCCTGGTGAACTCCCTGCTGCACGATCCCGCCGAGGTGCAGGTGGCGGCGCGCAACGCGCCGCCCGAACTGGTGACGCACGTGGTGCACCCGGTGGCGCGCGAGAAGAAGCGCGAACTGCTGTCCTACCTGATCCAGACCCGCAACCTGCAGCAGGTGCTGGTGTTCTGCGGCACGCGCATCGGCGCGAACCGGCTGGCGCACCAATTGCGCAAGGACCACATCCACGCCGACGCCATCCATGGCGACAGGTCGCAGGCCGAGCGCCTGGTGGCGCTGGAGGCGTTCAAGGCCGGCAAGACCGCGGTGCTGGTGGCGACCGACGTCGCCTCGCGCGGACTCGATATCGAGGGGCTGCCGCAAGTGATCAATTTCGACATTCCGCATTCGCCTGAGGATTACGTGCACCGCATCGGCCGCACCGGCCGCGCCGGGGCCGCGGGCGAGGCGATCTCGCTGGTCGCGCCGACCGACCTCGAGGCGCTGGCCGCGATCGAGCGGCTGATCAAGATGAAGCTCAACCGCGTGCTGGTGCCGGGCTTCCAGCCCGACGGCGGCACCGCCGCGACGCTGATGGGCAAGCAAAGCCGTAGCGCGCCGCGCCGAGAGCTTGCGCCGCGCGAGGCCGTGCCGCGCGAGGCCGCGCCGCGCTCGATGCCACCCAGGCCGCAGCGCCCGCAGGGCGACCCGATCTTTTCCAGGCCGTACGAACCATCAGCGTCCAACGGTACCGGCACGCCGAAGGCAGAGGCACCGCAGCAATCCAAGCGCCGCCAGCCGCAGGTGGCGGCACTCCTTGGCGGATTGAAGCGCGCCTAAACGCAGCGGGCGCCGTCCACCTCGATACAAGTCCCCGAGATCATCGAGGCCTCGTCAGAGGCGAGGTACAGGCAGGCGTTGGCCACGTCGAGCGGCGTGGAGAATCGTCCCAGCGGGATCGTCGCCAGGAATCTTTTCTTCGCCTCTTCGGTCACTGCTCCGCCGGCGAATTCGGCCGACAGTGCGGTCTCCGGGCTGAACACCGGGTTGACGCAGTTGACGCGGATCTTGTCCGGGCCGAATTCGGCGGCCATCGACTTGGACATCAGGATCACCGCGCCCTTGGAGCTGTTGTAGACCGTGAGGCCGGGCCGCGGGCGCAGCCCGGCGGTGGAGGCGATGTTCACGAAACAGCCGCCGCCCTGCCGGCGGAACGCCGGCACCGCGTGCAGCGCCGACAGGTAGACGCTTTTCACGTTGATGGCGTAGACCTTGTCGAACTCGGCCTCGGTCACCTCTAGGTAGGGCTTGTTGCGGTGCGTCCAGCCGGCGTTGTTGACCACCACGTCGAGCTTGCCAAATTTCGCGCTCGCGGCTGCGACCAGCCTGGCCCAGTCAGCCCCTTTGGTGACGTCGGCCTGCACGAACTCGCCGCCGATCTCCTGCGCGACGCGCGCGCCGCCTTCGGCGTTAATGTCGTTGACCAGGACTTTCGCGCCTTCCTGCGCAAAGCGTTTCGCGATGCCCGCGCCGAAGCCGGACCCCGCGCCAGTGACGATGGCAACCTTGTCCTTGAGTCTCATGATTCCCCTCCCATGGTTCCCCCCAGTGCGGAAATCATACTTTGAAGGGCGTGTGCTCGTTGAGCTCGTTCACATACTGCGCGACGCCCTGCGCTTCGCGCTCCAGGTAGTCTTCGATGGCGCTGGCGAAGCGCGGGTGCGCCAGCCAGTGCGTCGACAGCGTCGCCAGCGGCAGCAGTCCGCGGAACAGTTTGTGCTCGCCCTGGGCGCCACCTTCAAAACGCGCGAGGCCACGGACGATGGCGAACTCGATCGCCTGGTAATAGCAGGCCTCGAAATGCAGCAGCGGCACGTACTCCAGCGCCCCCCAGTAACGGCCGTAAAGCACGTCCTCGCCGATCACGTCGAACGCGGCAGCGATCGGCGCGCCGCGGCGTTCGGCGACGATCAGCAGCGTGTGCTCGGGCATGGCCGCACCGATGCGCAGGAAGAACTCCAGGCTGAGGTAGGGACGCGAGCCGTGCGCGGCGTAGGTATGGCAGTAGCAGCGGTAGAAGAACTCCCAGTCGCGCTCGCCGATCTCCCCGCCCAGCAGCCAGCGGAACGAGATGCCCGCATCGCGCACGCGGCGCCGCTCCTGGCGGATGTTCTTGCGCCGCTGGTGCGACATGCGCGCGAGGAACGACTCGAAATCGCCGTAGCCCTGGTTCTGCCAGTGGAACTGCACCGTGCGGCGCAGGAGCATGCCTGCATCCTGCAGCCGCTGCGCCTCGGGCTGGGGCGCAAACAGTACGTGCAGCGAGGAGAACTCGCGCGCCGCCGCGAGCGCCGCGGCGGCGAGGGCGCCGCGCGCGGCATCGTCAGCGGCCAGCAGCCGCGGCCCCGTCACCGGGGTAAAGGGCACCGCGCCCAGCAACTTCGGGTAGTACTCCAGCCCGTGGCGCGCGTACGCTTCGGCCCAGGCCCAGTCGAACACATACTCACCGCGCGAATGCGACTTGACGTAGAGCGGCATCGCGCCGGCGAGCGCCGCGCCGCGCTGCAGGAGCAGGAACTGCGGCTGCCAGCCGGTGCGGGCGCTGGCGCAGCCCGTGTCGGCGAGCGCGGAGAGGAATTCGTGCCGCAGGAAGGGATTGCCGCCGGCGAGGGCGTTCCACTGCGCCGCGGGAACGCCGGCGAGAGAGTCGGCGACGCGCAGTTGTTCGGTCATCGCCATGCGGTCATTATAGAATCAGCGCAATGGCCGACCGCATTCTGATCGCCGCCGCGCAGATCAACTGCACCGTCGGCGACCTTTCCGGCAATGCCGCCCGCATCCTCGAATTCACCGAACGCGCGCGGGCCGCGGGCGCGGACCTGGTGCTGACGCCCGAGATGTCGCTGTGCGGCTACCCGCCCGAGGACCTGCTGCTGCGCGCGGGTTTCCTCGCTGACTGCCGCAGCAGCCTGGAGCGCCTGGCGCCCCGCGTGCACGGCACCGCGCTGGTAGTGGGTTATCCCGAAGCAACCGCCGACGGCCGGCGCTACAACGCGGCGGCGCTGATTCGCGACGGGCGCATTGCCGCAGTGGCGCGCAAGCACGACCTGCCGAACTACGAAGTGTTCGACGAGAAGCGCTACTTCGCCGCCGGCGACGAGCCTTGCGTGTTCGACCTGAAAGGCGTGCGCTTCGGGCTCACCATCTGCGAGGACGTATGGGGCCCGCAGGCGCCGGCGATGGCCAAGGCGGCGGGCGCGCAGGCGATCCTGTCGATCAACGCCTCGCCGTACCACAAGAGAAAACAGGCCACGCGGCACAAGGTGTTCCGCGAGTGGATCCGCAGTACCGGGCTGCCCATGGTCTACGTCAACCTGGTGGGTGGACAGGACGAACTAGTGTTCGACGGCGCTTCCTGCGTGCTCGACTGGCACGGCGAAGTGGTACGTCAGGCGCCTTTCTTCGAGGAAGCGCTGGAGATGTTCGAGTTCGACGGGGCGCGGCCCGTGGCCGGCGCAATCGCCCCGCAATTGCCGTTCGAGGCGGAAATTTACCGCGCGCTTTGCGTGGGGACGCGCGACTACCTGTGCAAGAACGGTTTCCCCGGGGCGATCCTCGGCCTCTCGGGCGGCGTCGATTCAGCGCTGACGCTGGCCGTCGCCTGCGACGCGCTCGGGCCCCAGCAGGTGCGCGCAGTGATGATGCCGTCCCCGTACACGGCGCAAATGAGCCTGGACGACGCCGCGGAGATGGCGCGGCGCGTCGGCGTGCGCTATGACGTGATGCCGATCGGGCCGGTGTTCGATGCCTTCCGCGCCGCGCTGGCGCCGCAATTCGCGGGCCGTCCCGCCGACCTCGCCGAGGAGAACCTGCAGGCACGCGTGCGCGGCACGCTGCTGATGGCGCTGTCCAACAAGTTCGGCTCGATGGTCCTTACCACCGGCAACAAGTCGGAAATGGCGGTCGGTTACTCCACGCTGTATGGCGACATGGCGGGCGGCTACGCGGTGATCAAGGACCTCGCCAAGACGCTGGTCTGGCGCCTGGCGCGCTATCGGAACTCGCTCGGCGCCGTGATCCCGGACAACATCATCACGCGGGCGCCCACGGCCGAGCTGCGCCCGAACCAGACCGACCAGGACAGCCTGCCGCCCTACGAGGTGTTGGATGCCATCATGGAGGCCTACATGGAGCAGAACCGCTCGCCGCGCGAAATCGTGGCGCTCGGGCACGCGCCGGCCGACGTGAAGCGCGTGGTGGATCTGATCCGCAAGAGCGAGTACAAGCGCCGCCAGGCCCCGCCGGGCGTGCGCATCACCTTCCGCGGCCTGGGCAAGGACTGGCGCTACCCGATCACCTCGAAGTATCTCGACGCAGGCGACCTGTCGCTATAATGAGGGTCGATTTCCCGGAGGAACCGGCATGAAGAAGATCGAAGCCATTGTGAAGCCGTTCAAGCTCGACGAGGTGCGCGAAGCCCTCTCCGAGGTAGGCGTGACCGGCCTGACCGTCACCGAGGTCAAGGGCTTCGGCCGGCAGAAGGGCCACACCGAGCTCTATCGCGGCGCCGAGTACGTGGTCGACTTCCTGCCCAAGGTGAAGATCGAGGTGGTAGTGCCCGAGAAGCTCATGGAGCAGGCGATCGAGGCCATCGTCAAGTCGGCGCGCACCGGCAAGATCGGCGACGGCAAGATCTTCGTCACCTCGGTCGAGCACGTGATGCGCATCCGCACCGGCGAGACCAACGAGGCGGCTATCTAGGTTTGAGCAGGACCAGCAGCGCGCCGCTGCCGCCCTCGGCGGCGGGCGCCTGGCAGAAGGCCAGCACTTCGTCGCGCGGCGTCAGCCAGACCCGCAGCTTTCCCTTCAGCACCGGCTCGCGGTTCTTCGAGCCCAGTCCCTTGCCGTGCACGATGCGCACGCAGCGCAGGCCGCGCGCCGCGGCTGCGCGCACGAACTCCGCCACCTGTTGCGCCGCCTCCGCCCGGTTCATGCCGTGCAGGTCTAGCCCGTCCTGCACCACCCAATGGCCGCGCCGCAGCCGGCGCAGCACCTGGCGCGAGACGCCATCGCGCAGGTAAGTAAGCTCGATGCCGGAGTCGAGCGCGTCCTCCACCGACAGGGGGCCGGCGACGCTCTCGGCAAGGACGGCGCGCTCGTCGCGCAGGGTCTGCGCCGGCACCGGCGGCGGGGCGGGCTTGCCCAGCGGCTGGCGGCGCGGCTTGGCGAGCGGCTTGACCCCGGTGAGAGCGCGGCGCAGCGCCTCGCGATCGTCGGCGTCCGCCACGGTGCGCCTCAGGCGGCCTGAAGATCGAGGTACTTTTCGGCGTCCAGCGCCGCCATGCAGCCGGTGGCGGCGCTGGTCACTGCCTGCCGGTAGACATGGTCCTGCACGTCTCCGGCGGCGAATACGCCCGGGACGCTGGTGACGGTAGCGCCGCCCTCTCGCCCGGTGCGCGTCACGATGTAGCCGTTTTCCATCTCCACCTGGCCGGCGAATATCTGCGTGTTGGGCGTGTGGCCGATGGCGATGAACAGGCCTTTCACCGGCAGATCCTTCGCCGCGCCGGTCTTCAAGTGCTTGATGCGCGCTGCGCTGACGCCGCTCTTGTCGCCGAGCACCTCGTCGAGCGTCGAGTCGAGTTCCAAGGAGATCCTGCCATCCGCGACGCGCTTCATCAGCTTGTCGACCATGATCTTCTCGGCGCGGAACCTGTCGCGGCGATGCACCAGCGTCACCTGGCGGCAAATGTTGGCGAGATACAGCGATTCCTCGACCGCCGTGTTGCCGCCGCCGATCACTGCCACATCCTGCCCTTTGAAGAAGAAGCCGTCGCAGGTGGCGCAGGCCGATACGCCCTTGCCCATGAAACTCTGCTCCGAGGGCAGGCCGAGATACTTCGCCGATGCGCCGGTGGCGATGATCAGCGCGTCGCAGGTATAGGTGGCGGCGTCGCCCTCGAGCACGAAGGGCCGCTCGCCCAGGCGCACTTTGTTCACCTGGTCGAACACCAGCTCAGTCTCGAAGCGCTCGGCGTGCTTCTGAAAGCGCTCCATCAGCTCCGGTCCCTGCACGCCGCTTGCGTCCGCCGGCCAGTTGTCCACGTCGGTGGTGGTCATCAACTGGCCGCCCGGCGCGATGCCGGTGACCAGCACCGGCTTCAGGTTGGCACGCGCGGCATACACCGCAGCGGTGTAGCCGGCGGGGCCGGAGCCCAGGATCACGAGTCGGTGGTGGCGCGTTGGCATATCCGGAGCTCTGCAGTGGGGTCGGGGGGTATACTGATTTCGGGGCTGGCATTATAAATAACAAGGTGGGCCGTTTGGCGCGTTCCGGGCGGGCGCGCGGCCGGTTTGCTAACATAGGCGGAGGGGGGATTCCTACTCATGGCGGCCGTGGTCTCTTCAGCAATGTTGCGCTCGGTGCCGCTCTTCGCGAGCTTTCCCGAAGAGCCGCTGCGCCTGCTGGCGACGGTGGTAACGCGCCGCAGCGCGACGCGCAGCACGATCATCATTGCCGCCGGCGACCCGACGGAATCACTCTACATCGTGCTCTCGGGCCGGCTCAAGGTGATGATGAGCGACGCCGACGGCAAGGAAGTGATCCTCACCATCATCGGGCCCGGCGAGTTCTTCGGCGAAATGGGCCTGATCGACGACAGCCCGCGCTCCGCGAGCGTAGTGGCGATCGAGCCCTGCGAGCTGCTGACGATCGCGCGTCGCGACTTCAAGAAGTGCCTGTCGGAGAATTTCGACATGTCGATGGCGGTGATGCGCAGCCTGGTACGGCGCCTGCGCGAGGCGGACCGCAAGATCGGCAGCCTGGCGCTGCTCGACGTCTATGGGCGCGTGGCGCGCCTGCTGATCGACATGTCGGAGACGGTGGACGGCCAGAAGATGGTGACCAAGCGCCTGCCCAAGCAGGACATCGCCAAGATGATCGGCGCCTCACGCGAGATGGTGAGCCGCGTGATGAAGGACCTCCAGACGGGCGGCTTCATCGAGGTGCGCGGCTCCACCATCGTCTTGCGCGACACCATCCTGCTGCCCGAGTGACGGGCCGCATGCTGCGGGCCATGCGGTAAAATCCGCGGACCCGAACGGGCCGCGATGGCAGCAGCGCAGAAAATCACAGCAGCGCCCCTCCCGGCAAAACTCGCCAACCTGCTGCGCGAGGCCCGTTGGCTGGTGCTGGCCGCGCTCGCCGGCTATCTGCTGCTGATCTTCCTCACCTTCCATCAGGGCGACCCGGGCTGGTCGCTCAGCGTCACCGCGGCCGAGACGCACAATGCGGGCGGCCGCGCCGGCGCCTGGATCTCCAACCTGCTGCTGTACCTGTTCGGCCTCTCTGCCTACTGGTGGATCGCGCTGTGCCTGGTGGCCGTTGCCTGGGGCTACCGTGGCCTCGACCGCTCGGTGCTGATCGACCGGCGGCCGCTTGCCATCGCCCTGTGCGGCTTCGCCCTGCTGCTTTTGTCGAGTTCGGCCCTGGAGGCGCTGCGCCTGCACACGCTGGCTGTTCAGTTGCCGCTGGCGCCCGGCGGCATGCTCGGCAGGGAGGCTGGTGATCTTGCCGCTGGTCTGCTCGGCTTCACTGGCGCGACGTTGTTGCTGCTTACCCTCGCCGCGGTCGGCTTCAGCCTGTTCACCGGTGTTTCCTGGCTGGCAGTGGCGGAGCTCACCGGGCTGCTGCTCGAGGCCGCGGCCGGCAACGCGCGCCGCATCTGGGAACTGCGCGCCGATCGCAAGGCCGGCGAGATCGCGCGCGAGGAACGCGAGGTGGTGGTCGAGGCCGAGAAGAAGCGCGAAGAACAGCATGCGCCGCTGGTGATTGCTCCGCCCGTCGCGGAGATCAGGAAATCGGAGCGCGTACAGAGGGAAAAGCAGGCGCCCCTGTTCGATCACTTGCCGGACACGCCGCTGCCGCCGGTCAAGCTGCTCGACGACGCGGCGCACGATGGCGAACAGGTGGGCACCGAGACGCTGGAATTCACCTCGCGCTTGATCGAGAAAAAGCTCTCCGACTTCGGCGTCTCGGCCAAGGTCCTGGCGGCCTATCCCGGGCCAGTGATCACGCGCTATGAAATCGAGCCCGCGGTCGGTGTCAAGGGCAGCCAGATCGTCAGCCTGGTGAAGGACCTGGCGCGCGCCCTGTCGGTGGTGTCGATCCGCGTGGTCGAGACCATTCCCGGCAAGTCCTGCATGGGGCTGGAGATCCCCAATCCGCACCGGCAGACCGTGCGCCTGTCGGAAATCCTGGGCTCCGAGGTCTACGCCGGCATGCACTCGCCGCTGGCGCTGGCGCTGGGCAAGGACATCGCGGGCAATCCGGTGGTGGTGGACCTGCAGAAGATGCCCCACCTGCTGGTCGCCGGCACCACCGGCTCGGGCAAGTCGGTGGCGATCAACGCCATGATCCTGTCGTTGCTGTACAAGGCCGAGCCCAAGCACGTGCGCATGATCATGGTCGACCCGAAGATGCTCGAGCTGTCCATGTACCAGGACATCCCGCACCTGCTCGCGCC
>JANNTQ010000121.1:0-8948 GCA_031394435.1 Betaproteobacteria bacterium
GGTCAAGGTGATGCGCCTGGTGAGGGCGTGCGGGACCGAGGTGCCGGCAGCCGCGGTGCTGCGCGCGGGCGTGCGCCTGCCGATGTTGACCAAGGCGGAAGCGGCCCGGTTGACCGCGATTGCCGCCGAGTTGGTTCCGCACGAGGATTTTTTCGCATCCCGGCTCGCGGCGCCGCAGCCAATCGAGCTTTCCGAAGCGGAAGCCGCGCCAGACGCCAGCCAGCCGCAGATACTTTCACTTGCCTGCAAGCTGCCCGATGGCTTCGCCGGCGACGAAGGGGCCGCGGCCATCGCCGCGTATCTCACGCGCGCCACCGGTCAAGAAACTTTCGATCTCGCCTATTCTGACGACGGCCTTGCCGTGCTTGCGTCCGAGCTATCAGGTTATGTCGCACCCGTAGTCCCGCTCAGGGTGGACGCAAGCGGCGCGGCGACAGTGTCCTCGCTCGCTTACCGCATTGGAGTGGAGTTGTCGCAGCTCAGGCAGCGGCGCGGCTATTTGTCCGACCTGATTGCGCGGCGGCCGGGCCTCCTGCTGCCGCGGTTTGCCGCGGGACTGCGGATCACCGAGCGGCCTTCCGTTGAGCAGGCTATCGAGGGATGCGCCGTCACTTTCGTCGTCCCTGCGGCAGGTTCCGAGGTGCTGGTGCTGTACGACCAGGCACGCCTTTCGAAGCCTGCTGCCGAAGCGCTGGTGCGGCGCATGGGGTTGGTGTTCGCCACGATTTCCTCGGACTCGCACAGCCCGATCGCCGACCTGAGCCTGTTGTCCTCCAATGAACGGCACCAGGTGCTCTATGCATGGAACCGGACCGAAGCGGAATATGACCGCTGGGCTTGCGTCCACACCCTGTTCGAACGCCAGGTCGACGCCACACCGGATTCACCTGCACTGGCCTTTGAAAACCAGACACTGACCTACCGCGAACTCGACGCGCGGGCCAACCGGGTCGCGCACGCCCTGCGCGAGCTCGGCGTGGGGCCGGACGCGCTGGTCGGGCTCTACCTCCGCCGCTCGCTCGACCTGGTGGTGGGCGCGCTCGGCATCCAGAAGGCCGGCGGC
Source organism: Betaproteobacteria bacterium (assembly GCA_031394435.1). Lineage (GTDB taxonomy): Bacteria > Pseudomonadota > Gammaproteobacteria > Burkholderiales > SG8-39 > JAABQT01. Next base: position 1,064 of record JANNTQ010000121.1, read on the forward strand.
GCCTATGTGCCGCTCGACCCTTCGTACCCCGCGAACCGTGTGGCACTCATGATCGAGGACAGCCATGCGAAAGTGGTGCTGACACAGCGCGATCTTTTCGGTTCCCTGCCCGCCTATCCTGGCACGGTGTTGTGTACCGACGACGACGCGGTCACCGGAGCCCCAGCGGATCGGCTCAAAGCCCCGGTCTCTTCGCAGAACCTCGCCTACGTGATCTATACCTCCGGCTCCACCGGGCGGCCGAAGGGCGTGATGGTCGAGCATCGCAACGTGGTGAATTTCTTCACCGGCATGGACCAGCGGGTTGCGCGGCCCGACGCATCCCAGGCAGTGTGGCTCGCCGTCACCAGCCTTTCATTTGACATCTCCGTGCTGGAGCTTTTCTGGACCCTTGCGCGTGGCTTCAAGGTCGTGATCAGTTCCGACGAGGATCGTGCGCTGCCTTCGCGCGGCGCGGTTTCCAGCCGGCCGATGGACTTCGGCCTGTTCTATTGGGGCAACGACGACGCGGCGGGTGCACGCAAGTACCGCCTGCTCCTCGAGGGCGCGAAGTTCGCCGACACCCACGGCTTTCATTCGGTATGGACGCCGGAGCGCCACTTTCACGCCTTCGGCGGCCCCTACCCGAATCCCGCCGTGACCGGCGCCGCCGTGGCCGCGGTCACCCGCAACGTGCAGATTCGCGCCGGGAGTTGCGTGCTGCCGCTGCATCACCCGGCCCGGGTGGCGGAGGAGTGGGCTGTGGTCGACAACCTGAGCAACGGACGCGTCGGGATTTCGTTCGCGTCGGGCTGGATGCCCGAAGACTTCCTGCTGCGCCCCGAGAACGCGCCGCCGCACAACAATTCCGCCATGCTCCGCGACATCGACGTAGTGCGGCGGCTCTGGCGCGGCGAGGCGGTGACGTTCGAGTCGCCCACTGGAAAAGACCTCGCCGTCGTGACCCAGCCGCGGCCGGTACAGAAGGAGTTGCCGGTATGGGTGACGACCGCCGGCAATCCGGAGACCTACCGCAAGGCGGCGGCGCTCGGCGCCAACGTGCTTACGCACCTGCTCGGCCAGTCCGTTGCGGAATTGGCCGGGAAGATCCGCATCTATCGCGAAGCGCTGGCCGGGCACGGCCGCAACCCGGCCGAATTCCACGTGACGCTGATGCTGCACACGCTAATCGGCAGCGACCGCGAGAAAGTGCGCGAGCTCGCGCGCCAGCCGATGAAGGACTACCTGCGCAGCGCAGCCGCGCTCATCAAGCAGTACGCCTGGTCCTTTCCGGCGTTCAAGAAGCCGGCGGGCGTGGCGAAACCGATGGACATCGACCTGCAGGCGCTGCCGGCGGAAGAAATGGACGCGATCCTGGAGTTCGCCTTCCTGCGCTACTTCGAGGACAGCGGCCTGTTCGGCACCGTGGAGGACGCCGTCGCGCGGGTTGAGCAACTGAAGGAAATCGGCGTCGACGAAATCGCCTGCCTGATCGACTACGGCATCGACAGCGATGTCGTGCTTTCGAGCCTCGAGCCGCTCGCCGAGGTGGTGCGCCGCACGAGCCGCCCCGCTTTGCAGGGCACCGCGGACGACACCAGCATCGCCGCCCAAATCCTGCGGCACGGCGCCACGCACCTGCAGTGCACGCCCTCGATGGCCCGCATGCTGATGATGAACGACGAAGCCCGGGCCGCGATGGCGCGGATCGGCCATTTCTTCATCGGCGGCGAAGCCCTGCCCGGCACGCTGGTGGCGGAATTACGCAAAGTGAATGCCGCGGCGACCGTGGAAAACATGTACGGACCGACGGAGACCACCATCTGGTCCGCCACGCAGGGCGCCGAGGCCTGCGCCGGCGTCGTGCCGTTGGGGCGGCCGATCGCCAATACCCAACTGTACGTGCTCGACGACCGGCAAAGGCCCGCGCCTCCGGGAACCGCAGGAGAGCTTTGCATCGGCGGCGAGGGCGTCGCGCGCGGTTATCTGCATCGCGACGATCTCACGCGCGAGCGATTCCTCGCCGACCCGTTCCGCGAGGGCAGCCGCATGTACCGCACGGGCGACCTGGCGCGCTACACCGGAGACGGCGTGCTCGAGTTCCTCGGGCGCGTCGATCACCAGGTGAAGGTGCGGGGCTACCGCATCGAGCTCGGCGAGATCGAAGCGCGCCTTGCGGCTCATCCGGGCGTGCGCGAGGCGGTCGCGATGGCACGCGAAGACAAGCCGGGCGATGTGCGCCTGGTCGCCTACCTGCGCTACGCCGCCGAGCCGGTCGCCGACGATGCGCTGCGGGCCCACATGAAGGAAGCGCTGCCGGACTACATGATGCCCGCGCATTTCGTTGCCATGCAGAGCTTTCCGCTTACGCCGAACGCCAAGATCGATCGCAAGGCGCTGCCGCGCCCGGAAGAAGTCCGAGCGCCCGCGCCGACCGTGTACGTGGCGCCCGAAAGCGACCTGCAGCGACAGATCGCGGAGGTCTACAAGCGCGTGCTCGGCGTGTCGCAGATCGGGGTCGGGGACAATTTCTTCCTGCTTGGCGGGCACTCCCTGCTCGCCGTCCAGGCGCACCGGGAACTGCGCGCCGGCGTCTCGCCCGGGGTGACGATCACCGACATCTTCCGTTTCCCTACCGTGGCGGCGCTCGCCGCCCACCTGGATGGCGGCGGCAAGCCCGGCGAACAGCTTGCGCGCGTGGCGGATCGCGCCGCCGCGCGGCGCGAGGCCATGGCCCAGCGCCGTGGGCTACGCCGGGCGCGGCAAGAGCAGTGATGCTCGCATCGCGCCTGCTCGCCCCACCCATTCGCACCGCGGAGATGGACCCACGCGCCGCGGACGCAGCGCTCCTGCCCGGCGAGGAGGCCGCGGTGGCGCGCGCGGTGGACAAGCGCCGGCGCGAATTCATCGCCGGCCGGACCTGCGCGCGCCGCGCCATGGCGGCGCTCGGCGAGCCGCCGGCCCCGATTCCCCAGGGCGAGGACCGCGCGCCGGTGTGGCCCGAGGGGTTGGTCGGATCGATCACCCACACCGGAACCTGGTGCGCCGCGGCCGTGGCACGCGCCGCGGACGGGATTCGGTCGCTCGGGCTCGACATCGAGCCCGCCGAAGCCATCCAGTCCGAGTTGCTGCGCATCATCTGCCTGCCCGAGGAGCGGGCGTTCCTCGCGGCACAACCGGCCGATCAGCGCGGCTTGCTGGGCAGAATAATGTTCAGCGCCAAGGAGTCTGCGTTCAAGTGCCAGTACGCCTTGTCGCGTGCGATGCTCGCCTACCACGCCATGCGCATCGATCTCGACCTGCCGGCGCAACGCTTCGTGGCCGTGTTCCAGCGCGACGCGGCCCCATTCTCCTCGGGCGACGAGTTGCAGGGCCGGCTCCTCGTGTCCGAGGGCTACGTTCTGACCGCGGTGGCGCTGGCGCACTGAGGACGCGCGCCGCGTCGACCGGCAGACCACTCGCTATATGCCGAACCAGCGCTTCGAACTGAACGATGCGGCCGTCGAGGTTGACGTGCCCGACGGCATGCCGTTGCTGTGGGTGCTGCGCGACGTGCTCGGCCTGACCGGGACCAAGTACGGCTGCGGGCGGATGCTCTGCGGCGCATGCACGGTGCACGTGCACGGCAAGGCGACGCTCAGTTGCCAATTGCCGGTGGAGCAGATCGCCGGCAAGCGCGTGACCACGATCGAAGGGCTGTCGCGGGATGCGCTGCATCCCCTGCGGCAGGCGTGGCTGGCCGAGTCGGTGCCGCAATGCGGATACTGTCAGAGCGGGCAGATCATGGCTGCGGCGGCGCTGCTCGCGGAAAAGCCCGCACCCAGCGACAAGGACGTGGACCACGCCATGCGCGGCGTGCTGTGCCGCTGCGGGACCTACCAGCGCATCCGCCGCGCGATCCATCGCGCCGCGCGCAAGCAGTGAGCCCGGTGCGCCTGTTCCGCCTGACCCGACGCGAGCTTCTGCTGGCCGGCATCGCCGGCGGTGCCGCGCTTGGCGTCGGCGTCTACGGCGGCATTCGCCTGGGCCGGCGAGACGAGCGGCGCCGGCGCATCGTGCCGCCGCGCGAGCAGCCCTTCGCCCCTGGCCCGTTCGTTGCGATCGACGCGACAGGCCTCGTCACGGTCTGGCTGGCGAAGTCCGAGCTCGGCCAGGGCGTGACGACATCGCTGCCGATGGTGATCGTCGAGGAACTCGGCGCCGTCCCGCAGCGGGTGCGCATCGTGCAGGCGCCGGCCGACGATGCCTATGGCAGTCAAATGACGGGCGTCAGCGCCAGCGTGCGCGGGTCCTATCAGGCGCTGCGCGCCGCAGGCGCGGGGGCAAGGGAAATGCTCGTCGGCGCCGCCGCGGAAGCTTTTGCGGTGCCGCCGGTCGAGTGCAAGGCCGAAGCCGGATTCGTGGCGCATCCGAAGAGCGGCCGCCGCCTCGCATTCGGCGCCCTGGTGCGCGCAGCCGCGCGCAGGCCAGTACCTGAGTCGCCCGTGCTCAAACCACGCAGCGATTTCAGCTTTGTCGGCAAGGTGATGCCGCGCCTGGATCTGCCCGCGAAGATCGACGGCACCGCGATCTTCGGACTCGACGTGCGCGTCGCCGGGATGGCGTTCGCGACGGTTGCACGCTGTCCCACCATCGGCGGCAAGCTGAAGCGTTTCGACGCGGCCGCCGCGCGCTCGATCCCGGGCGTGCGCGACGTTTTCGCGATCGAAAGCGGCGTCGCAGTCGTCGCAGACCACACGCATGCCGCGATACTCGGCCGCCAGGCCTTGCAGATCGAATGGGAGCGGGGCGAGCACGCCAGGTGGGATTCGCGGGCCATCGACGCGCATCTTGAGGAGCGCCTGGCGCAGGAGGGCGCGGTGGCGCGCCGCGAAGGAGATGGCGCCGCGGGACTCGGCGGCCCAGGCCGGCTCGTGCGCGCCGAGTACAGGCTGCCGTACCTGGCCCACGCCACGATGGAGCCGATGAACTGCACCGCCGACGTGCGCGACGACGGCTGCACGCTGTGGGTGCCGACTCAATCGCCGCAGGGCGTGCGCGATGCCGCCGCGCGCCGCCTGGGTTTTCCTGCAGGCAAGGTTTCCGTCAATGTGACTCTTTCCGGCGGCGCCTTCGGGCGAAGGATCGAGAACGATTTCGTGAACGAGGCGGTGGACATCTCCAGGGCCGCGCGCCGACCGGCGCAGGTCGTGTGGACGCGCGAAGACGACCTGCAGCACGATTGGTACCGGCCCTGCTCGCTGCATCGGCTCGAGGCGCGCCTCGGTGGCAACGGCCTGCCGCTAGCCTGGCGGCATCGTGTGGTCGCTCCGTCGATTCTGCGCCGCGATCCGAATTTCAGCAGTCCCGTGGATCCGACCGCGATAGAAGGCGCAAAGGAGATGCCGTATAGCGTGGCACACCTGCAGGTCGAATACGTGCGCGCGGATCTGCCGATGCGTATCGGCTTTTGGCGCTCCGTCGGCAACTCGTACAACGCCTTCGCGGTCGAGTGTTTCATCGACGAGATCGCCGGTGCCGGCGGGCGTGATCCGGTGGCTCTGAGGCGCATCCTGCTTGCCGGCGCGCCAAGGCATCTCGCCGTGTTCAATCGCGCTGTCGCAGCAGCCGGGCCCGGACCAAGCGGAGCGGGCCGGGGACGTGGAGTGGCCGTGCACGCGTGCTACGGCAGCTTCGTCGCGATGGTGGCGGATGTCACGGCGAAGGCGGACGGCAGCGTCGCCGTGGATCGCGTCGTCTGTGCGGTGGACTGCGGGTACGCCGTCCACCCGGACGGCGTGGTGGCGCAGATCGAAGGCGGCATCGCCTTCGGGCTGACGGCGGCACTGCATGGCCGCATCCAGTTCGACGCCGGGGCCGCGGCAGCGTCCAATTTCCACGACTACCCGCTGCTGCGCATCGACGAGATGCCGCGCGTGCAGGTGCACCTGATCGACGGCGCTCCCGACGAACTCGGCGGCGCCGGCGAGATCGGCGTGCCGCCAATCGCGCCGGCCGTGTGCAATGCGATTCATGCGGCGACCGGGCGTCGCGTGCGCAAGCTGCCGCTATATCCGGCCTGACCCCCGGCCGCGCGCAGTCACCTGCGCACCAGCTGGTTCATCTCGATGATCGGCATCAGGATCGCGAGCACGATCAGCAGCACGATGAGTCCCATGGTCACGATCACGGCCGGCTCGAGGATGCCGGTGAGCAGGCGGATGCGCCGCTCGTTTTCCAGTTCCTGGTGCTTTGCCGCCTGCTGCAGCATGTGCGCCAGGCGCCCGCTCGCTTCGCCGGAGGCCACCAGGTGGATGAAAATCGGCGGGAAGAGCTTGCGGCTGTCCAGCGCGCGGTGCAGGCTGCCGCCCTCGCGCACCAGCTTCGCCGCCTCCTCGACCGCGCCGCGCAGCGGCAGGATGCCCAGGACCTTGGCGCCTGCGGCCAGCGCCTGCAGCAGCGGCACACCGCTGCCCGTGAGGATCGCCAGCGTGCTGGCGAGCCGCGCCGTGGCGATTCCCTGCAGCAGCGGGCCGAGGACCGGCAGCCGCAGCAGGCGGGCTTGCCATCGCGCTCTCCACGCGTCGCGAGCCCAGGCCGCGCGTGCGGCAAATGCGAGGCCGATAGCGGCGACGGCGGCGTACCAGAAACTCCCCTGCAACGCGGCGCTCATCCAGAGCATCGCCCGCGTGAGGAACGGCAGTTCCTGGCGGCTGTGCTCGAAAACCTGGACTACCTGCGGCACGACGTAGGCGAGCAGTCCGAGCACGATCAGCAGCGCGACGCCCGCCACGATGGCGGGATAGAGCAGCGCGAGACCGGCGTTCTGCGCCATCGCGCGGCGGCTCTCCAGATAGTCGGCCAGGCGCGCCATGACGCTCGCAAGATCGCCCGACTGCTCGCCCGTGGCGATCAGCGCGCGGTAGATGCCGGGGAACGAAGAGGGCAAGCGCTCGAGCGCGGCGGCGAGGCTCTGGCCGGACAGCACTTCGGCGCGCACCGCCGCGAGGATGCGCCCGCTCGACTCGTTCTGCGCCTGCTCGATGAGCGCGTTAAGGCATTGTTCGATGGTGAGCCCGGCCTCGAGCAGCAGGGCGAAGCGCCGCGTGCTTAGCGCCAGCTCGGCGCCGGAGAGTCGATGCCGCCGCGCCAGCCAGCGTCCCGGCCCGCGCGCTCGGCCTTCCGGGTCGACTTCGGCGAGCTCCACCGGGACGAGCCCAGCGCTCCTCAACCCTGCGCGTGCCTGCCGCGGAGCCTCCGCTTCGACGACTCCGTGCTTTGTCCGTCCCTGCGCATCGACGGCAACGTAGCTATAGGCGGGCAAGCTCAGGCCTCACGCGTCACCCTGACCACTTCCTCGAGTGAGGTTACGCCGGCAAGCACCCAGCGCAATCCATCCTCGCGCAGCGTGCGCATGCCGCGGCTGACCGCGTGGGCCCGCAACTGCTGTTCCGCGCCGGCCGAGTGGATCAGCCGCTTCACTTCTTCGTCGATGCCGAACAGCTCGTAGATTCCGGTGCGCCCGGCGTAGCCGGTGTCGTGGCACGCCGCGCAGCCTGCCGGCGCGAAGAGCTTCCCGCCGGCGAAACCCGCACCGAGTTCCGCCAGGTCGGCGGCGCCGGGCTGGTGCCCCTGCTTGCAGGCCGGGCAGAGCTTTCTCACCAGGCGCTGCGCCAGCACGCCGAGCAGGCTCGAGGACAGGAGGTAGGGCTCGACGCCCATGTCGACCAGGCGCGTCGTCGCGCTCACTGCGTCGTTGGTGTGCAGCGTCGCGAGCACGAGATGTCCGGTCAGGCTCGCCTGCACCGCGATCTGCGCGGTTTCGAGGTCGCGGATCTCGCCGATCATGATGACATCGGGGTCGTGGCGCAGGATCGAGCGCAGCGCGCGCGCGAAGGTCATGTCGATTTTCGGGCTGACCTGGGTC
>JANNTQ010000170.1:0-1986 GCA_031394435.1 Betaproteobacteria bacterium
GCCGACCGCACGGTACAGGAGCACGATTTCAGCCTGCGCTATCTCGCGCCTTACCGCGACGTGCTCAAGCTCCAGACCTCGCAGCTGCAGCTCGACGAGGCCTGGGTCTACGGCCTGATCCGGCAGGAGAGCCGCTTTATCGCGGACGCGAAATCGCGGGCGGGCGCGGGCGGCCTGATGCAGCTCATGCCCGCCACCGCGCGCTGGGTCGCGAAGAAAATCGGGCTGCGCGACTGGCGCTGGTCGCAGGTCACGGAAGTGGATACCAACGTAAGCCTCGGCACCTATTACCTCAAGCATGTGCTCGATACGCTCGACGGGCAGCCGGTGCTCGCCTCGGCCGCCTACAACGCCGGACCGGGCCGCGCGCGCGTGTGGCGGCCCGAGGTCTCGGTCGAGGGCGCGATCTATGCCGAGACCATCCCATTCAACGAGACTCGCGACTACGTGAAGAAGGTGATGGCAAACGCCGGCTATTACGCGCACGCCTTCAGCCAGCAGGTGCAGTCGCTGCGGCAGCGCATGGGGGTCATCGGCCCGCGCAAGCGCGATGGCGAGCAGTCGCTGGGAGATACTCCGTAGCGCCGTGACGTGTGACGGGTAGAATTCACCCATGGAAATAACCACAGTTGCCGTGATTGGCGGTTCCGGATTCGTCGGCCGCCATATCTGCCACCTGCTGGCGGCCGAGGGCTACCGCGTGCGGGTCGCCACGCGCGACCGCGAGCTCGCCAAGGAGCAGTTGATCCTCCTGCCGACGGCGGACGTGGTTGTGGCCGACGTGCACGACCCGGCGCAGCTGCGGGAATTCCTGCATGGGGCGGAGGCGGCGATCAACCTCGTCGGCGTGCTGCACGACGGCCGCGCGAACCGGAGCTTCCGCGAGGCGCATGTCGAGCTTGCGCGCAAGGTGGCAGCGGCGTGCCGCGAATGCGGCATCCAGCGGCTGCTGCACATGAGCGCGTTGAATGCCGGGCCCGATGGCCCGAGCGCGTATCTCCGCACCAAGGGTGAGGCGGAGGCAATCGTGCGCGGGGCGGGTCTCGAGTCCACGATCTTCCGGCCGTCTGTCGTTTTCGGGCGCGATGACTCTTTTCTCAACCTGTTCGAGAAGGCGCTTCGGTTTTCCTTTTTCCTGCCGCTGGCTTGTCCGAACGCGCGCTTCCAGCCGGTGTACGTCGAGGACGTGGCGGCGGCGTTCGTGAAGAGCCTCGAGGACCTGGGCAGCCTGGGCAAGGCCTACGATCTGTGCGGCCCCCGGGTTTACACCTTGCGTGAACTGGTCCAGTACGTGTGCAAGGTGACGGACCGGCACCGGCTGATCATCGGACTCAATGACCACCTGTCTTATTTTCAGGCATTTACAATGGAGTTGTTTCCGCTCAAGCAGATATTGCGCGCGCTGGATATGCTCATGACGCGCGACAACTATTACTCGATGCAGGCCGACAGCGTGTGCGCGTGCGCGTTTCCTTTCGGAATCGCGCCGACGGCACTAGAAGCGGTGGCCCCGGCCTGGCTCGGGCAACGCACGCCCCGCGCGCGCTACCAGCAGTTCCGCGCCCGGCGCGGTCATGGCTGAGAGCGCCCCCGGCCGCCTGTGAAGATCTATTGCGTGGGAGGCGCAGTCCGGGACGAATTGCTGGGGCTGCCGGTCAAGGATCGCGACTACGTCGTGGTCGGCGCGACGCCCGAGGAGATGGTGAAACTCGGCTACAAGCCGGTCGGCCGCGATTTCCCGGTGTTTCTCCACCCGCAGACCCACGAGGAGTACGCGCTCGCGCGCACCGAGCGCAAGACCGCCCGCGGCTACCACGGCTTCGAGTTCCACGCCGCGCCCGGGGTGACACTCGAGCAGGACCTGGCGCGCCGCGACCTCACCATCAACGCCATCGCCAGGGACGCCGATGGGCGGATCATCGATCCGTTCAAGGGCGCGGCCGATCTCAAGGCCGGCGTGCTGCGCCACGTGAGCCCGGCGTTCGC
>JANNTQ010000190.1:0-4991 GCA_031394435.1 Betaproteobacteria bacterium
ACCTGGTGACCGCGTCGGGCGACGCCAGCTTGCGCCTGATCTCGGGCAAGAAGGCGCAGCCGATCAACGTCGCGCTGGTGCCAAGCTACAACACGGTGGACGCGCGCCTGCAGAAGGCGCCGTGGCATTACGTCAACAACAAGCACTACGGCGTGCCCTACCAGTGGGGCTACAACATCCTGATGTACAACACCAACGCCTTCAAGGACAAGCCGCCGACGTCCTGGAAGGTGGTGTTCGAGGAGATGCTGCTACCCGACGGCAAGTCGAACAAGGGCCGGGTGCAGGCCTTCGACGGGCCGATCTACATCGCGGATGCGGCGCTGTACCTGATGGCGACGAATCCCGCGCTCGGCATCAAGGACCCCTACGAGCTGAACGACGCGCAGTACAAGGCGGCGCTCGCGCTGCTGCGCAAGCAGCGCCAGATCGTCGGCCGCTACTGGCATGACGCGTTCGTGCAGATCGACGACTTCACCAACGAGGGGGTGGTGGTGTCGGGCTCCTGGCAGTTCCAGGCCAACATCTTGGCGTCGAAAAAGCGGCCGATCGCCACCGTGGTGCCAGTCGAGGGCGCGACCGGGTGGGCGGACACGACCATGATGCACGTCGAGTCCAAGAACCCCAACTGCGCCTATATGTGGCTGGAGCATTCGCTCAACAAGAAGCTGCAGGGTGATCTGTCCGCCTGGTTCGGCTCGGTGCCGGTGGTGCTGGATGCCTGCAAGGGCAACCCGCTGCTCGGCGACAAGGGCTGCGAGGCGCGCGGTCTCGGGAGCTTCGAGAAGATCAGGTTCTGGCGCACCCCGACCGCAAAGTGCGCTTCGCACGGCGACGCCTGCGTGCCGTACTACCGCTGGGTGAGCGACTACATCGCGATCCTGGGCGGCCGCTAGCCGGCGCCTGAAAGCCGGGCGCCCGCCGCCTGCGCGGCCGGGGGGCGTCCGCGCACGCTCATGACTCATGCCGTCGCGCTGGAGCGGGTGGTCTGCGAGTACGGCGCCGTCAAAGCTGTAGACGGCGTCGAGCTGGCGATCGCCGCGGGCGAGTTCTTCACCCTGCTCGGCCCCTCGGGCTCGGGCAAGACCACCTGCCTGCGCATGATCGGCGGCTTCACGCTGCCGACCGCGGGACGCGTGCTGATCGAGGGCCGCGACCTGACCGACGCGCCCCCCTATGCGCGGCCGGTGAATACGGTGTTCCAGGACTACGCGCTGTTCCCGCACATGAACGTGCGCGACAACGTGACCTACGGTCTGATGGTGCGCGGAGTGCCGCGCGAGGAGCGCGAGCGCCGCGCCGCCGGCATGCTCGAGCTGGTGCGCCTGCCGGGCGTGGGCGGGCGGCGCCCAAGCGAGCTCTCCGGCGGGCAGCGCCAGCGGGTGGCGCTGGCGCGCGCGCTGATCAACGAGCCGCGCGTGCTGTTGCTGGATGAGCCGCTGGGGGCGCTCGACCTCAAGCTGCGCGAGCAGATGCAGGCCGAGCTGAAGGCGCTGCAGCGCCGGCTCGCGATCACCTTCCTCTTCGTCACGCACGACCAGCACGAAGCGCTGTCGATGAGCGACCGCGTCGGCGTCATGAACCGCGGCCGCCTGGAGCAGGTCGGCACGCCGCGCGAGATCTACGAGTCGCCCGCGACGCGCTTCGTCGCCGAGTTCGTCGGCGCGGCCAATCTGCTCGAGGGCGACGCAGCGCGCCGCTTCGCCGACGGCGCGGCCTGCGCGCTGCTGCGGCCGGAGCGCATCCGCCTCGGCAGCGAAGCGGGCGCGCGCGCCAGCGGCACCGTGGCCGACCGCCAGTACTTCGGCGCCTTCGTGCGCCTGCGTGTCGAGCTCCAGTCGCTGCAGCTCGCCGTAGACGTGCCCGCCGATGGCGCGGTCCCCGAGCCGGGTGCGCGCGTGCAGCTGCATTGGAACGCCGAGGCGATTCGCCGCCTCGACGGCAACGCATGACGCGCGCGCTTTGTCACGCACCATGACTGCGCTCGCCGCTGCCGCCCTGCCGCCGTTCAAGCCGCACCCGGTGTCGGACTTCTTCTATCGCCGGAGCGCGCTGCTGGTGCTGCTGCTGCTGGTGCCGCCGCTGCTCTGGGTGGGCGTGGTGTATGTCGGCTCGCTGCTCGCGCTGCTCGCCAACAGTTTCTTCGGCCTGGACCATTTCAGCGGCCAGGTGGTGCGCGAGTTCACGCTGAAGAACTTCGCCGAGCTCGGCACCGGCGCCAACCTGGACGTGGTGGCGCGCACGGTGGCGATGGCGCTCGCGGTCACGCTCGCCTGCATCGCGCTGGCGCTGCCGGTGGCGTACTACATGGCGCGCTACGCCAGCGGCGCCACCAGGGCGGCGCTCTACATCGCGATCATGCTGCCGCTGTGGTCGAGCTACCTGGTGCGGCTGTATGCCTGGAAGCTGCTGCTCGCCAAGGAGGGTGCGATCTCCTGGGTGCTCGCAAAGCTGCACCTTTCCTGGGTGCTCGAGGCGCTGCTCGCCACGCCGGTGATCGGCGGGCATTCGCTGTCGTTCTCGCCGTTCGGCACCTTCATCGTGTTCGTCTACCTGTGGCTGCCGTTCATGATCCTGCCGATCCAGGCGGCGCTCGAGCGCGTGCCGGCCTCGCTGATCGAGGCTTCGAGCGACCTCGGCGCGCGCCCGGCGGGCACCTTCTGGCGCGTGGTGTTTCCGCTCGCCGTTCCGGGGATCGCCGCCGGCGCGATCTTCACCTTTTCGCTTACGCTGGGCGACTACATCGTGCCGGGCGTGATCGGCGACTCCTCGATGTTCATCGGCCAGGTGGTGTCGCTGCAGCAGGGCACCGCCGGCAACATCCCGTTCGCCGCCGCGCTGTCGCTGGTGCCGATCGTGGTGATCGCCCTGTTCCTCTGGGGCGCCAAGCGGCTGGGGGCCTTCGATGCGCTCTAGCGACGCGCGCCGCGCGCCACTCGGGCTGCGCGCCGCGGCGTGGGCGGTGGTCGCGTTTCTGCATGTGCCGCTGGCGCTGATCGTGCTCTATGCCTTCAGCGCGGAGGACCAGTCCTACGTCTTCCCGCCGCCCGATCTCACCACGCGCTGGTTTGCAGTGGCGTGGAACGACCGGCCCGATGTCTGGCGCGCGATCAGGCTGTCGTTCGAGGTGGCGAGCTACGCCACCGCGTTCGCGCTGGTGCTGGGCACGCTCGCCGCGGCGGCGCTGGCGCGCACCCAGTTCTTCGGGCGCGAGGCGATTTCGCTGCTGCTGATCCTGCCGATCGCGCTGCCCGGCATCATCACCGGGATCGCGCTGCGCTCGGCTTACTCCACGCTCGAGATCCCGTTCAGCTTCTGGACCATCGTGCTCGGCCACGCGACCTTCTGCGTGGTGGTGGTGTACAACAACGCGGTGGCGCGCCTGCGCCGCACCAGCCCGTCCCTGATCGAGGCCTCGATGGACCTGGGCGCCGACGGCTTCCAGACGCTGCGCCACGTGATCCTGCCGCAACTCGGCTCGGCGCTGCTCGCCGGCGGGCTGCTTGCCTTCGCGCTTTCCTTCGACGAGGTGATCGTGACCACCTTCACCGCCGGGCAGCAGACGACTCTGCCGATCTGGATGCTCGCCGAGCTCGTGCGCCCGCGCCAGCGTCCGGTGACCAACGTGGTAGCGGTGGTAATCATCGCCCTCACCTTCGTGCCGATCCTGCTCGCCTATTACCTGACGCGCGCCGACGAGCCGGGGGCGCGCTGAGCGAGGCCTTGGCCGAGCGACACCTATCACCGCTGACAGATTCGATTCACGGAATGGAGGAATGACATGGGCAAACCGGGCGACATGGTATTGGCCACCGAGCTGCTGATCGACGGTCAGTTCGTGAAGGGCGAGGGGGAAGCGGAGCGGGTGCTCAACCCCGCGACCGGCGAGCTGCTCGCCACCGTGCCGGAAGCATCGCTCGCGCAGGTCGAGCGCGCCGCGCAGGCGGCGGCGCGCGCCTTCGAGTCGTGGTCGGAGAGCACGCCCATGGAGCGCTCGAGGATGCTCCTCAGGCTCGCCGACGCCATCGAAGCACGCGCCGGGGAGTTCGCGCGCATCGAATCGCTCAACTGCGGCAAACCTTACGCGCGCGCGCTCGGCGACGAAATTCCCGCCATCGCGGACTGCTTTCGCTTCTTCGCCGGCGCTGCGCGCTGCATGACGGGCGCCGTCGCCAACGAGTACCTCGCCGGGCACACCAGCATGATCCGCCGCGACCCGGTGGGCGTGGTGGCCTCGATCGCGCCCTGGAACTACCCCCTCATGATGGCGGCGTGGAAGACGGCGCCCGCGCTCGCGGCGGGCAACACGGTGGTGCTCAAGCCCTCCGAGCAGACGCCGCTCACGACGCTGTTGTTCGCCCGCATCGCCTCGGAGATCCTGCCCAAGGGCGTGCTCAACGTCGTTTGCGGCCGCGGCCAGACGGTCGGCCAGGCGCTGGTCGAGCATCCGCTGGTGCGCATGGTCTCGCTCACCGGTGACATCGCCACCGGCAGGAAGATCCTGCAGGCGGCCTCGGGTTCGCTCAAGCGCACCCACCTGGAACTCGGCGGCAAGGCGCCGGTGATCGTGTTCGACGATGCTGAGCTGGCCGAGGTGGTCGAGGCGATCCGCGTCTTCGGCTACTACAACGCGGGGCAGGACTGCACCGCCGCCTGCCGCGTGTACGTGGGCGCGAAGCTGTACGAGAAGTTCGTCGCCGACCTCTCTTCCGCCGTGAAGGGCATCAAGGTCGGCGCCCAGGACGAAGCCGACGTCGAGATCGGTCCGCTGATCTCCGCACGTCAGCGCAGCCGCGTGGCGAGCTTCGTCGAACGCGCGCAAGCGAGCAGCCACATGCAAATTACCGCCGGCGGCAAGCAGCGCTTGGGCGCAGGGTTCTTCTACGAGCCCACCGTGGTGGCGGGCGCGCGCCAGGAGGACGAGATCGTGCGTCGCGAGGTGTTCGGCCCGGTGGTGTCGGTGACGCGCTTTGCCGACACCGAGCAGGCGA
>JANNTQ010000214.1:0-3009 GCA_031394435.1 Betaproteobacteria bacterium
GTCGGTGATTCCGAGGCGCGCGGCGACGGCTTCCAGCCCGTCCGCGTCGAGCGTGCGATCCTCGATCAGGCTCGCCGCGGCTTGCGCCACGCGCGAGGTCGCGTCGACGCTGGCGTTGCCCGGTGCGAGCTCGGGCCGGCAGCGCAGGCAGGGCCGGTAGCCGCCCGACTCGGCGGCGGCGGCGCTGGGATAGAAGCGGCAGTTCTCGCGCTTGGGCGGCTTCACGGTGCACACCGGGCGGCAATAGATGCGCGTCGAGGACACGGCGACGAAGAAGCGCCCATCGAAGCGCGCATCGCGCGCCTTGAGCGCGCGGTAGCAAGAGGTGGAATCCAGCGTCATGGGGGCATTGTGGGGGCGGCCGAGAATGCCTGCTCGCCGTTTTCGGACTTTACGCCGTGACGTCCGAAAATGGCGAGTTCGATGAACGGCAACGGCTTAACATGCCGTCATGACCGTGGCCGACTACGCCCGCCTGGTGGCGCTCGCCGCGATCTGGGGCGCGGCGTTCATCTTCATGCGCGTCGCTGCGCCGGTGCTGGGGCCCGCCTGGACGCCCGAGCTGCGCGTGCTGATCGGCGGGCTCGCGCTGCTCGCCTGGTTCCGCGCCATCGGCTTTGATCCCGGCCTACGCGCGCATTGGCGCTTCTATCTGCTGATCGGCACGGTCAACATTGCCGTTCCCTTCGCGCTCTACTCGTTCGCGGCGATGCACGCGCCGGCGTCGCTGCTATCGATCACCAATGCCACTTCACCGATTTTCGGACTCGCCTGGGCGACGCTGTTCCGGGACGAGCGCATCACACTGCGCAAGGCGGCCGGGCTTTGCCTGGGCGTGGTGGGCGTGGCGCTCATCGCCCAGCCCTCGGGCGCCGCGTCGGGGCCGATGTTTGGCTGGGCGGTGGCCGCGGCGCTGGGCGCCTGCTGCGCCTACGGGCTCGTCGGTCCGCTCGTCAAGCGCTACGCGAGCGGCGCCTCGCCGCGCGGCATGGCCGTGGGCAACCAGCTCGCCGCCGCCGTGGTGCTGATCCCGCTGCTGCCGCTCCTGCCGCCGCTCGCCGCGCCCTCGGCGCTGGTGATCGCCAATCTTCTTGCGCTCGCGCTGCTGGCAAGCGGCGTCGCGTTCCTGCTCTACTTCCGCCTGATCGCCGACGTCGGCGCGACGCGCGCGCTGACCGTGACCTACCTGATCCCTCTCTTCGGCATCCTGTGGGGTTGGCTGTTCCTCGGCGAAGCGCTCCCTGCGGCCGCGCTCGCCGGCGGTGCAATGATCCTCGCCGGGACGGTCCTGGTCACCCGCAGCTAGAATAGGGTCAGACCCCATTTTCAAGAAAAAGGGGTCTGTCCCTATTTTTCCCATGCCAGCCTATCCGCATCTTTTCCGCCCGCTCGATCTTGGTTTCGTCACGCTGCCGAACCGCATCCTGATGGGCTCGATGCACATGGGGCTCGAGACGCGAGCGGACGGGATGGAGCGGCTGGCCGCGTTCTATGCCGAGCGCGCCAGGGGCGGCGCAGCGCTGATCGTCACCGGCGGATTCTCGCCCAACGATACCGGCAACCTCACCACGCACCGCGCGCAGATGAGCACCGCGGAAGACGCCAGCAAGCACCGCGTCATCCCGCAGGCGGTGCACGCTGCGGGCGGGCGCATCGCGCTGCAACTCCTCCACTCCGGCCGCTACGGTTACCACGAGCGCATCGTCGCGCCCTCGGCCCTGAAAGCGCCGATCAATCAGCACGCGCCGCGCGAACTGCCCGCCGCCGAGATCGAGCAAACCATCGCCGATTTCGCGGCCGCCGCGAAGCTCGCACGCGAGGCGGGCTACGACGGCGTCGAATTGATGGGCTCGGAAGGCTACCTGCTCACGCAGTTCCTCGTGCTGCGCACCAACCAGCGCCAGGATGCCTGGGGCGGCTCGCTCGAGAACCGCATGCGCTTCCCGGTGGAAGTGGTGAAGGCGGTGCGCGCGGCCGCCGGCCGGGATTTCATCATCATCTACCGCATCTCGGCGCTCGAACTGGTCGAGGGCGGCCTGGCCACGCTGGAGATCCAGCAGGTAGCGCGCGCCGTGGAAGCGGCTGGCGCCGATCTGCTTAACACCGGCATCGGCTGGCACGAGGCGCGCATCCCGACCATCGCGCAGGCCGTGCCGCGCGGCGGCTTCGCCTGGGCGGCACGCCCGCTCAAGGAAGCGGTGAGGATCCCGGTGATCGCCTCGAACCGTATCAACGCACCCGAAACAGCCGAGGAAATCCTCGCGCGCGGCGACGCGGACATGGTGTCGCTCGCCCGTGCCTTCCTCGCCGACGAGGCCTTCGCCAACAAGGCCAAGGCGGGCGACCGCGCGGGCATCAACATCTGCATCGCCTGCAACCAGGCTTGCCTCGATCATTACTTCATCAACCAGCCGGCGAGCTGCGTGGTGAACCCGCGCGCGGGCCGCGAAACGCAACTGATCTTCGCGCCGACGAGGAAGAAGAAGCGCGTCGCGGTTGTCGGCGGCGGGCCCGCGGGACTGTCCTGCGCGGCGGTCGCCGCCGAGCGCGGCCACCAGGTGGTGCTGTTCGAAAAGTCAGGCGAGCTGGGCGGCCAGTTCAACCTCGCCAAGAAGATCCCCGGCAAGCTGGAGTTCGGCGAATCGGTCGCCTACTACGCCGAGCGGCTGCGCCGCGCCGGCGCCAAGGTGCTGCTCAACTACGCGCCCGGCGAAGCCGAGCTCGGGCAGTTCGACGAAGTGGTGCTCGCCACCGGCATCGATCCGCGCAAGCCCGCGATCCCCGGCATCGAACACAAGAGCGTGGCGAGCTACGTCGACGTGCTCTCCGGCCGCGTGCAGCCAGGCCAGAACGTGGTGATCATCGGCGCGGGCGGCATCGGATTCGACGTCGCGCTCTATCTGCTCGAGCGCAACGAGCGCGCGACGCTCGACGCCAAGGCCTTCGCGCATCACTGGGGCATCGTGCAGGACCCCGCCGTCTCCGGCGGCCTGGATCCGCAAGGCCTGC
>JANNTQ010000225.1:0-5134 GCA_031394435.1 Betaproteobacteria bacterium
ACGCCTGCCGCCGGCAACGTCGGCATTCCGGGCGCGTTCGTGATCGGCCTCGCCGCGGGCCTGGTCTGCCTTTTGGGTGTAAGCGGGCTGAAGCGCTTGCTGCGGGCCGACGACTCGCTCGATGTCTTCGGCGTGCATGCCGTCGGCGGTATCCTCGGCGCGCTGCTCACCGGCGTATTCAACTCGCCGGCGCTCGGCGGTCCCGGCTTTGTCTCCGACTGGGTAACCGGCAAAGTGACGGCGGCGGCCGAGTATTCGATCGGCTCGCAGCTGATGATCCAGGCGCAGGCGGTCGGCGTGACGGTGCTCTGGTCGGCCGTGGTGGCGCTGGTCGCCTGCAAGCTGGTGGATCTGACGATCGGGCTGCGCGTTTCGGAAGAAGACGAGCGCGAAGGCCTGGACACGGCCTCGCACGGCGAGGCGGCTTACCGCATCTAGCGGCAAGCTCGCAAACCGAAAAAGGGCGCTTGCGCGCCCTTTTTCTTTTCAGCCGGAGAGTTTCTCGAGGAGGTGCAGGAGTTGCGCCCGCTCCGCGGCGCTCAAGCGCGCGGCGACGCGCCGCTCGTGCGAACCGATGCGCCGCTTGAGCCGCGCGACGAACTCGCTCCCCGGGCGGGTCAGCCACAGACCGTTGGTGCGCCGGTCCGCGCCGCGGCGCCGCTCGAGCAGCCGGCGCTTCTCCAGCGCGTGCAGTACGCCGACCATGGTCGAGCGTTCGAGCTTGACCGCGCGCGCGAGGCGGCTCTGGGTAACGCCGGGATTGGCCTCGACCAGAAACAGGATGCCGACGCGCCCCGGCGACAGATCGGGGAAATCCACGGCGACCCTGGCGGCGAAATCGCGGAACACCGCCTGCTGCGCGAGGCGCAGGCGATAGCCCACGAGGCCCGACAGAATTCCCGGTTTCAGTTCCAGTTTGTTTGGGCTCCAAACAGTTGCTACCATCCTAGCCGCAGCCCGCAGGCGCATGCAAATCACTCTCGAAGGCGGACGAGCGCGCGAAGGGCGTGATCCTCGCCTGCCGCACCCAGGTCCTGGGCGACACCGTCATCCGGTCGCGGCCCGGAACGTGGGGCAGGGAATAGAATCTGCGTCTTTCGAGGAAAGCCATGGGCTACACGATTCCCCTGCCAACCCCGCCGTCGCTGCCGGTGGCGGGATCCAAGGACCTGTTCCCGGTGCGGCGCATCTTCTGCGTCGGCCGCAACTACGCCGAGCACCAGAAAGAAATGGGCGGCGACGGGCGCGAGCAGCCGTTTTTTTTCCTCAAGACCGAGCACGCGCTGGTGCCGCGGGGCGGCGAGGTGCACTACCCGGCGAAATCATCCAACTACCACTACGAGACCGAGCTGGTGGTGGCGCTCTCCAAGGGCGGGCGGCGCATCGAAGCCAAGCGCGCCAACGACCACGTGTTCGGTTACGCGGTCGGGCTCGACATGACGCGGCGCGACCTGCAGCAGTGGGGCAAGGATCACGGCCGGCCCTGGGACTTCGGCAAGAACTTCGACGAATCGGCGCCCTGCGGCGAACTCACGCCCGCCTCGAAGATCGGCCATCCGTCGAAAGGCGCGATCTGGCTGAATGTCAACGGCAAACAGCGCCAGAAAGCGGATCTCGCGGACATGATCTGGTCGGTGCCGGAACAGATCGCCTATCTGTCGGAGCACTACACGCTCGAGCCCGGCGATGTCATCTTCACCGGTACGCCCGCCGGGGTCGGGCCAGTCAAGCCCGGCGATGAGCTGCTGGCGGGCATCGACGGCGTGGGCGAGCTCAAGGTAAGAATCGTGCCAGCGCTGTGAAGCTCTACACCTATTTCAGGAGCTCGGCCGCGTTCCGGGTGCGCATCGCGCTCAACCTGAAGGGCGTCGGCTATGAGCCGCAGTTCGTCCACCTCGCCAAAGGCGAGCACCGCAAGCCGGAGTACGCCGAGCTCAACGCACAGGCGCTGGTGCCTACCCTGGTGCTCGACGACGGCACGCGGCTCACACAATCTCTGGCCATCATCGAGTACCTCGACGAGAAGCACCCGCAGGTGCGCCTGATTCCCAGCGACCCTTTGGCGAGGGCAAGGGTGCGCGCGCTCTCGCTGCTCGTGGCTTGCGAAATCCATCCGTTGAACAACCTGCGCGTGCTGCAGCATCTGAAGCGAGCGCTCGGCCAGGGCGAGGAGCAAGTCAACGCCTGGTATCGCCACTGGGTGGCCGACGGCCTGCAGAAGTTCGAAGCCGAAATGAAGGGCAGCGCCGGCGCTTTCTGCCACGGCGACGCGCCGACGATGGCCGACTGCTGCCTGGTGCCGCAGATCTTCAACGCCAGGCGTTTCCAGTGCGAGCTCGCGCCCTATCCCGCAACGATGCGCGCCTTCGAGTCCTGCATGAAGCTCGACGCCTTCGATCGCGCCCAGCCGTCCAGGCAACCGGACGCCGAGTGACGCCCCGAGCTAGGGTTGCCGGAACAGGGCTTTGACCGACTCCGGGATGGTTTCGCTGCGGATCGGCGAACCCGGTCCGTCCGCATAGCGCGCCCAGACCCGGGTTTCCGATCCCTTTGCGAGCGCGGTACCGTCACTGCGCACCACGTCGTGCGCCACCATGAACGATTTGCCGCCGAAGCGTGCAATGCGTGAACGCACTTCGCAGCGGTCGCCATGCTCCGCAGGAAACAGAAACTGGCAGTCGGCGGACACCAGCGGCATCGACAGGTGTTCGTCGCGCATGCGCTTGGGGGGATAGCCGACGGCGTTCATGAAGCCCCAGGTCGCAGCGTCCATCCAGCGGAAATAGGTCGGATAGAAAATGATGCCGGCCGGGTCGCAATCGCCCCATTGCACCTGGCAGGCGAACAACCCGGTGATCGAGCGGAATTCGTCCTTTTCGTTCATTGGAAAATTATAAGCTGTTGACAGATCAGGGGTTGTTGGGCAGAATCCCACTCACGCGCCGATTTGAGGTTCAGCTTGCGGGCGCACTATAAATGCCGCTAAAGAGACGCCTCGTCGAGGCCCGTTTCTGCCAAAAGCTGAACGGGCTTTTTCTTATTGGGCCGGCGCGCAGGTCTACTTGCCAGTGCACGAACTCGAGAAACTTTTCACCGAGCGCATCCTGCTCCTCGACGGCGCCATGGGCACCATGATCCAGCGCGCCCGCTTGGCGGAGGAGGACTATCGCGGCGCGCGCTTTCGCGACTGGCCTCGCGAGCTGCGCGGCAACAACGATCTGCTTTCGCTCACGCAACCTCAGCTGGTGCGGGAAATTCACGCGCACTATCTCGCGGCCGGTGCGGACATCATCGAGACCAACACCTTCAACTCGACGTCCGTAGCACTTGCCGACTACGGCATGCAGGATCTCGCGCGCGAGCTCAACCGGGCCGCCGCACGCCTCGCCAGCGAAGCAGTGCGCGAGGCGCGCGCGCGTTCTCCCGGGCGGCCGCGCTTCGCCGCCGGCGTTCTCGGCCCGACCAACAAGACCGCTTCGATTTCACCGGACGTCAACGATCCGGGCTTCCGTGCCA
Organism: Betaproteobacteria bacterium; assembly: GCA_031394435.1. Classification (GTDB taxonomy): domain Bacteria; phylum Pseudomonadota; class Gammaproteobacteria; order Burkholderiales; family SG8-39; genus JAABQT01. Next base: position 3,517 of record JANNTQ010000225.1, read on the forward strand.
TCAGTTTTGACGAGCTGGTTGCCGCCTATGTCGAGTCCATCGAGGGGCTGCTGGAGGGAGGCGTCGACCTGCTGCTGGTCGAGACCGTCTTCGTTACGCTCAACGCCAAGGCCGCGCTTTACGCCATCGAGCGGGCGTTCGATGCGCGCGGTACGCGCCTGCCGGTCATCATCTCGGGCACCATCACCGACGCCTCCGGCCGGACCCTGTCCGGACAGACCGCCGAAGCCTTCTACAACTCGGTGCGCCATGCGCGCCCACTCGCGATCGGGTTGAACTGCGCCCTGGGCGCGCGGGAATTGCGGCCCTACGTGGAGGAACTCGCCACGATCGGCGAGGCGTACCTCTCCTGCCATCCGAATGCCGGCCTGCCCAATGCGTTCGGCGAGTACGAGGACACGCCGGAGTCCATGGCCGCCGAGGTCGGCGAGTGGGCGCGCAGCGGATGGCTCAACCTGGTGGGCGGCTGCTGCGGAACCACGCCGGAGCATATCCGCGCCATGGCGGATGCGCTGCGCGGCGTCGCGCCGCGCAAGCCGCCGGCGCGGCCGCCCGCGCTGCGCCTCGCCGGCCTGGAGCCACTCAACGTGAGCCCGGAGTCGCTGTTCGTCAACGTCGGCGAGCGCACCAATGTCACCGGCTCACGGGCGTTCGCCAAGCTGGTACTTGCCGGCGACTACGCCGGCGCGCTGGCGGTGGCGCGCCACCAGGTGGAGAACGGCGCGCAGGTGATCGACGTCAACATGGACGAAGCGATGCTCGACTCCGAAAAAGCGATGCATACCTTCCTCAGCCTGGTCGCCGCCGAGCCCGACATCGCGCGCGTACCGGTGATGATCGACAGCTCCCGGTGGAGCGTCATCGAATCCGGCCTGAAGTGCGTGCAGGGCAAGCCGATCGTCAACTCGATCTCGATGAAGGAAGGCGAGGAGGAGTTCCTGCGCCAGGCGCGGCTGTGCCGCCAGTACGGCGCCGCGGTGGTGGTGATGGCTTTCGACGAGAAAGGCCAGGCGGACACGCTGGAGCGGCGCACCCAGGTCTGCCGGCGCGCCTACGATCTGCTCACCGGGAAAGCCGGCTTTGCCGCAGAGGACATCGTCTTCGACCCGAACATTTTCGCCGTCGCCACCGGCCTCGAGGAGCACGCGCGCTACGGCATCGACTTCATCGAAGCGGTGCGCTGGATCCGGGCCAACCTGCCGGGGGTCAACGTCTCGGGCGGGGTGTCGAACTTTTCGTTCTCGTTTCGCGGTAACGATGCGGTGCGCGAGGCGATGCACACCGCGTTTCTGTACCACGCGATCCGCGCCGGCCTGACCATGGGCATCGTCAACGCCGGCCAGCTCGGTGTCTACCAGGGGCTCGAGCCGCGCCTGCGCGAGGCCGTGGAGGACGTGATTTTCAATCGCCGGCCCGACGCCACCGAGCGCCTGGTCGAGCTGGCAACCACGGTAAAGACCGGGTCCAGGGAAAACACCAGGGACGAGGCCTGGCGCGCGGCGCCGGTGAATGAGCGCCTGTCGCATGCCCTGGTGAACGGCATCGCGAGCCACGTCGTCGCCGACACCGAGGAGGCGCGGCGCGCAGCCTCACACCCCATCGAGGTGATCGAGGGTCC
>JANNTQ010000228.1:0-2120 GCA_031394435.1 Betaproteobacteria bacterium
CCTGCGCCGTTTCCGGGCGCGCATCGTCGAGCCGCTGGTGACCGAGTATCGCGGCGCGGCGCTCGCCCTTGCGCCGGGACTCACCTGCGGCCCGAGCATGCGCCGCGCGTTGCACGGCCTGCGCCACGAGCGCTTCCGCGCGAATGGGCCCCACGCCGACGCATTCCTCGCCTACGCGCGGGTGCTGCGCGACGCCTACGCCGACCGGCTCGCCACCATGGGGGAGACAGCCGACCCGCTGGCGGCGACGAGCACTACGCATCTCAACGTGATCGACCGCCAGGGCAATATGGTCGCGCTCACCCAGACGCTGCTGTCGGTGTTCGGCTCGAAGGTCGTGCTGCCCTCCTCCGGCATCCTGATGAACAACGGCATCATGTGGTTCGACCCGCGCCCGGATTCTCCGAACTGCATCGCCCCGGGCAAGCGGCCTCTGACCAACATGTGCCCGGCGATCGCCACGCGCAACGGCAAGCCCTGGTTTGCGATCGGCGGATCCGGCGGACGCAAGATCTTTCCCGCCGTCCTGCAGATCTCGTCGTTCCTCATAGACCTCGTTATGCACATCGAGGACGCCTTCCACCACACGCGCATAGACGCGAGCGGCGGTGACACCGTGACTTTCGATCCCCTGATCTCCACGCCGATCCTCAATTCGCTCGCGGAGGAATTCGCCGCGCAGCCGGTCGAACTCGTGGTCTATCCGACCAACTATGCCTGCCCGAGCGCGGTGCTGCGCGATCCCGGGACCGGCGAGCACTTCGGCGTGAGCGACGTGATGTCGCCCTGGTCGGGCGCCGTTACCGAGGATGCATGGTCAGAGCCGCCATCATAGGGCTCGGCCGCTGGGGCCAGAACCTAGTCAACAGCGTGCAGGGCAAGAGCGCAGCGATCCGGTTTGTTGCCGGCGCCACGCGCACCGTCCAGAAGGCCGAAGCATACGCGCGCGAGCAGGGATTTCCGCTCTACGACTCGTACGAGAAAATCCTCGCCGACCCGAAGGTGGCCGCAGTGGTGCTCGCGACGCCGCACACGCAGCACGCGCGCCAGGTCGTGGCGGCGGCGAAAGCGGGCAAGCCCGAGTTCACCGAGAAGCCGCTCGCGCTGACGCACGCCAGCGCGCGCGCCGCGGTGCGCGCCTGCGCCGCCGCCGGCGTAACGCTCGCCGTCGGCTACAACTGGCGCTTCCAGCCGGCGCTGCGGGAGATCAAGCGCATGCTGGACGACGGGCGGCTCGGCAAGCTCCTGCACGTCGAAGGCAACTTCTGCGGCCCCAGCGCCTATCGCTTTCCCAGGGGTCACTGGCGCCACGAGCGCAAGGAAGGCCCGGCGGGCGGCATGACCGGGCGCGGCGTGCACACGGTGGACGCCTACCTTTATCTCGCCGGGCACATCGCCTCCGTGCACGCGCAAAGCTTACGGCGCGCACTCGATTACGGCCTCGACGACACGACCTCGATGCTGTTTCGATTTGCCAGCGGCGCGAGCGGGTATCTCGGCACGGTGCTCGCCACGGCGGAAACCTGGCGCATGCAGGTGTTCGGGTCCAGGGGCTGGGTCGAAGTCGGTGATGTCCAGCACCTCACCACGTGGGAAATGAGAGTGTGCTACGTGAACCCGGAAAACCTGCTGGTCCATCACAAACCGGAGGTGGTGACGTTCCCGCAAGTCAGCACCGAGCGCGCGGAACTGGAGAATTTTGCGCACGCCATAGAGGCGAAGCGCCCGCTCGCGGTTCCCGGCGGCGACGAGGAGCACGGCGCCGCGGTGCTCGAAGCTGTCCTGAAATCGGCGAAGGCGGGGAAGACCGTGCGCGTGGCAGGCGGCAGGTAGACCCCTGTCATGACTGACGCTGAGCCGTCGCGACTTGCCCAGGCACTCTTCGCCCCGCGCTCGATAGCGCTGGTGGGCGCGTCCGCCGATCCCGCCAAGAACAACTCGCGCCCGCAGCGGTTCCTGAAGCAGCACGGATATGGCGGCCGCGTCTTTCCGGTGAATCCCGGCCGCAGCGAGATCCTGGGCGTCCAGGCCTATCCCGACGTGAGATCGGTCCCCGGCGCCATCGACCACGCCTTTATCATGGTGCCCGCCGCGGCGGTGCCGGAGGTGATCGCGCAGTG
>JANNTQ010000254.1:0-5331 GCA_031394435.1 Betaproteobacteria bacterium
GCAGCGTCGTCGACTTGAGCTCCTGCTTGCTTACCGGCCGCAATTCTTTCCAGCGCCCCGGATACAAACGTTCGACGAAAGCCGCCATCTTGGCCAGCTTCTCCTGCGGCTCGGTCACTTTGTAAGGCTTGCCGAACAGCATCACCGAGCGGTAGTTCATCGACTTGTGAAAGCCCGAGCGCGCCACCACCAGGCCGTCGAGGTGCATCACCGTCAGGCAGACGCTGGGGCTCTTTTCCAGCGCCATCAGCATGCGGCTTTTCGACGAGCCGTGCCAGTAGACGGAGTCGCCCTCGCGCCAGTAGGCAGTCGGTGTGACGAAAGGATGCTTGCCGATCACGTAGCCGATGTGGCACACGAACCCCGCGTCAAGGATCGAATAGACCGTGCCGCGGTCGTAGCGCGCTCTTTTCGGCAGCCGCCTGATCTTCGTGCGCGCGGTGGGGGTGAAGTCTTTCACTCTTGGCTCCCTGTGCTTGCCACCATCTTAGCAGCGGCGCGCGGCGGGTTCGCCAGCCATACCAGCACGGCGAGCGCGAGGAACAGCACGCCCGAGAGCCAGAACAGGTCGATGGTGGAGAGCATCCGCGCCTGCGCGTCGAGCGCGACATCGATGCGCCCCAGCGCTTGGTCCGCCGAAAAACCCCGCGCCTGCAGCGCGGCGAGCGCGCCCTCGGTAGCCGGATCGCCGCGCACCACGTGCTCGGCGAGCTGCGCACGGTGCAGCTTGGCGCGGTCGTCCCACAGCGTGATCGCCAGTGAGGCGCCCACCGCGCCGCCCATGTAGCGCAGGAAGTTCTGCAGCCCGGTAGCGCCCGGCATGCGCTCGGGCGACATGCCGCGCAATGCCAGCACGGTCAAGGGCAGAAAGAACATCACGTTCCCCGCGCCCTGGATGAGCATGGGCAGCGCGATGCTGGCCCAGTCGGCCTCGAGGTTGAAACCCGCGCGCATGAACGACACCAGCGCGAAGATCAGGAAGCCGATGCAGGCGACCAGCCGCGCGTCCACCACGTGCACGGTCCTGCCGATGATGGGCGCGAGCACGAGGGCGAGGATGCCGAAGGGCATCATCATCAGACCCGCCCAGGTCTGCGAGTAGCCCATGGAGGACTGCAGCCACAGCGGCAGCACCACGATGGCGCCGAAGAACACGGCGTACCCCACCGACAGGGTGGCGGTGCCGGTCCAGAAATCGCGGTCGCTCAGCAAGTGCAGGTCCACGATGGGATGCGGGTTGTCGAGCAGCTCCCATGCAAGGAACAGCGCGAAGCCCACCACGGCGACGCAGGCGAGCGCGATGATCTCGCCGGAGGCGAACCAGTCCAGTTCCTTGCCCTTGTCCAGCATCACCTGCAGCGCGCCCACCCAGACCGCGAGCAGCAGCAATCCGACTACGTCGATCGGCACGCGCTGCTTGGGCGTCTCGCGCTCGCGGTACAGCAGCCAGATCATGCCGCCGCAGAGCAGCCCGACCGGCACATTGATGTAGAAGATCCACGGCCAGGAAATCTGCTCGGTGATATAGCCGCCGATGATCGGCCCGCTGATCGGCGCCAGCGTCGCGGTCATCGCCCAGATGGCGAGCGCGGTGCCGGCGCCGCCCGGCCCGAACGTGGCGAGGAGCATCGACTGCGACACCGGCACCATGGGGCCCGCCACCAGCCCCTGCAGCACACGGAAGGCGACCAGCGTCTCGATGCTCTCCGCGAGGGCGCACAGCCACGACGCCGCGGTGAACAGCAGCACCGAGGCCACGATCAGGCGCACCTGGCCGAAGCGCCGCGTCAGCCAGCCGGTGAGCGGCATGGCGATGGCCTGCGCCGCAGCGTAGGAGGTGACGATCCAGGTGCCTTGCGTGGCGCTCACGCCGAGGTCGCCGGAGATGGTGGCGACGGAGACGTTGGCCACCGTGATGTCCAGCACCACCATGAAGGTGGCCACGGCGAGCATCACCGCGCCGAGCATGCGCTCGGCCCCGGCCAAGGGCGCGGGGATGACTGCAGTTACTCCGATCGGCGCGCTCACCGGTGCGCGGCGATGATCGCGCGCACGCGCGCCTCGGCTTCCGTGGCCGGCGCCGCGAACGCCTGCGTGGCGTAGGCCGACCCGCTGCGCGGCGCGCTGGCCAGCTGCGCGCCGCTCGCATCGCGGATCTCGACCTCGGCTCTCATCGACAGCCCGATGCGCAACGGGTGCTTGCGCAGGTCTTCCGCGTCGAGCGAAATCCTCACCGGCAGCCGCTGCACCACCTTGATCCAGTTGCCGGTGGCGTTCTGCGGCGGCAGCAGCGCGAAGGCGCCGCCGGTGCCGGCCGCCAGCCCGGCCACCTTGCCGCGGTATTCGACCTTGCTGCCGTACAGGTCGGCGCTAAGGAGCACCGGCTGGCCGATGCGCATCTCGCGCAACTGCACTTCCTTGAAGTTGGCGTCGACCCACAGGTCTTCGAGGGGCACGATGGCCATCAGCGGCGCACCGGGCGCCACGCGCTGCCCCACTTGCACCGAGCGGCGTGCGATGTAGCCGCCGACCGGCGCCGGAATCTCGACGCGCTTGAGCGCAAGGAACGCTTCGCGCACGCGCGCCGCGGCGCGCATCACGTTCGGATGCTCCTCCAGCCGCACCCGGTCGGTCAGCGTGCGGTTGGAGCTCAGCTGCTCGCGCGCCGCGGCCAGTGCAGCGCGCGCGGCGGCGGCCCCGGAGCGCGCGTTGTCGAAATCCTCGCGCGTCACCATGCCCTTCTCGGCGAGCGAGGCGCGGCGGGCAAGCCCCTCCTCGGCGCGCTGCAGCTCCGCTTCACGCACACGCACGCTGGCCTCCAGCGCCAGGTTATTGGCATACAGCGTGCGCACCTCGCGCACCGCGCGCGCGAGCTCGGCCTCCGCCTGGTCGAGCGCCACCTGCGCATCCGCCGCGTCCAGCCGCACCAGCGTCTGTCCGGCCTGCACGCGGTCGGTGTCGTCCGCGCCGATGGCGATCACGGTGCCCGCCACCTGTGGCGTGACTTCCACCAGGTTGCCGGCCACGTAGGCGTTGTCGGTGGACTCATAGAAACGTCCTACCTTGTGCCACCATGCCGCCCAGGCGGCGCCCGTTGCCGCGAACAGCAGCAGCAGGACCAGCAGCGTGCGGCGCCGGCTAGCCACGGTTGTCCAGCATCCTGTTGAGGAGCGCCTTCAGCTGGTCGAGCTCGGCGCGGCTGAAGCCGCGCAGATGCTGGTTGAGCACCTTGGCCGCCATCACCGCCATCTGCTCGGTGAGCTTGCGCCCCGCGGCGGTCAACTCGAGGCGCAGCACGCGCCGGTCGTCCTCGTCCGCCATGCGGCGCAGCAGGCGCTTGGCGGCGAGGCGCTCTACCATGCGCGTCATCGAGCCGGTGTCGTAGTCGTAGTCGCGCGCGATGTCGGCAGCGCGGTTGCCGCGGCCGTGCGCGATATAGATCAGGATCGAGCCCTGCGCGGCCGAGATGCCCCAGGGCGCCAGCTCGCGGTCCACGGCGGCGAAGATCGACGCACGCACGCGCGTCACCAGGTAGCCGACGCTGTCCTCGACCCGGTAGCTGTTCGCCCGGTACAGTCCCATGCCGACTCCTAAATAGCTGCCGAAGCAGTAAATTACCTGCCTGGGCAGCGATTGTCCAGCCGGCGGCGGCTTTTCGGTAGACTGTGGCCTTGGCCCAGCCCCCCAACGCTCCGCTCGCCGCCTACGACGCCCTGACCGCGGGACGCACGCGCTTCGTGCGGCTCGACGAGCTGTGCCGGCTGGCGGCGGAGCGCTATCCCGGCCTGGTGCCCGGCGCGCATGAACTCGCGGCCGAGGCGCGCCTCGCCCAACGCGACAAGCAGGGGTTGGAGAAGGCGCAGGGCGCGTTCCTTGCGTCGGTGCTGTCCGACCCCGCGGCCGGCAGGCACCTGTGCCACGCTATGTTGCTGCCGCGCGCGGACTCGCGCGCGCATCTCGCGCAGTTCGAAGCGAAAGGCGAGCTGTCCCTCGCCGGCGCGCACCTCGAGCGCCGGGGCAAGGCCGTGGTGCTGACCTTGCGCAACCCGAGGTTTCTCAATGCCGAGGACGAGTCCACGCTCGACGGCACGGAGATCGCGGTGGACGTGGCGCTGCTCGACCGCAAGTCCGAGCTGTGCGTGCTGCGCGGCGACACGGTCACCCATACCAAGCACGCCGGCCAGCGCGTGTTCGGCGCGGGCATCAACCTGACGCACCTGTATCAGGGAAAGATCCGCTTCCTGTGGTACCTGATCCGGGACCTTGGCTTCGTCAACAAGCTGTACCGCGGCCTCGCGCTGCCCGATGCGTCGCCCGAAGAGAACTGCATCGAGAAGCCCTGGCTGGCGGCGGTAGAGCGCTTCGCCATCGGCGGGCACTGCCAGATCCTGCTGACCATGGACTATGTGATCGCGGCGGACGATGCCTACATGACGCTGCCCGCGCGCAAGGAAGGCATCATCCCGGGCGCGGCGAACCTCAGGCTGCCGCGCTTCGTCGGCGCGCGCATCGCGCGCCAGGCGATCCTTGCCGAGCGGCGCCTGGACTGCGCCTCGCCCGAGGGCAGGAAAATCTGCGACGAGATCGTTCCTGCGGCCGGCATGGATCAGGCAATCGATCGCACCATCAGTCACCTCACCGACTCAGGCGTGGTCAGCGCCGCTGGCAACCGGCGCGCGTTTCGCGCCGGCGAGGAGCCGCTCGACACCTTCCGGCGCTACATGGCGGTGTACGCGCGCGAGCAGGCGCACTGCCACTTCAGCCCGGCGCTGATCGCGAACCTCGAAAGGCACTGGGACGCGGCCAACCGCCGCGGCTGAAAGCTCAGGCCGGGCGCTGCTCGCCCGTCCACTTGTCCACCAGCCTGCCGCCTTCGATCGCCGCGCCGCCGCGCGCGCCGTCCTTGTCCCACTGCACCTCGACGTGCAACTCCGGGTACTCGGCGGTGGCGGTGACGAAAACCGGGAACGGCAGGCCTTTGCTCAGCTCGAAACGGTACTCGAGACGCCCGGGCCCGTGGTGCTCGGTATAGGGCTCGGCATCGACGTCGCGCACCAGCAGCCAGCGGACGCGCTCCTGGAAATCCTCGAAGCGGCCCGCGCTGCCGGTGACGCGCACTACCGCGGAGAACCCCAATCAGGTGCCGTACTTGAAGGAGAGCGAGAGCCGGGTGCGGAACTGCGTTACCTTGCCGTTCTCCACTTTCACGTCGAGCTTGGTGACCTCGGCGATGCGCAGGTCGCGCAGTGACTTGGCCGCCACTTTCACCGCGTTGCGCGCCGCGTCCTCCCACGAGTTCGGGCTGGTGCCGATGACGTCGGTGACGCGATA
>JANNTQ010000062.1:0-7956 GCA_031394435.1 Betaproteobacteria bacterium
CCCTACGCGCTCGAGGCCCTGCTCGACGCCTACGCCGCCGAACCCGGCAACAAGGCACTGGTGTTCAACGGCGACTTCCACTGGTTCGACGTCGCGCCGGAGGATTTCGAACTCATTGACGAAGCCGTGCTCGGCTGGCACGCGATTCGCGGCAACGTCGAAACCGAGATCGCCGCGCCCGGGGACGGGGTCGGTTGCGGCTGCGCCTATCCCGACTGGGTCGGGGACGCGACGGTGGAACATTCCAACCGGATCATGGAGCGATTGCGCGCGGCCGCGCGCAACTCGCGGCGGGACCTGTCGAACCTGGCGGCGCTGCCCATGCATCTCGTGGCGCAGGTCGGGGAGGAGCGCGTGGGCATCGTGCATGGCGACGCCGAGTCGCTTGCCGGATGGAATTTCTCGCAGGAGGTGCTGTCGACGACGGAAGGCCGCTTACGGGCCGAATCGGCCTTCACGCGCGCCGGCGTGAGCATCTTCGCTTCGAGCCATACCTGCCTGCCGGTGCTGCGCCGCTTCGCCGGCGACCGCATCCTAGTCAACAACGGCGCCGCCGGAATGCCGAATTTTGCCGGCGAGCTCTACGGCCTTGCCACCCGGATCTCGCTGTCGCCGAGCCGCGACGCGCTCTACGGCGCGCGCTGCGGCAATCTGTACGTCGAAGGGATTGCGCTACGTTACGACACGGCGGCCTGGGAACGGCGTTTCGTTTCGCAGTGGCCGCCGGGGTCGGATGCCCACCGCTCCTACTTCGAGCGCATCGCCAACGGCCCGGCCTACGCGCTGCGCGACGCGGCCTAAGCGCGCAGCGCCCCTGCCACGCTCTCCACGACGTCCGCGTCCGCACCCACGATGCCGACGCTGCCGCTCTTCATGGGCACCACGGTCGCGTGCATGCCTTCCTTGACCGCGTAACGCTTGCCGCGCATCGGCGAGGACGGCATCACCAGCAGCGTCACCTTGCCCTGCGGCACCGCCAGCACCACGTGGTAGGCGGTCGCGCCGTTGAACGGGCACGGGCCGATGTGCTTTACTTGCCCCAGGCTCTCCAGGCGCTCAAGCGGTACTGTCGAGGCGAGCGCGATTTCGGCTTCCGCCCGCGGCATGGCACCCATCATGATCGACTTGGCTTCCTCCTTCATGACCCAGTCGATGCAGGCGAGCGCGAGCGGGTCCTGGCGCGCAAGCCAGGCATAGCCGCCGGCGCCGACCGCGACCAGCGCGGTAGCCGCCGCGGCGAGGAACTTGCGCCGGCGCGCGACCTGGGCGGTCGCCATGCGATCTGCAAAGCCTTGCGGCGCCGGCACCAACAGCGCGTCGCGCAGCGCGTCTTCGAACGCCGCGTGCTCCTGCCATTCGGCGGCACAGCCCGCGCACTGCAAGCGGTGCACGCGCATGGCGTCGGTCTCGCCCGCGCCCGTGAGCAGCTGCCGGCGATAGTCGAGGCAGTTCAAGTGCGGCCTCCTGCGCGTTCCCGCGGCGCCACCAGGCGCCTAAGCGCCTGCCGCGCGCGCGAAAGCCGCGTCATCACGGCGCCCTCGGAGGTGCCGAGCATTTGCGCGATCTCGGCGCAGCTGAAACCGCCCAGCACCTGCAGCGCAAGCGGCTCGGCGTAGGACGCCGGCAGCGCGAGGATCGCATCGCGCATCTCGACGCCGAACAGGTCCTGGCGCTCGTCGGGCAGATCCACGCCGTCGAGGCTTTCGGCGGGCGGCGCAGCGGCGCCAAGTGCGCGCAGGAATTCGTTGCGCACGATGGAGAACAGCCAGGACTTGGCCGCGGCGCGCTCGCGCAGGCGCGGAAACGCGCGCCAGCCGCGCAGCAGCGCTTCCTGCACCACGTCCTCGGCCTGCTGCCGGTCGCGGGTGAGCCAATAGGCGTAGCGAAAAAGATCTGCGGCATGGGTGCGGACCAGGTCTTCGAAGCCCACTAGCCGGCCTCGGCGGCGAGCTGGGCGATGTCGGGGCAGCAGCGCAGGCGTTCCCGCGCCCGGTGCACCAGCACCCAGCAGTGCGTCGGCGTCACCTGCAACGTGCGGCACACTTCGGGCGTATCCATGCCGAGCACTTCGCGCAGGACGAAGGCATGCGCGGATTTGCTCGGCAGGCGGCCCAGGCTGCGCTCGATCACGCCCAGCGCGCTGCGACTGGCGCAAGCCTGCTCCGGGCCGGGCCCTTCGTGCAGCAGCTGTTCCTCGTTCGGTTCCAGGGGCTCCTCGCGCGGTGCACGGCGGAATCCGTCCACGATCTTGTGCTTGAGGATACCGAAGAGCCAGGTGCTGAGCGAGGATTCTCCCGAATAACGGTGCAACCCCTCCAGCGCCGCCACCAGCGCCTCCTGCACCGCGTCCTCGGCTTGCTCCCGGTTGCGCATGCGCCGCAGGGCGAATGCCATGAGCTGCGGCCGCCAGCGCGCCAGATCCTCGGTTTCCGCTGTCGCCATCCCGTAATAGACCCGCGCCGGGCGGCGAAGCTTACATGCCCGAAAAATATCGCAGCGGGCGTAATGTGGGTGCAGGCAGGGCGACGAACCGGCACGGCCCTGCTCCCGGGGCCCCAACCCATAAAGGAGAAACACTGTGGATCAGAAGACTCTGGTGGCGGCCGCGGTGGCCGGGCTGTTTGCGCTCGGCGCCAGCGCCGGTGCCATGGCGCAGGACAAGGCGAAGCAGGAAAAGTGCTGGGGCGTGTCGAAGGCCGGCCAGAATGACTGCGCCAACAGCAAGGCGGGGCATTCGTGCGCCGGGCAGTCGAAGAAGGACAACGACCCCTTCGACTTCAAGATGGTGAAGGACGGGACCTGCGCGGAGATGGGCGGCAGCCTCACGGAGGGCAAGATGATGATGAAAGACAAGAAGGGCTGAGCTTGCGCCGTCCAAGCGCCGGAATCGGGCTGCGCGCCCCGCACTACGCGGACTTCCTGGGCGCGCGGCCCGCGGTCGGCTGGGTCGAAGTACACAGCGAGAACTACTTCGGCGCCGGCGGCTACGACCGGCACGTGCTCGAGCACGTGCGCGCGGACTTTTCGGTCAGCCTGCACGGAGTGGGCCTCGGCCTGGGCTCGGCAACGGGCTTCTCAGATGCGCACCTGGCGAAGCTCAAGGGACTCGCGGACTGGATCGACCCGGCGCTGGTATCGGAGCACCTGTGCTGGGGGTACGCCTCCGGCCGCCATTTCAACGATCTTCTGCCGCTCGCCTACACCGGCGAGGCGCTGCGGCTGGTCGCCGGCCGCGTCGAGCGGATGCAGGAAGTCCTCGGCCGCCGCATCCTGGTCGAGAACGTCTCGGCCTACGTCGCGCTGCAAGGCGACATGTCGGAGGGCGAGTTCATCGCCGAGCTCGCGCGCCGCACGGGCTGCGGCGTGCTGCTCGACGTCAACAATCTGTACGTGAACCAGAACAATCTCGGCAGCGACGCGTTCGCGCAAATGGAAAAAATCGATGCCGTCGATGAAATTCATCTCGCCGGCCACCTGGTGTCCGGCAAGCTGCTGATCGACCACCACGGCGACCGGATCGCTCCGGCGGTCTGGCGGCTCTACGAAGCCGCGCTTGCGCGCTTCGGCCCGGTGCCGACCCTGATCGAATGGGACACGGAAATTCCGGCGCTCGAGGTGCTCGCCGGCGAGGCGGCAAAGGCGCAAGCGCTGATGGAGGTCCGTGATGCTCTCGCTGCCTGAACGGCAGGCGCAGTTCGGCGCCGCCCTTCTCTCTCCGGGAGGCCCTGCGGGAATGCAGGTCTACCGCGGCAACGTCTTCGGCAACTGGAGCAAGGCCCTCGCCGGCGCCTATCCCATCGTGCGCAAGCTTGTCGGGGCGGAATTCTTCGAAGGCCTGGCGCGCCAGTTTGCGCTCGCCTGCCCGTCGGCCAGCGGCGACCTGAACGAGTTCGGTGGCGACCTGGCGCAGTTCGTCGAAACTTTCCCGCATACCCTGGACCTGCCGTACTTGCCGGATGTCGCCCGGATGGAATGGCTCGCGCACCGCTCCCACTACGCGGCTGACCCCGCGCCGTTCGATTTCAGGACGGCCCTGCCGGAGAATCCTCGCTTCCGGCTCGCGCCGCCGTGCGCCCTGCTCGCTTCGCGCTGGCCGCTCGGGCGCATCTGGCAGGTGCACCAGGACGGCCACGAAGGGCCCCTGGACGTCGATCTCGCCTGCGGTCCGGACCGGATCGTCGTGCACCGTCCGCGCTGGCGCGTGCAGGTCCGCTCGCTGGCGCCCGGCGATTTCCGCTTCCTCGAAGCCGCGGCGGCCGGCGAGACGCTGGCGGAGGCGCTCGAATCCGCCATCGCAGCCGACCCGGCCTTCGATGCCTCGCTGGCGCTTGCCCGCTGGGTGGAGGTCGGAGTCCTTACCTTATGACAGCCATCGTCCGCGCCCTCGGCGCGCTGCAGGCTTTGGGCCACCTTGTCGACCTGTCCATCCGGCTCTATGTCGCCGACGTCTTCTTCAAGTCCGGGCTGGTCAAGGTACGAAGCTGGGACGGGACGCTCTATCTCTTCGAGAACGAGTACCGGGTGCCGCTGCTGCCGCCGGAGCTGGCGGCTTGGCTGGGGACCTTCGGCGAGCTTGCCTTCCCGCCGCTCCTGGCCCTCGGCCTCGCCTCCCGCTTCGCCGCGCTTTCGCTTTCAGTCGTCAACGTTGTCGCCGTGGTTTCTTTCTGGCACGTGTTGAAGACGAACGAGTCCGCGCTGATGTCGCACTTCTACTGGGGGCTGCTCCTTCTCGTCACGCTCTGCCACGGCCCCGGCAAGCTGTCGCTGGATCACCTTGTCTGGACGCGGCTTGCAAGGAATTCGGCCCGCTACGGGTCTGTTGCGTGAGGAGGCGCCGGATGATGACCTGCATGCGTCTGATTTTCGTTGTTACAACCACGAGGGAAATGACATGACCAAGCTCTTGGCACTGGCGGTGGCGGGTGTAGTGGCGCTTGCGGCGGGCGGTTGCGCCTCGGACATGCAGAAGGACGAAATGATGAAAAAAGAAGAAATGATGAAGAAGGAGGAGATGATGAAAAAAGACGGGATGATGAAGAAGTAATGCGCGCTCTCGCGTCGGCCCTACTGGCCTTTGCGCTCGGCATCGCGAGCCTTCCTGCACGCGCGCAGGAGGTGTTGCCGCTGGCGGCGTTCTACGGGTTGCTGAACGAGAACGCCGCGGCCGCGCAGGGCTCGCTCAAGCGCATCCGCGAAGGCTGGCGGCACGAATACGCCGCCATGCTGCTGGAGTCCATCGGCTTTGCGCGTTCGCGGGACGTGCAGATCGGCATTCTGACCCTGCTGGCGCAGGTTTCCGGCAAGTCGTTCGGTGGCGACCTCGACGAGTGGTACCGGTGGCTTTGGTCGATGGAGGCCGCGGCGCATCCCGACTACGCCGAATTCAAGGCCGCGCTCTACGAGCAGGTCGATCCGCGCTTTCGCGAGTACTTCGCCGGCCGCCCCAAGACCGCGATTCGATTGGACGAGATCCGCTGGGGCGGGGTCTGGCGCGACGGCATCCCGCCGCTGGTCAGGCCGAAGATGATCCGGGCGCGCGAAGCGCGCTATCTCGCCGACGACAATATCGTCTTCGGCATCGCGATCGACGGTGACGTGCGCGCCTATCCGAAGCGCATCATCGCCTGGCACGAGATGGTGCGCGACACGATCGCGGGGCGCCCGCTGAACGGCGTGTACTGCACGCTGTGCGGCGCGATGCTGCTGTACGACGTCACCATCGACGGCGTGCACCATGAGCTCGGCACCAGCGGTTTCCTGTACCGCTCGAACAAGCTCATGTACGACCACGCCACCAAGTCGCTGTGGTCCACGCTCACCGGAACGCCGGTCGTCGGTCCGCTCGCGGGCAAGGGCATCGAGCTCAAGCTGCTCCACATCGTCACCACGACCTGGAAGGAATGGAAGAAGCGCCACCCGCAAACGCTGGTGCTGTCGCTCGACACCGGCCACCAGCGCGACTACAGCGAAGGTGCGGCCTACCGCGAGTATTTCGCCACCGACCAGCTGATGTTCGGCGTGCCGAAGCTCGACAGCCGGCTGCCGAACAAGGCCGAGGTGCTTGCGCTACGCTTTCCGGGGACCGAGCCGCTGGCCATTGCGGCGGAGTTCCTGCGCCAGAACCCGGTGCATCACGGCCAGCTGGGCGGCCAGCAATTCGTCGTTCTCACCGACGCGAGCGGCGCGAACCGTGTTTATGAGACTGCCGGTGTGCGCTTCGCCAGCTGGGACGGGAAAGCCACGGCCCGCGACCGCTCCGGCGGCGCCTGGAAGGTGGCAGAGGACAAGCTCGCCGGGCCTGGCGGCAGGACACTCGCGCGGCTTTCCGCGCACCGGGCATTCTGGTTTGGCTGGCACGCGGCGTATCCTTCCACCCTTCTGGTGAAATGATCAGCGATCCATGAAACCGTACCTGGGCAAGTTCAACAGCGTGGGCGCAGAAGTTATCGGGCTTCTCGTCATGTTCGCGGGCCACGCAGCTATCTCGGCCGCTGACGTTTCCCCTCCGATGGATGTTCGGGGCGCGTTCCTCTATGTCATCAACAATGGCTCGGCCGAAATTTCGGCCTTCCGCGTTGATCCAAGAGACGGCGCACTGACAGTCTTGACAGGTTCGCCTTTCAAGACAGGGGAAGCCCCTTACTCCGCCGCAGCCGACCCAAAGGGCACAACCCTCTTCGTCACCAACTCGAGCCCAGGGACGATCACCGCCCACCGCATCAACGCCACCAATGGAGAGTTGACGCCCCTCAGCGGCTCGCCCTTCGACACCGGGAATTTCCCGGTTAGCGCGGCGGTTCATCCAACAGGTCGCTTCCTCTACGTGACAAACATGACCGCCAACGGCGTTGCCGCGTACGCCATTGGGCGTGGTGCTGCTGCACTGCGCGCTCTTCCCGGTTCTCCTTTTTCCGCGGGGGAGCGCCCCTCGCCCGCCGCCATTCATCCAAACGGGGGATTCCTTTACGTTGGCAATCTGGTTTCCCACAACCTCTCCGCGTATGCGATTGACGAAGAGACAGGCGCCCTGAAGCCGGTGGCCGGTTCGCCCTTTGCGGCGGGACAGAATCCTCGAGCCATCGCCATCGCACCTGCCGGCAAGTCCATCTACGTCGCGAACGCGAGCTCCAATACCATTTCTGCCTACACCGTCAGCGCCCGTACGGGGTCGCTCTCGGCCGTCCCCGGTTCCCCCTATGCGGCGGCAAAGAACCCTCGCGGGGTCACGGTCGAACCCAAGGGAAGGTACGTGTACGTGGCGAATACGGACTCCGGCACAGTATCGGCATATGCCATTGATGCGCGGACAGGCGCGCTCATGGCCGTGCCAGGCTCACCCTTTCCAGCGGGCGAGGGTCCTCGTAGCGTAGCTGTTGATCCGACGGGCCGTTTTGTCTACGTGGCGAACGGCGGCTCGAACGACGTTTCAGTTTACGAGATGCACGCGACGACTGGCGCGCTCGCCCCAGCGCGAGGCTCTCCCTATGCCGCAGGGGTTGGTCCCATCTTTGCCGTCATTTTAGGAAGATGACACGCAGACCTCTCACTTCCTGCGCTTGCGCGCCGCCAGTGGCGATTCCGCCGCCGCATAGGCCGCGAGCCCTGCCTCGCGGTCTATCGGCACCACCTGTATGAGCGTGGTGCCGCCCTTCGGCTGCAGATGAGGTGGGAAGAACGCGAGTTTCTGCGCTTTCGCCAGCTTCTCGGTGCGAGTGAAATCGAGGTCGCGCTCGTTCGCAGCCGCTGGCTTCACCGCCACGCCATCCACGATCTCCAGGTCGAACCACCAGCGCTTTACCGGGTTGCGCTGCCCGCCGCCCACGGCGTCGTCGTAGTCAATCAGCGCGCGGCGAGATTCCGGCACCTCGACCGACAGCCATAGCAGCCGTTCCGATTCGACGAGGTCCTCGCGGTTGTAGGGGCAGGTCTTCATGCAGCGGCCGCAGGCCGAGCCTT
>JANNTQ010000018.1:0-2151 GCA_031394435.1 Betaproteobacteria bacterium
GCCCAGTCGCCGTGGCACATCGCCGGCGGCCTCATGCTGACCGGCGCTTTCGCGGCGATCTATCACCCGGTCGGCATCGCCATGCTGGTGGCTTCTCCGGAAAAGATAGGCCGCACGCTGGGCTGGAATGGTTTGTGGGGCAACCTGGGCCTGGCGGCGGCGGCACTGTTCACCGGGGCGCTGGTGGATTTCGCCGGATGGCGCGCCGCCTTCTTCGTGCCCGGCCTCGCCTGCATCGCTGCGGGCGTGGGATTCCTCCTCCTGGTGCGGGATCCGGGAAAGGTGAAGAAGACCTCGAAGGGCATCGGCTTGCACGTCGACGGCCGCACCATGGGACGGATTTTCGCCGTGCTGCTGGTCGCCACCGCCTGCGGCGGCATCATCTTCAACTCCACCACGGTTTCCATGCCCAAGGTGTTCGACGAGCGGCTGCAGGCGCTGACGCAGACCAACTTCGGCGTCGGCGTGCTGGTGGCCATCGTGTACACGGTGGCGGCGTTTGCGCAGGTGGCGATGGGCGCGCTGATCGATCGCTTCGAGTTGAAGCGCCTGATGATCGGCGTGGCGCTGGCGCAGATCCCGCTGCTCGCACTGGCGGCGAACCTGCAAGGCTGGGCGATGCTCGGCGCGGCCGTCCTCATGATGCTGGCGGTCTTCGGCCAGATCCCCCTCAACGACGCCATCGTCGGCAGGTACTGCGCCGACGAGTATCGCGCGCGCGTGCTGGCGGTGCGCTACGTAGTGTCGCTCGGCGTCGCCTCGGTGGCGGTGCCGATGATCGCCGTGCTGCATCGGTCCGCGGGCGGCTTCAGCAACGTGTTCCTGGTGCTCGCAGCGCTCGCCGCGGGCATGCTCGCGGTGAGCCTGTTCTTCCCGTCGCGCGACGCGCTCGTGGAGAGCAAGCTGCGCGCCGCGCAGCCGGCGCCCGCTTCCTAGGCCGCCTTCCTGTAGGTGTCCAGCGTGACGCGCTCGCCCGCAAGCGCGGCCGCCACCGGAGGCGCCTGCACGACGCGCTCGATGTAGGCCTTGTAGGCAGGCAACGAGTCCGGGTCGACGCCGGCGTAGCCCCCCCAGCGCAGCAGCGTGTATGCATAGGCATCGTGGAAACTCACGCGCGCGCCGAACCAGTAGGGCGCCGCTGCCTTGCTCCACTCCTGGATGCGCTCCAGTTGCTTGCGAAAATGCGCGGCGGCGAGCTTCTTCACTTCGGCCTGCGCGGCTTCGCTCTCGGCGAAGTATCCGGTGCGGAACCAGCGTGAAAATGTAGGGTGTACGGTGTTGTTCATCCACGCGAGCTGCGACAGTGCCTGTACGCGCGCCCACGCATCGGCGGGCAGCAGTCCAGCCTGCGGAAAGCGCCGGTCGAGGTAGTCGCAGATTGCCACGATCTGGTTGAGCGGCTTGCCGTCCACCACCAGTACCGGCACCTGGCCGTTGGGGTTCATGGCGAGGTATTCCGGCGTCATGTTCTCGCCCTTGTGCAGCTTGACCAGGTTGGGCTTGAAGTCCTCCCCGGTCGCCGCCTTGACCGCTTCGAGGCCGACGTGCGGCACGAAGGAGCAGGCGCCAGGCGCAAAATACAGTTCGAGCATTGTCTTTCTCCTAGGCGAGGGCAGTGGGCTGCGGCGCGGTGCGCAGCAGCCGCTGCCGGCCGGTGAAGGCAAGGTAGTGCCGGCCGCTGGCGCGGCCGAGCATGGTGATGCCGGTCTTGTGCGCAATCTCATAGCCCATCTGCGTGAGGCCCGAGCGCGAGACGAGGAATGGAATCTGCATCTGCGCGCACTTGATCACCATCTCCGAGGTGAGCCGCCCGGTGGTGTAGAACACCTTGTCCGAGCCGTCGATGGCTTCCAGCCACATGAAGCCGGCAATGGCGTCCACGGCGTTGTGGCGGCCGACAGCCTCGACGAACATCAGGATCTCGCCCTCGCGCGAGGCGAGCGCGCAGCCGTGCACCGCGCCCGCCTGCTTGTAGATGGTTTCGTACTTGCGCACCTTGTCGATGAGCGTGAACAGCTGCTCGTCGGCGAGCGTGACGTCCTTGCGCAACTTCACCTGGTCGATCTCGTCCATCAGGCTGCCGAACATCGTGCCCTGGCCGCAGCCGCTGGTGACCGTGCGCTTGCGGAGTTTCTTCTTCAGGTCCTTGAC
>JANNTQ010000040.1:0-20082 GCA_031394435.1 Betaproteobacteria bacterium
GCTTCGATCTGGCGCGCGCCTTCGAGCGCCAGCACCGCGCGCGCATGGCCCATTTCGAGCACCCCCTCCATCACCATTGCCTGCACCGGCTTGGCAAGGCGCAGCAAGCGCAGCAGGTTGGTGGTGGCACTGCGCGAACGGCCGACGGCGTCCGCGGCCTGTTCGTGCGTCATGCGGAATTCGTCGACCAGCCGCTGCAGTCCGGCCGCTTCTTCCATCGGATTGAGGTTCTCGCGCTGTATGTTTTCGACCAGCGACATCGCCAGCGCCGATTCGTCGGGCACCTCCCGCACCAGTGCCGGGATCTCCTGCAGGCCAGCCATTTGTGCCGCGCGCCAGCGCCGCTCGCCCGCGATCAGTTCGTAGCGGTCGCGGTCCACCGGCCGCACCAGCACCGGCTGCATCAAGCCCTGCGACTTGATGGACGCGGCGAGCTCGGCGAGAGCTTCCTGGCCCATGCGGGTGCGCGGCTGGTACTTGCCGGGGCGAATGCGGCCCACCGGCAAGGTGGCGAGCGCGTCGCGCGGCGCGTCGCCGGCGCCAAGCAGCGCGTCCAAGCCGCGGCCCAGTCCTTTTGGCTTGCTCATGTCTTGCATCCCAGTAGATTCATGCCGCCGCCGATAGTGCCATGCGTTCCCGCTCGAGAATTTCCTCGGCCAGCGCCAGATATGCCTGAGCGCCCTTGGATTCCGGATCCCACAGCACCGCCGGGGTGCCGTAGCTCGGCGCCTCTGCGAGGCGAACGTTGCGCGGCACGATAGTGCGGTAAACCTTGTCGCCGAAATGCGCTTCGAGCTGGTCCGACACCTGCTGCGCAAGCGTATTGCGCGCGTCGTACATGGTGCGCAGCAAACCGGCGATCTCGAGGTTCGGATTGAAGTTTGCGCGCACTCGCTTGATGGTACCTACGAGATCGGACAAACCTTCCAGCGCGTAGTACTCGCATTGCATCGGAATCAGAACCGACTGCGCCGCCACCAGGCCATTAAGAGTCAGCAACGACAGCGCTGGCGGGCAATCGATGAACACCAGATCGTATTCCCGCTCCACCGCGGTCAATGCCGACTTGAGGCGCCCCTCGCGATTTTGCAGATCGACCAGTTCGACCTCCGCGCCGGCAAGCTCGCGGTTGGCGGGCAGCAGGTCGTAGCCGCCGCGTTCCGCGCGCGTGCGGATATTGCCGATCTCGCCCAGCCCGAGCAGCACGTGATACACGGTGCGCGTCGCGGCGATTTTGTCCACGCCGCTTCCCATCGTGGCATTGCCCTGTGGGTCGAGATCAACGAGCAAGGTGCGCTGGCTGGTGCGCGCCAGCGCTGCGGCGAGGTTGACGCTGGTCGTCGTCTTGCCCACGCCGCCCTTCTGGTTCACCACCGCGATGACGCGCGCCATGCTTCAGCCTCGGCAATAGCACAGCACCAGGTGGCGCTGCCCCTCGAGCAGCGGCACCTGCAGGCGGCGCACGTCGCGGCATTCGGTGCCAGCGGGTACGCCTTCCAGTTCGGCTTGCGGAAACACGCCCTTCATTGCGGCGAGCGCGCCGCCCGGGGCGAGCAGGTGGCGGCAGGCGGAGATGAAATCGGCGAGCTCGGCGAAGCCGCGCGTGATCACGCACGCAAACCGTTGTGCCGGACGCCATGTCTGCACGCGGCCGACGTGCACGTCCGCGTTCGACAGCCTCAGCTCGATCACCGCCTGTTGCAGAAACGCGGCTTTCTTGTGATTGGCGTCGTTAAGCGTCACGCGTCGCGCGGGCTCCGCGATGGCGAGCGGGATTCCGGGCAAGCCGCCGCCCGAGCCGACATCCGCTAGCGGCCCCGCCGGCAGATGCGGCAGGACGGCGAGCGAGTCGAGCAAGTGGTGGCTGATCATTCTTTCCGGGTCGCGGATCGCGGTCAGGTTATAGGTCTTGTTCCATTTCGCGAGCAATTCGACGTAGACCAGCAACTTTTCCCGCGCGTCTCCGGGCAAAGTCAGGGCGAGCGCCGCGAGTCCGCGCTGCAGCGTGGCCTGTTGCGACTTCATGCGCGCTTCTTCAGCGGCCGCAGGCCTCTCTTGAGATGCACCAGCAGCAGGGAGATCGCCGCAGGCGTGATCCCCGACATGCGTGCCGCTTGCCCCAGTGTCTCGGGCCGCTGGCGTTCCAGCGTTTGCTGCACTTCTTTCGACAGCCCGCGTACTTCGCGGTAGTCGAACTCGATCGGGAGTCTTGTGTCCTCCTGCTCGACCCGCCGCACCACTTCATCCTTCTGGCGGTCAATGTAGCCTTGGTACTTGGCTTGGATCTCGACCTGCTCCGCCACTTGGTTGTCTTCCACCCCGTTACCAGCATTTGGCAAGGTCATAAGTGAGCGATAACTTACGTTTGGTCGGCGAAGGAGCGTGGCAAACGAATACTCCCGCTCGATCGGCTTGCCGAGGACGCGAATCGCATCTGCTTCCGGGAGCGCATTGGGCGTAACCCACAGCTGGTCGAGCCGCTCTTTCTCAAGGGCAATGGCTTCCCGTTTGGGACAGTAAATGCCCCAACGCTCATCATCCACAAGCCCAAGCCGGCGACCGGTCTCAGTGAGGCGCAGATCCGCGTTGTCTTCGCGCAGCATGAGCCGGTACTCGGCGCGGCTGGTGAACATGCGATACGGCTCAGACACGCCGCGCGTGATGAGATCGTCTACCAGCACCCCGAGGTAGGCCTCATCGCGCCGTGGACACCAGGTGTCGCTGCCGCGCACCTTCAAACCAGCGTTGACACCGGCCAACAGCCCCTGCGCCGCCGCTTCCTCATAGCCGGTGGTTCCGTTGATCTGGCCGGCGAAGAAGAGGCCTGCCACGGTCTTCGTTTCGAGCGAAGACTTCAGGTTGCGCGGATCGAAGTAGTCGTACTCGATAGCGTATCCGGGCCGCAGGATGTGGGCATGTTCGAGCCCGCGAATGGAGCGCACCAGCTCCAACTGCACGTCGAAAGGCAAGCTGGTCGAGATGCCGTTAGGGTAGATCTCGTAAGTGTTCAGACCTTCGGGCTCAAGGAAAATCTGATGACTGGTCTTGCCTGCGAAGCGATGAATCTTGTCCTCGATCGAGGGACAGTAGCGCGGACCCACACCTTGGATTACCCCCGTGTACATCGGCGATCGGTCCAAGCTTTTGCGGATCGTCGCGTGGGTGTGTTCGTTGGTATGGGTGATCCAGCAGGGAAGCTGGCGCGGATGCATGTCTCGGCGCCCGACGAAGGAGAAAACCGGCTCGGGCGAATCTCCGGGCTGTTGCACCATGACCGAGAAATCAATCGTCCGACCATCCAGACGGGGAGGCGTGCCGGTTTTTAGTCTGCCGACCGGAAGTTTCATCTCCCGCAGGCGTGCTGCCAGTGTTACTGCAGCGGGATCCCCCGCACGCCCCGCCTGATAATTCTGTAACCCGACGTGGACCAGCCCGGAAAGAAAAGTCCCGGCAGTCAGCACCACGGCGCGTCCGCGGAATCGGATTCCAAGTTGCGTAATCACTCCGACTGCGCGATCGCCCTCCAGAATGATGTCGTCGACCGCTTGCTGAAACAGAGTCAGGTTCGGCTGATTCTCCAGACGACTGCGAATGGCGCATCGATAGAGGACGCGATCTGCCTGCGCCCGCGTTGCTCGTACGGCCGGACCTTTCGAGGAATTCAGCGTACGAAACTGAATACCGGCCTCGTCCGTGGCGAGCGCCATGGCGCCGCCCAGGGCGTCGATTTCCTTGACCAAGTGCCCTTTGCCGATCCCGCCGATCGACGGGTTGCACGACATCTGTCCCAGCGTCTCAATGCTGTGAGTAAGGAGCAGGGTGCGGCTCCCCATGCGGGCGGCGGCCAGAGCGGCTTCGGTGCCAGCATGGCCGCCACCTACCACGATCACGTCGAATTCTGTCGGATACAGCATGCGGGCCAACTCTGAGGAGGCGGCATGATACGTGAATGTTTCACGTGGAACTAGCGCGGGCCGGGCCGATGCCGATGTTCCACGTGGAACAAGAGATACTTAGAGAATTGCTGCGTCGCAGCAATCCGGGTTCCCATGAGACAATCGCGGCCCTTTTTGCACCATACCCCGTGATCTCCCTCGCCCGCTACGCAATCTTGCTGGAAAAGCCGGAACTGAGGCGCACCATCCTCGCCTCAGTAATCGGCCGCCTCCCCATCGGCATCCTGGGCCTCGCGATCCTGCTCGCGACGCAGGCGTCGAGCGGCTCATTCGGACTCGCAGGCGCCGTGGCGGCCTGCTATCTGGCGGGGCTCGCGGCCATGGCGCCAGTGCTGGGCCGCATCATTGACCGTACAGGGCCCGCACGTACGCTGCTGGTGTCCAGTTTCGTATTTCCGGCCACGCTGGTGACACTGGTTGCGGCGCTGCGCTTCGGCGCACCCTTGTGGACGGCATTTGCACTTGCCGCGCTCGCCGGCGCCAGTTTTCCGCCGATCACGGTATGCCTTCGCACGTTTCTGCGTCAGCGGTTGCTTGAAGAAGCCCAGCTCGCGACCGCCTACTCTCTCGAATCCGTGCTGATCGAGATCATCTTCATCATCGGCCCGATGCTAGTGGCACTGTTCGTCGCGTATCTCTCCGCCAGCGCCGCCGTACTGTTTGCCGCAGCCAGTGGACTCGCCGGCACGGTTCTCTTTCTGCGTTCGCCCCTTATTGCCCATTGGCGTATCGAGGAGCACAAAGCGCGCAGTCTCATCGGCCCGCTCGCAGTGCGTGGATTCGTGCCCCTGCTCGCGGTGATCCTTGCCTATTCGGGCGCCTTCGGCCTGCTCGAGATTGGCGTGACCGCCTTTGCTGCCGAAGCCGGCATGCCGGCGCTCGCCGGCTTGATTCTTGGCCTGATGAGCGTTGGCAGCGCAGTCGGAGGACTTGCCTATGGCAGCCGCAGCTGGCGCCTTCCTCTGCCGCGCCAGTTCGCCCTGATGCTCCTGATCATGGGGGTCGGTGTCGCCTTGCTCGCGCCAGTCGCGAACCTCTATCTGTTCTCCACTCTCGGCATCCTGGCCGGCGTGGTCATGGCGCCTGCGCTCATCATCCAGTCGATGCTCGTCGCCAGAACAGCACCGCCGCAATATGCGACCGAGGCTTTCACCTGGTCGACATCCTGCCTGCTGACTGGCGTTGGAGTCGGCCTCGCCACCGGCGGGCTGCTGCTCGAACGCGCGAACTCGGCCGCCGTGTTCCTGGCGGCAGGGGCAGTGGCGGTGAGCGCCGCGCTGCTTGCCTACGCCACGCTGCGCAGGAACTAGGCCAACTCGGGACGCCGCATGCGCGCACGCTGCAGGAACCAGATGAACGCCGCCAGCAACGCAGCGGGAAAGAACACCCAGTACGAAGAAGGGCGCT
Source organism: Betaproteobacteria bacterium (assembly GCA_031394435.1). Classification (GTDB taxonomy): domain Bacteria; phylum Pseudomonadota; class Gammaproteobacteria; order Burkholderiales; family SG8-39; genus JAABQT01. The sequence continues at coordinate 5,364 of JANNTQ010000040.1, forward strand.
CCCGATTGGGGAGCTTCAGCTCGACGACCCTGTAACCCTGCTCGATGCCGAGCTTCCTCGCTCGGCTGCCGAACTTGACGTTGGCGATCAGCGGCGCTTCGGGTGTCCCGGCGAGAGTCACTCCCGCGTTGCGGATGCGTTCACGGCCGTTCGCACCTTCACCCATCGGCAGGGCAACGGTCTTCGTGATCTTCTCGCCTTCGACTGAATCGCCCTGGATGCGCACTACCAGCCACTCGTCGGTGCGCAGGGTGTCGGCCACCTTGGTGAGCTCATGCGCGGGGGCCGTCACATACTTGGGATAGAAGCGGTCGATCACCCAGTCGGGGCGGAAGAACAGGAACGTCGCCGCCAACAGCAGCGCGATCTCCAACCAGGTGCAGCGGGCCCGGAAGTAGCCCATCGTCGCCGCAGCGAAAAGAAGCGACGCGATGGTGGCCGAGAGGCACACCATGATCACCTCCCACCACGAGACCACGCCAATAAAGAGGATCTGCGGATTGAAGATGAAGATGAACGGCAGCAGCGCGGTGCGAAAGCTGTACCAGGTGGCCTGCATCCCGGTGGCGTTCGGATCGGCGCCCGAGATCGCCGCTGCGGCGTAGGAGGCAAGACCCACGGGTGGGGTGACGTCGGCCATGATGCCGAAGTAAAAGACGAATAGGTGCACCGCGATGAGCGGGATCACGAGGTCGCTTCTTGCGCCGAGTTCCACGATCACCGGCGCCATCAGCGTCGCCACCAGGATGTAGTTGGCGGTGGTCGGCACCCCCGTGCCGAGCAGCAAGCAGATCACCGCCGTGAGCAGCAGCATCAGGAGCACGTTGCCCGCCGAAATGTACTCGACGAAGTCGGTCATCGTCAGGCCGATGCCGGTGAGTGTGATCGCGCCTACGATCAGGCCCGCGCTCGCACACGCAACGGCGATGCCGATCATGTTGCGCCCGCCCAGTACCAGGCCCTTGCACAGGTCGGCAAGCCCTCTGCGCCATGCCAGCGTGAGATTGCCGGTGCGCCGCATGGCGACCAGCAGTACCGGCTGCACCACGACCATCACCATCGTAGTCGCGGTCGCCCAGAACGCGGAGGTGCCGGCCGAGAGCTCCTCGACCATCAAGCACCACAGCAGCACCACGATCGGGATGAAGAAATGCAGCCCCGCGCGCACCGTCGGCCAAGGCTCTGGCAGGCGCACAACCGGCGCGTTCGGGTCGTCTATCGCAAGGTCCGGATAGCGCGCCGAGAACGCAAGCAGCGCCACATAGGCCACCGCAGTCACCGCGGCAAGCGCCCAGGGGGCCACGCCTTCCCCGACCAGCCAGCGCATAAAGGTGATCGCGTAGTAGATCACCGCGCAGGCGGCAAGCGTCCCGCTCACGCCGAGCGCCCAGCCGAGCACGCGCTGGCCCGCCGTACGCCGGGTGCCGCGCGGAATCGCCTTCAGGTCATACTTCAGCGCTTCCAGGTGCACGATGTAGAACAGCGCGATGTAGGAGATCACCGCCGGCAGCGCGGCGTGCTTGATGATCTCGGAGTACGGAATGCCCACGTACTCGACCATCAGGAACGCCGCCGCACCCATTACCGGCGGCATGATCTGGCCGTTGATCGAGGAGGCGGCTTCGATCGCGCCCGCCTTGACGGCCGAATAGCCGGTGCGCTTCATCATCGGGATGGTGAAGATGCCGCCCGAGACCACGTTCGACACCGACGAGCCCGACACGATGCCGTTCAAAGCGGATGACACCACCGCCACCTTGGCCGGGCCGCCGCGCAGATGGCCGAGCAGCGCGATGGAAACCTGCATCATGTAGTTGCCGGCTCCCGCCACGTCGAGCAGCGTGCCAAAGAGCACGAACAGGAAAATGAATTGCACCGAAACACCGAGCGCCACCCCGTACACGCCCTCGGTGGTGAGCCACATGTGCGAGATGAAGCGCGAGAGCGACGCGCCCTTGTGCTGGATCACTTCCGGCATGTAGGGCCCGGCAAAGATGTACAGGATGAAAAGTCCGGTGGTGATGAGCATGCCCATGCCCATCGCGCGGCGCGTGGCCTCGAGCATGATCGCGACTCCCGTGAGCCCGACCACAAGATCGAATGTCGTGGGCGTTCCGGGGCGCGTGGACAGCTCGTTATAGAACAGGAACAGATAGGCGGCGCAGAACGCGCCCACCAACGCCAGCAGCCAGTCAACCGCGGGCACCACTTTGCGCGACGAGGACTTGAACGCCGGGAGCGCCGCGAAGGCGAGAAACACCGCAAACGCGAGATGAATGGCCCGCGCTTCGGTGTCATTGAACACCGCGAACTTGACGACGAAGGGCAACGGTGAGGCGTACCAGACCTGGAACAGCGACCACGCCCCGGCGGTGAGCGCGAGGATCGCACCGACCACGCCGGCGGGCTCGCGGCCTCCGAAATCGGTTTCCTTGACGAGTTGCTGCAGCTCGGAGCTTGGTTCCTTGGCCACCTCAGCCACTTCTTCCTCCCCCCAAACGAAAAAGGGGCGAAACCATGGTCTCGCCCCTTTTCTTCTGCGGTACCGCGACCGGCTTTATTTCAACCAGCCCTTCTCCTTGTAGTACTTCACGGCCCCGTCGTGCAACGGCGCGGAGAGCCCGTCCTTCACCATCGCCTCGGGCCTGAGGATGGCGAGCGCTGGATGCAGCTTCTTGAATTCGTCGAAATTGTCGAATATCGCCTTCACAGCCGTGTACACCGTGTCGGCCGGAACCTTGGAGGACGAAACCAGTGTCGCGAGCACGCCGAAGGTCCGGGTGTCCTGCGGGTTGTTCGGATAAAGGCCACCGGGAATCGTCGCGTACCCGAAATAGGACTTTTCCTTCACCAGCCTGTCCACCGCAGGGCCCGTGAGCGACACGAGCTTCGCGCCGCAACTGGTGGTCGGATCCTGGATGTTGGCCGAGGGATGACCGACGCCATAGAAGAAGCCGTCGATCTTGCCGTCGCACAGCGCCGCGCCGTGCTCGTCGGCCTTTAGCTCGGAGGCGAGGCTAAAATCCTGCATCGTCCAGCCCATTGCGCCGAGCAGTTCCTCCATCGAAGAGCGGGTGCCCGAGCCCGGATTGCCGACATTGAAGCGCTTGCCCTTGAAGTCGCCAAGACTCTTCGCGTTGAGCTCCTTCCTGGACAGCACGGTGAAGGGTTCAGGGTGCAGCGACATCACCGCTCGCAGCTCGGCGAGCGCACCGTCCTTGAACTGCGAAAGACCCTTGGCGGCGTTGTAGTGCACGTCAGACTGCGCCACGCCCAGATCGAGCTCGCCCGCCTTGATGGTGTTGATATTGAACACCGAGCCGCCGGTGGATTCGACCGAGCAGCGGATGCCGTGCAGCTTGCGGTCCTTGTTGACCAGGCGGCAGATCGCGCCCCCGGCAGCGTAGTACACGCCGGTCACGCCACCGGTGCCGATGGTCATGTATTTCTGTTGTGCCTGCACCGGGCCGGCGAATACGCCGGCAACGAACAGGCCCGCTGCAAGCGCGCTGATCTTGCGCATGATTGTCTCCTCCTCGTGAAATCTCATGCGTAGCTTAGCGGATGCGGCCGCTAAGCGGCAACCGCGGACTTCAGTACCGCCTCGAACGCGGCGCCGAGCTTGGACACCATTTCGTCGAGTTGCGCTTCCTCGATAATGAACGGCGGTGCCAGAAGCACGTGGTCGCCTTGCACTCCATTGAGCGTACCGCCCATCGGGTAGCACATCAGGCCCGCCTTGAGCGCTTCCTTCTTGACCCTGGCGTTGACGCGCTGCGCCGGCTCGAAAGGCCGCTTCGACCCGCGATCGGCTACCAGTTCCAGTCCCCAGAACAGGCCCCGGCCCCGTATGTCGCCGACATGCGGATGATCGCCAAACGCGGCACGCAACTTTTTCTCCAGCAGCGCGCCCAGCGGCGCTACCCGCGCCAGTAGACCGTCCTCGTGCAGACGGCGCTGCACCGCGAGCGCGCCGGCACAGGCGGCGGCATGCCCGAGATAGGTGTGCCCGTGCTGGAAAAAGCCGCTGCCCGAGACGATAGTCTCGTAGATGTGCTTGGCAACCAGCGTCGCCCCGATCGGCTGGTAGCCGGCGCCCAACCCCTTTGCCACAGCTACCAGGTCCGGCACGATGCCTTCCTGCTGGAACGCATAGAGCGTGCCGCAGCGGCCCATGCCGCACATCACTTCATCGAGGATCAGCAAGATGCCGTGGCGATCGCACAGCTCGCGCACGCGCCTGAAGTAGCCGGCCACTGGAGGCACTGCGCCAAGGGTGGCGCCCGCCACTGTTTCGGCGACGAAAGCCATCACCTTGTCGCCGCCCAGCCTGGCAATTTCCGCTTCCAGTTCCGCGGCGAGGCGTTCGCCGTAGGCCGCGTCCGTTTCACCCGCCTGCTTGCCGCGATAGGCATAGCAGGGCGAGACGTGCGTCGCCTCGATCAGCAGCGGCTCGAATTGTTTGCGGCGCCAAGCATTGCCGCCGACGGCGAGCGCACCGAGCGTATTGCCGTGATAGGACTGGCGGCGGCCGATCAGGTAGCGGCGCTGCGGCTCGCCCTTCTCGACGAAGTACTGGCGCGCCAGCTTGAGCGCGGCCTCGATCGCTTCCGAGCCGCCGGAGACGAAGTACACCTTTGCCAGGGATACAGGCGCGTGCGCGACGAGCGTATCGGCAAGCGCTTCCATCGGCTGGTTGGTGAAAAAAGAAGTATGCGCGAACGGCAGGCGCGCGAGTTGTTCCTGGATCGCGCTCACCACTGCGGCATCGGAGTGGCCAAGGCAGGACACTGCGGCGCCGCCCGAGGCGTCGAGGTAACGCTTGCCGCCGCGGTCGATCAGGTAAGCGCCGTCACCCCGCACCGCGACTGGATAATCCTCGCGCGGATTGCGGTGAAAGACGCGGCTCACGTCAGGCGGCGAGCTTCTGGTGCAGCTGCGTACGGCGCTGTTCGAGCTCGCGCGGCAGCCGCGCGCCAAGCTTGCCCAGTAGCTCGTCGTGCGCTGTAACCTCGCCTTTCCATGCATCGCTGTCCACGCGCACGATCTCCTGGTACTGCTCGCGCGTGAATTTCTCCAGCCCGCGCCAGTCCAGGTCTTCGAAAGCCGGGATGATGCCGAGCACCGTGTCAGTTCCCTTCACCAGCCCGTGACAACGGCCAACGATCCACTCCAGCACGCGCATATTCTCGCCGAAGCCGGGCCAGATGTACTTGCCGCGCGCGTCCTTCCTGAACCAATTGACGCGGAAGATGCGCGGCGGGTGACGCACCGCCTTGCCCATCTTCAGCCAGTGACCGAAGTAATCGCCGATGTTGTAGCCGCAGAATGCAAGCATGGCCATTGGGTCGCGCCGCACCACGCCGACCTTGCCGGTGATTGCGGCGGTCGTCTCGGAGCCAAGCGTCGCGGCCATATACACGCCGTCCTCCCACGACGGCGATTCCACAACCAGCGGCACAGTAGTTGAGCGCCGGCCGCCGAACACGAAGGCGGATATCGGCACCCCGCTGGAGTCTTCCCACTTCGGATCCATGGAAGGACACTGGGCGGCAGCCACCGTGAAGCGCGCGTTTGGGTGCGCAGCAAGGCGCCCGCAGTCGGGCGTCCATTCCTTGCCCTGCCAGTCGACCAGCCGCGCCGGTGGCTGTTCGGTCATGCCTTCCCACCAGACGTCGCCTTCCGGCGTCAGCGCGACGTTGGTGAAGATGACGTTGGCGGCGAGCGTCTTCATCGCGTTAGGATTGGTCGCCTGCGAGGTTCCCGGAGCGACGCCGAAGAAGCCGGCCTCGGGATTGATGGCGTAGAAGCGACCGTCGTGACCGGGCTTGATCCAGGCTATGTCCTCGCCGATCGTGGTGACCTTCCATCCACCGTAGGCCGGCGGCGGGATGAGCATGGCGAAATTTGTCTTGCCGCAGGCGCTTGGGAACGCCGCCGCAACGTAGGATTTTTGCCCCGCCGGGGATTCCACGCCGAGGATCAGCATGTGCTCCGCCAGCCAGCCCTCGTCGCGCGCCATGACCGAGGCGATACGCAGCGCGAGGCACTTCTTGCCGAGCAGAGCGTTGCCGCCGTATCCCGAGCCGTAAGACCAGATCTCCCGTGTCTCGGGGAAATGCACGATCCACTTTTCCTTCTTATTGCTCGGCCAGGACACGTCCTTGTCGCCCGCGCCCAGCGGCGCCCCCACCGAGTGCACGCAAGGCACGAAATTGCCGTCCTCGCCGAGCCAGTCGGCTACCGCGCGGCCCATCCGCGTCATGACGCGCATATTGATCGCCACGTACGCGGAGTCGGAGATCTCGACGCCGATCTGCGCGATAGGCGAGCCAATTGGCCCCATCGAATAGGGCATCACGTACATGGTGCGCCCGCGCATGCAACCATCGAACAGGCGCTGCAGCGTGGCGCGCATTTCAGGCGGTGCCAGCCAGTTGTTTGTCGGCCCGGCCTCGTCCTTCTTCTCGCTGCAGATGAAGGTGCGGTCCTCCATGCGCGCCACGTCGCTTGGATGCGAGCGAGCGAGGTAGCTGCCCGGGCGCAGTTTCTCACTCAGCTTGATCAACGTTCCGGCGGCGACCAGTTCCTGGCACAAGCGGTCGTATTCCGCTTGTGACCCGTCGCACCACACAATGCGCTCTGGCTTGACCAGCAGCGCGATCTGCGACACCCATAGGCGCAGGCCCGCGTGGCGTACCCAATCGGGTGCTTGCGACAGGCCTTTCTGCGCGGTACTGGGTGCGTTCATCTACGCGAACTCCCGAAAGCAAAACGGCCCGGGAGGGGCCGTGCGGTTGCGGTTGGGGTTCGGATTTTACCGTGCCGCATAACGCCACGCCACGCGGCAGGGTCGCCAGGCCAGGAATCCTAAGAAACTTTTACAATCAAGCCTTTCAGCGCGCTTACTTGCCGATGCAGAAGCGTGAGAAGATCTCCGCCAGCAGATCGTCTGCGCTGAACTCACCCGTGATCGCCGCAAGCGCTCGTTGGGCAAGTCGCAACTCCTCGGCGAACAACTCCCACTGCCTCGCCTGCTTCGCTGCCGCAGCCAGATGCGCCCCTGCTGCCTGCAGCGCGCGCAAGTGCCTCTCGCGGGCGAGGAACACCGACTCGCCGTGCGACTTCCACCCGGCGGCCTCAAGGATGGCCCGGCGCAGCGACTCCATGCCGGTGCCGGTTTTTGCGGAAACGCAGACCACCGGATGTTCTCCGGGCGGCGGCCGAAAGCCGGGCGCCAAGTCGACCTTGTTGTAGATGTCGATACGCGCCGCCGCCGCGGGAGCACTCACGGCGAGTGCGTGGTCCGCTGCGGAGGCGTCGTGGACCGCCAGGACGAGGTCGGCACGGGCGACCTCGCGCCGCGCGTGCTCGATGCCCAGGCGCTCGACCTCGTCGCGCGATTCGCGTAGCCCCGCCGTGTCTACCAGGTTGAGCGGCACGCCTTCGATCTGAATCGACTCGCGCAGCGCGTCTCGAGTGGTGCCGGGTATGGAAGTGACGATCGCGCGCTCTTCGCCCGCAAGCCGGTTGAGCAGACTCGACTTGCCGACGTTGGGGCGTCCGGCGAGCACCACTTGTATTCCGGTCCGCAGCAAGCTCCCTTCGCGGCTGCGCGCCAGGATCTCACCGAGCGCGGAGCGCAGGCGCGCCAAACGCGCGTCAGCGTCGTCGCGATGCAGCGTGTCCACTTCGTCTTCCGGGAAATCCAGCGTCGCTTCGGTCAGCGCCCGCAACTCGACGAGCTGCACCACCAAACCATCGACCGCGGCAGAGAACTCTCCGGTCAGGGAGCGCAGGGCGCTGCGCGCTGCTTCGGTGCTCGCCGCATCGATCAGGTCCGCCACCGCTTCGGCCTGCGCCAAATCCATGCGGTCGTTGAGAAAAGCGCGCCGCGTAAACTCTCCCGGCTCGGCGAGCCGCGCCCCCGCATCCAGGCATGCGGCAAGGACCGACTGCAGGACCACCGGGCCGCCGTGCCCCTGGAACTCGAAGCCGTGCTCGCCGGTGTAGGAATGCGGTGCCAAAAAGTACAGGGCAAGGCCTTCGTCAAGTACTTGTCCCGCTGCATTGCGCGCTGCGCCGTAGGTGGCGACTCTGGCCTCGGGCAGCCGCCCCAGGAGCCGGCGCGCAATATCGGGCGAGCGCGGACCCGAGACGCGCACGATGCCGATTGCGCCGCGTCCTACAGGCGTCGCGATTGCCGCTATGGTGTCGGAACCCGGTCCCCCGGGCGGGTCAGCGCTTGGCATGGGCAGTCTTGTCGCGATCGAACATGCGCTGGATCTGCCACTGCTGGAGGATGGAAAGGATGTTGTTCACCAGCCAGTACAACACCAGGCCGGCAGGGAAGAAGAAGAAGAAAACGCTGAAGACGTAGGGCATGTACTTCATGACCTGCGCCTGCACCGGGTCGGGCGGCACCGGATTCAGCTTGGTCTGGACCACCATGGTGAGGGTCATCAGGATCGGCAACACGTAATAGGGATCGAGCGCCGACAGGTCCTTGAGCCAGAGTATGAAAGGCGCATGGCGCAGCTCGATCGCCGCCAGCAGCACCCAGTACAGGGCGATGAATACCGGAATCTGCACCAGGATCGGGAAGCAGCCGCCGAGCGGATTGATCTTTTCGGTCTTGTACAGCTCCATCATCGCCTGGTTCATGCGCGCGCGGTCGTCGCCGTACATCTCGCGCAGCTTGGTCAGTCGCGGCGTGATCAGCTTCATTTTCGCCATCGACTTGTAGCTTGCCGCCGAGAGCGGAAAGAACAGAATCTTGATGCTTACGGTAAGCAGGATGATCGCCACGCCCCAGTTGCCGGTCATGGCATGGAACTTCTCCAGCAGCCAGAACAGCGGCCAGGCGATGATCGTCAGCCAACCGTAGTCCACCACCAGATCAAAACCCTCGGCTGCCGCCCGCAGTCGATGCTGTTCCTGCGGCCCGACATAGAGCGGAGCGCCGATTCGTGCCGAGGCGCCTGGCTTGATCTCCGGCGCGGACAGCACGATACGCCCGACGTAGATTCCGTCCTGGCGCCGCTCCACCACGTACTCGCGTGCAGCCTTGACCGTCGGCAGCCAGCCGGCCACGAAGTAGTGCTGCACGAATGCGAGCCAGCCATCCTCGGCGCGCCGCAGGTGATCGGCCTTTCCCTTGTCGAGGTCGGAGAAATGGGTCTTCTGGAACTTCTGCGCCTCCGTGTACACGGCGAACCCGGCGAAGCTTTGCGCGCCGAAGGTTTGCGCGACGGAGTTGCTGGCTGAATCGAGCTTGCCATCGTGCGTCAGCTGAAAGTAGGCAAAGGGGGATAGCGGCGTGGTGCCCTTGTTGCTGATCTCCAGGGTGACTTCGACCATGTAACTGTCGCGTGAAAAGGCGAAAACCTTGTCGACGACGATGCCCCCTGCGCCTTGCGCCGACAAGCGCACTTCGAGTTTGTTTTCGCCCGCCGCGAGCTCGCGCGCGCCCGGCCGCGCTTGCCACAGCGTGCGGTGGTTCGGGCCTGCTTCGCCCGCCAGCCCGCTCTGCGCGAAGTACTGGTGCTCCACTCCGAGCAATACCAGGTTCTTGCCCGGGTCGTCGGCGAGCTTGTGCTTGAGCAGCTCCACCCTGCTCAGCGTTGCGCCAAGCGTGTCGATCTCGGCGAGCAGCAGGTCCGTGCGCACGCGCAGCGTCTCGCCCTTGGCCGCGGCGGGCGTGGCGGCGGGAACCGCCGCGGGTTGCGCAGCGCCCGGCGCTGGCGCGACTACAGGCTTGGAAGGTATCGGGACCGCCGGGACCGCCTGCGCTGCTGGCGCCGGCGGCGGCTTCGGCCGCTGATGCTTCTCCCAGGAATCCCACAGCAGCAACAGCGAGAAGCTGAAAATGAAGAACAGAATCAGTCGTTGGGTATCCATTGGGTCCCGTAGTGCGGTTCAGCCGCGCCGTCGATCCGGCACCGGATCGTAGCCGCCGCGGTGCCAGGGGCCGCAACGGCAAAGGCGCCGCGCGGCAAGCCAGCTGCCGCCGAAGAGGCCATGGCGCGCGAGCGCCTCATCCGCGTACTGCGAGCAGCTCGGGTCGAAGCGGCATGCCGGGCTCAGCATCGGGCTCAGGAAATAGCCGTAGCCGCGCAGCAGCAGTCGCAACAAGGTGCTCATCGATCCAGTTTCGTGAATAGCTCCCTCAACCGCGTCAGCATCGCAGCCGAGCCGCGCACCCCGTAAGGCGGCCGCACCAGTACGTCAAGTGGCCCGATGTGCGCCTGTTCGAGGCGAAAAGCCTCGCGGATACAGCGCTTGATGCGGTTGCGCTCAGTGGCGAGCGCGGCGTGCCGACGCGTCACCAGGATCCCCAATCGAGGTGGCCCTTCGGTCCGCCGCCGCAGGTAGAAGGCATAACCGGCAAGGCTCCGCCGCTGGCCGGCGCGCAGCAGCGGTTCGAACGCGGAGCGCCCTGCGAACCTTCGATCCGCCCCGAAGGGACTAGACCGAAAGCCGCTTGCGGCCGCTTGCACGCCGTGCGCGCAGCACCGCACGGCCACCGCGCGTGCGGCTGCGGACGAGAAATCCGTGACGCCGCGCGCGTCGCGTCTTGGAAGGTTGGTAAGTGCGTTTCATCGGCCTGCTCACTGCGAAAAAGGGCGGTATTAAAGCCTGCGCTGCTCGGCATTGTCAACTTGAATCGACTTGTTGCAGCGCATGCCAGAAGTCTGTGGATAACGCGGCGTGGAAGGGGTAAAATTTCATCCTCGCCGGCGCGTCGCTTCGCGACTCCGGCGTTGCCCCCGAACAGCGCGTTTCGCGAAACCGCCAAGAACATGCAAAGTCTCTGGGACGCCTGCCTGCGCCGCTTGGAGCAGGAGCTTCCCGCGCAGCAGTTCAATACCTGGATCCGCCCGCTGTCCGCAGAGACCAGCGACAGGGATTCCGGCACCCTGGTGCTTGCCGCGCCCAATCAATTCGTGCTCGAACTGGTGCGCGAACGCTTTGCCACGCGCATAGAAAGGCTTGCCGCCGAGGCGCATGGCGGGCAACTTGGGGTGCGTCTGGTGCTGGCACGCAGCGCCGAAGCACCCGCGCGTGCGGCGCCGCAACGCAGTAACGGCGAGGCGCCGGCCGCGCTGGAGCGCGCCCGGCTCAACCGGATGTTTACATTCGACAGCTTCGTCACCGGCAAGGCGAACCAGCTGGCGCGCGCCGCAGCCATCCAAGTCTCGGAGAATCCAGGAATTTCGTACAACCCCCTGTTCATCTACGGCGGCGTAGGCCTCGGCAAGACCCACCTGCTGCAGGCGATCGGCAATCACCTCGCCGAGCAGCGTCCGCAGGCCAGGCTGCGCTACATCCACGCCGAGCAGTACGTGACCGACGTGGTGCGCGCCTACCAGCAGAAATCCTTCGACGAGTTCAAGCGCTATTACCATTCGCTCGACCTCCTGCTGATCGACGATATCCAGTTCTTCTCCAACAAGGGACGCACGCAGGAGGAGTTCTTCTACGCCTTCAACGCATTGGTCGAGGCGCACAAGCAGATCGTCATCAGTTGCGACACCTATCCGAAGGAGATCGCCGGCATGGAGGAACGCCTGATCTCGCGCTTTGGCTGGGGGCTGACGGTCGCCATCGAGCCGCCGGAACTGGAAATGCGCGTCGCCATTGTGCTGAAGAAAGCAGAGGCCGAGGCGGAACGCGTGTCGGAAGAAATCGCCTTCTTCATCGCCAAGAACATCCGTTCGAATGTGCGCGAGCTCGAAGGCGCGCTGAAGAAGGTGCTGGCCTTCGCGCGCTTTACCGGGAGAGAACTGTCGCTCGAACTCGCCAAGGAAGCGCTGCGCGACATCCTCAACGTCGCCAGCCGCCAGATCAGCGTCGACGGCATCCAGAAAACGGTGGCGGAGTATTTTAAGTTGAAAATCTCCGACATGCATTCGAAAAAGCGCAGCCGCAATATTGCCCGGCCGCGCCAGGTAGCCATGTCGCTCGCCAAGGACCTGACGCCCATGAGCCTGCCAGAGATCGGCGAGGCGTTCGGCAATCGCGACCACACTACGGTGCTGCATGCCTGCCGCACCATTTCAAGCTTGCGCAAGAAAGACTCGGCGCTCAATCGAGACTACCTAGTTCTCGAGCAGGTGCTGAAAGGATGAACTGGCTGTGGGTTTCCTGCGTGTGGATTGTGGGTAACACGCCCACCACGCGCGCTGCCCCGTTTCATCCCCAATCGCGCACACGCCGTCCACAGCTTTTCCCGGCCCGCAATGTGCTGCAACAGTGCGCCGCCAGTGAGGATTTCAAGTTGTCCAGAGATTCCGGCCTGCTCTATTAACTACTACTAGGGATAATTAATGGCCTTGGTCAAAGCGAAACGCGACGAGTTGCTCGGGCCCCTGACAGCCGTGAGCGGCATTATCGAACGTCGCCACACGCTGCCGATCCTGTCGAACGTGCTGATCGAGCAGGCCGGGGGCGCGCTGTCGTTCCTTGCCACCGACATCGAAATCCAGATCACGGCGCGCTCCTCGCTCGCGGCGGGCGGCGATACGAAACCGCTGACGGTGGGTGCGCGCAAGCTGGTCGACATTCTTCGCGCCTTGCCCGAGGGGGCTGAGGTCGCGCTGCAGCAGCAGGACAAGCGACTTCTGGTCAAGGCAGGCAAGAGTCGCTTTATGCTGCAAACCCTGCCGGCCGAGGATTTTCCGCGTTTGGCCAAGCCCGCTGGCGATGTGGCGCGGTTTGCGCTGCCGCAGAAGGCGTTGCGCAGGATGCTCGGCTTGGTGCAGTACGCGATGGCACAGCAGGATATCCGCTATTACCTGAACGGCTTGCTGGTGCTGGTGGAGGACAGGCAATTGCGCCTGGTGGCGACCGACGGTCATCGGCTGGCCTATGCCGCTATGGCGTTGCCGTCCAGTTTGCCGCGGCAGGAAGTCATCGTGCCACGAAAGACAGTGCTCGAGTTGTCGAAGCTGCTGGCGGACAGCGACGAGGAAGTCCGCATCGAACTGTCGACGGCGCAAGCCTCGTTTGCTTTCGGTGCGGTGGAGTTGCTGTCCAAGCTCGTCGACGGCAAGTTTCCTGACTACACGCGCGTCATCCCGACGCAGCACAAGAACCGGCTCACGATCGAGAGGGATGTGCTGCGCCAGTCGCTGATGCGCGCCGCGATCCTCTCAAACGAGAAATTCCGCGGCGTGCGCTGGGTACTCACGGACGGTAGCCTGAAAGTCGTCTCGTCGAACGCCGAGCAGGAGGAAGCACAGGAGGAGATCGACGTGACTTACGGCGGCGACGCGTTGGACATCGGCTTCAACGTCAACTACCTGCTCGACGTGTTGAACAACGTTTCGGCGGCGCAGGTGGAGTGCCACTTCGGCGATGCGGCATCGAGCGCGCTGTTGCAATTCCCGGGAGAGCCGGAGTTCAAGTACGTCGTCATGCCGATGAGGATTTGAGGAAGGAATCGCGGTGGGGGAACCAGAGCAGCAACTGCCGGACGCCAACGACTACGATTCGGACAGCATCCAGGTCCTGAAGGGCCTCGAAGCGGTGCGCAAGCGACCGGGCATGTACATCGGCGACACCTCCGACGGCACCGGCCTGCACCACATGGTGTTCGAGGTGGTGGACAACGCGGTCGACGAGGCGCTCGCCGGCTTCTGCGACGAAATCGTCGTCACCATCCACACCGACAATTCGATTTCAGTGCTGGACAACGGCCGCGGCATCCCCACCGGCATCAAGGACGACGACGAACAGAAGCGCTCGGCGGCCGAGATCGTGATGACCGAACTGCATGCCGGCGGCAAGTTCGATTCCAATACCTACAAAGTCTCCGGCGGTCTGCATGGCGTCGGCGTATCGGTGGTGAACGCCCTGTCCAGCTGGCTGCGCCTTACGACCTGGCGCGACGGCAAGGTGCACCAGATGGAGTTCGCCGACGGCGCGGCGACCGCGCCGTTGCGCGTCACCGGCATCAGCGAGAAGCGCGGCACCGAAGTGCATTTTCTCGCCTCGCGGCAGATTTTCGGGACGGTGGATTACCACTACGACATTCTGGCGCGGCGCTTGCGCGAGCTGTCCTTCCTCAACAACGGCGTGCGCATCGTGATGGTCGACCAGCGCGTCGGCAAGGAGGAGAACTTCGCGTTCTCCGGCGGCGTGAAGGGTTTCGTCGAATACATGAACCGCTCGAAGACCGTGCTGCACCCCAATGTCTTCAGCGCGCAGGGGGAAAAGGACGGCATCAGCATCGACGTGGCGATGCAGTGGAACGATTCCTACCAGGAAAACGTGATCTGTTTCACCAACAACATCCCGCAGAAGGACGGCGGCACGCATCTCACCGGCCTGCGCGCGGCCATGACGCGCGTGCTGAACAAATACATCGAAGAAACCGAGGTGGCGAAGAAGTCCAAGGTGGAAACCACCGGTGACGACATGCGCGAAGGCCTCGCCTGCGTGCTCTCCTGCAAGGTGCCGGAACCGAAGTTCTCGTCGCAAACCAAGGAAAAGCTGGTTTCTTCAGAAGTTCGTCCGGCCGTCGAGGAGATCATCGCCGAAAAGCTGCGCGAGTTTCTCGAGGAGCGGCCGAGCGACGCGCGCATCATCACCTCGAAGATCGTTGATGCGGCGCGAGCCAGGGAGGCCGCGCGCAAGGCCCGCGAGATGACACGGCGCAAGGGCGTGCTCGATGGGATGGGACTGCCCGGCAAGCTAGCCGATTGCCAGGAGAAAG
>JANNTQ010000157.1:0-16345 GCA_031394435.1 Betaproteobacteria bacterium
GCTCTATGCCGCGCTGAAGGAAAAGCGCATCCGCGGCGCTACGCTGGATGTCTGGTATGCCTACCCGAGCAGGGACAACCTGAGCATCGCGCCTTCGAAGCACCCGTTCCACGAGCTCGACAACGTGTGGATGACGCCGCACACCTCGGCGTGGACCACCGGCATGGTCGAGCGGCGCTGGACCGAGATCGCGGAAAACATCGATCGCCTGGCGCGCGGTGAGCCGCTGCGCTACCAGCTCGCATGAAGCTCGAGCGCTGGTCGCTGCATTTTTGCCGCCTGCCCTACGCTCGCGAGGTGGTATGGGCCAACGCGCGCGAGGATTCAGGACTGTTTGCGCTGCTCAAGCTCGAAGCGGGCGGCTTCGCCGGAATCGCGGAAGGCACCTTGAAGGACACCTGGAGCGGCGTGTCGCCGAAATCGCTCGCCGCCGTGCTGGAGGATTTCCTGATTCCCCGGCTGCGCGAGGTGGACCTCAGCGACGAGAAAGTGGTGGCGCAGGCCTTTGCCGGCATCCCGGAGAACCGCCTCGCCAAGGGCATGGTCGAAAGCGCCTGCTGGACGTTGCGCGCGGCGCGGGCGCGCGAGCCGCTGTGGAAAATGTGGCATGCGGGGCGCACGCGCGAAGTGGCGTGGACTGTCACGCGGCAGAAACCCTCGCTGATGGCGGTGGAGTCGGCCGAAGTGTGCGCGAAATACGGCTTTCGCACGCTGAAAGTGAAAGGCGGGCAGGGCGTGGACGTGGATTTGCAGGCGCTGAAGGAGATTCGTACCGCGGTGGGGCCCAAGGTCGAACTCTACGTGGACGCCAACAGCCACTACGCGCGCGCAGATGCGCCGGACTACGTTGGCAAGCTCGCGGCGGCCGGCGTGACGGTGGCGGAAGATCCCTGTCCGCTGCAGCCGAATGCGCAGTTCGAGGCGCTGCAGAAGTCAAGCCCGATCCCGATCCTGGTGGATCGCACTTGCGCGTCGAAGGAGGACGCGGCGCTCTATCTGGAGCGCGGGGCGCAGGCGCTCTCCACCAAGCCCGGGCGCGTGGGGCTCGCGGAAACGCGCGCCATCGCCGCGATGGCGGGATTGCGCGGCGCGAAGACTGCAGTGGGGATTTATGCGGAGAGTGCGCTCGGCACGCTGATCAACCTGCAGCAGCCGGGAACGATGGCCGCCGAGCAGACGTTCTTCCTCACCATGACCGAGCAGGTGAGCACGCTGGTGCCGGAGATCCGCGGCGGCAGGATCGAATTGCCGATCGAGGCGGACCTGTCGCAGCTGGTGGACTGGGAGCGGCTGCGCCAATTGGCCTACAATATCTAGTGGTTCGGCCTCGCGCCGCTACTAGATACATGGCCAAACAACAAGTCTACGACGCCTCCGCGATCCAGGCCCTCAAGGGCCTGGAGCCGGTGCGGCGCATGCCGGGCATGTACACGCACACCGTGCACCCGCTGCACATCGTGCAGGAGGCGATCGACAACGCGGTGGACGAGGCGCTGGCGGGCTTCGGCAAGCGCATTACCGTGCGCGTGTTCAAGGACGGCTCGGTGGAAGTGGAGGACCAGGGCCGCGGCATCCCGGTGGACATGCATCAGGAGGAGAGGAAGCCCGCAGTGGAGGTCGCCTTCGGCATGCTGCACGCGGGTGGCAAGTTCGCCAAGTCGGGCGAGGGCGTGTACCACATCTCCGGCGGCCTGCATGGCGTGGGCGTGGCGGTGTCGAACGCGCTTTCCAGGCGCCTCGAAGTGGTCGTGTACCGCGACGGCGGCAGGCACAGCATCGCCTTCGAAGGCGGCGAGCTGAAGAACAAGCTCAAGTCCGAGCGGATCAAGGAAAAGCGCAGCGGCACGGTGGTGCGCCTGTGGCCGGATGCGAAGTATTTTGACTCGCCCAACATCCCGCTGCCCGAGCTCGAGCACCTGGTGCGCTCGAAGGCCTACCTGCTGCCCGGGCTCACCACCGCGCTCGAGGTGGAAGGCAAGGAGAACAGAAGCTGGCAGTACGAGCGCGGCATGGCGCAGTACTTCGACTTCATGCTGCAGGGGCGCGAACTGGTGGCGCCGCTGTTTGCCGGCGAGCGCCACTTCGACGACAAGAGCGCCGCCGAGCTGGCGGAGATCGAGCCCGGCGAGGGCGCGGCCTGGGCGATCGGCTGGGTGGCGGACGGCGAGATCTTCGCCGACAGCCACGTCAACCTGATCCCGACGCGCTCGGGCGGCACGCACGAGGCCGGCTTCCGCGCGGGTATTTACGATGCGCTCAACGCCTTCATGGACGCGCGCGCGCTGGCGCCCAAGGGAGTGAAGCTGATTGCGGATGACGTGTGGGCGCGCGCCTGCTTCACGCTCTCGGCGCGCATCGTGCGCACGCAGTTCCACGGCCAGACCAAGGAAAAGCTGACCACGCGCCACGCGGCGAAGCTGATGGAACTGTGCGTCAAGGACGCGTGCGAGCTGTGGCTGAACGAGCATCCCGCGGACGGCAAGAGAATCGCCGAGCTCGCCATCGAGCAGGCGCTGGTGCGCCTCGCCAGGGGCAACAAGGTCGAGCGCAAGAAGTCTTCCGGTATCGCCACGCTGCCGGGCAAGCTGGTCGACTGCGCCTCGGGCGACGTGACGCGCAACGAGCTGTTCCTGGTGGAAGGCGACTCCGCCGGCGGCTCGGCCAAGGAAGCGCGCGACAAGGAGTCGCAGGCGATCCTGCCGCTGCGCGGCAAGGTGCTCAACACCATGTCCAAGGATTCGCGCACCGTGCTCGCCAACAAGGAGCTGCAAGCGATCGCCACCGCCATCGGCGTGGACCCGCACGGCGCGGAGGAGGCGGCCGACCTGTCGGGCCTGCGCTACGGCAAGGTGATCCTGATGACCGACGCCGACGTGGACGGCGGGCACATCCAGGCGCTGCTGCTCACCTTCTTCTTCATGCACGCGCCCAAGCTGGTGCAGGCGGGGCACGTGTACGTGGCGCAGCCGCCGCTGTTCAAGGTCGAGATCCCGGCGCAGGGCAAGGGCAAACCGGCGCGCCGCGCCTATTGCCTCGACGACGACGAGCTGGAGGAAACGCTCGCCACGCTGAAAAAGGAAAAGGTGAAGGAAGGCTCCTGGGAGATCTCGCGCTTCAAGGGGCTGGGCGAAATGAGCCCCGAGCAACTGTGGGAGACCACCATGAACCCAGACACGCGGCGCCTGGTGCGCATGCAGCTCGACGCCAGGGACATTGCCAAGGTCAGACTGACTTTCGAAAAGCTGATGGATGCAGGTGAAGCGGAGGAAAGGCGCAACTGGATGCGCGAGCACTGGAAGACCGTCGAAGCCGATGTCTAAGAGAAAGCCAAAGCCAGCCTGGGAACGGGCCTACAAGGGCCACGTGCTCTGGCAGGGGAAACACAAGCTGGGCAAGGTGACGCTCGCCGGCGAGGGTCGCTACACCTGGGAGGCTTCCGGCAGGACGGGCGCGAGCAACGACCTGGAGAAAGCCAGGAAGGCGGTCGAGCTCGCCGTGGCGCAGGCTGACAAACAACTCGACCTCTTCAGGTGACCATGGATACGCGAACCCCGGACCTGTTCACGCCCGAGAACGGCGACGACGCGGCGCCGATCGAGCGCCACGCCTCGCAGGCTTACCTCGGCTACGCGGTCTCCACCGTCAAGTCGCGGGCGCTGCCCGAGATCGCCGACGGCCTGAAGCCGGTTCAGCGCCGCATCCTCTACGCCATGGGCGATGCCAACAGCCTAGGGTTTGCGAAGTGCGCGCGCTACGTCGGCGAAGTGCTCGGCAAGTACCACCCGCACGGCGACTCCTCGACCTATGAGGCCCTGGTGCACCTCGCGCAGCCCTTCTCGATGCGCTACCCGCTGATCGACGGGCAAGGCAACTTCGGCAGCCGCGACGGCGACTCGGCAGCGGCCTACCGCTATACGGAAGCCAAGCTGTCGCGCTATGCCGAGCTGATGCTGGCCGAGATCGGCGAGGGCACGGTCGATTTCATCAAGAACTACGACGGCAAGTTCGACGAGCCTGTGCTGCTGCCCGCGCGCCTGCCTTTCGGCCTGCTGAACGGCTCTTTCGGCATCCCGGTCGGCTTCTCCACGCGCAGTCCCTCGCACAACCTGAAGGAAGTCGCCGCCGCCGCCGCCTACGTCGTCAAGCACCCGCGCGCCAAGCTCGACGAAATCCTCGAGCTCATGCCGGGACCGGACTTCCCCGGCGGCGGGCAGATCATCTCGCCAGCGGAGGAAATCCGGCAGGCGTATGAATCTGGCAGGGGCTCGATCGCCATGCGCGCGCGCTGGAACGCCGAGCCGCTGGCGCGCGGCCAGTGGCGCATCGTGATCACCGAACTGCCGCACGGCGTCTCCTGCCGCCAGGTGCTGGAGGAGATCGAGGCGCTGGTCAATCCGAAGCCTTCTGCCGGCAAGAAGGAAGTCAACCAGGAACAAAAGCGCCTCAAGCAGTTCGTGCTCGGGCAGGTCGAGGCGGTGCGCGACGAATCCGACCGCAAGTCGAAGCTCCGACTGGTGATCGAGCCGCGCAGCTCGCGCCAGAACGCGCAGGAGACCGTGGCGGCGCTGATGGTCAACACCAGCCTGGAAACGCGCTACGCGGTGAACATGACCTGGCTCGGCCTGGACGGTCTGCCGGAAACCAAAGGCATCCTCGAGGTCCTGCGCGAGTGGGGCGAATGGCGCACGCAGACGGTGCGCCGGCGCACGCAGCACCGCCTGGACAAGTGCGAGCAGCGCCTGCACATCGTGCTCGGGCGGCTGCTCGCCTATGTGCGCATCGACGAGATCATCAAGCTGATCCGGTCCTCCGAGGACCAGGCCGACGCCAAGACGAAGATGCAGGCGAAATGGAAGTTCACCGAGCGCCAGGCCGAGGACATCGTCAACATCCGCCTCGGCCAGCTGACCAAGCTCGACGGCGTGAAGCTGAACGACGAGAGGAAGGCCCTCGAGGAGCAAAGGAAGGGCCTGAAAGAAATCCTCGGCAATGAAAAACAGCTGCGCAGGCTGGTGGTGCAGGAGCTCGACGCGGACGCCAAGCTGTACGGCGACGCGCGCCGCACGCTGATCAAGACGGAAGAGCGCGCGCAGGTCGAGCGCACGGTGGTGGAGGAGCCGATCACGGTGGTGCTGTCGCAGAAGGGCTGGATCCGCGCGCGCACCGGGCACGGCCTCGACCTTGCCACGCTCACCTTCAAGGACGGCGACGGCCTGCTGCAGGCGCTCGAATGCAAGACCACCGGCCCGGTGATCGTGCTGGCGGCCTCCGGCAAGACATTCACGCTGGATGCCGCCGCCATTCCCGCGGGCCGGGGCGACGGCTCGCCGGTGAACACGCTGGTCAACTCGTCGTCGGATGACTTCGTCTGGATGGGCAGCGGCGACGCGGCGCAGCACCTGCTGATGAATTCCAGCGCCGGCTTGGGCTTCGTCTGCAAGCTCGGCGACCTGGTGTCAAAGACCAAGCAGGGCAAGGACTTCATGAGCGTGTCCGAGGGCGCGCGCGCGCAGGCGCCGGCGCGGGTGGGCGCTGGAAAGTACATTGCGGCGCTATCGTCCGACGCACGGCTGCTCGTCTTCCCGCTGGATGAAGTGCCGGTGCGCCCCAACGGCGGCGTCGGCGTGCAGTTGATCGGGCTGCCCGACAAGATCGCACTTGCTGCCGTCGCCACCACCGACGGCAAGTCGCTCGTGGTTTCGGGCATCAGGCGCAAGAATCGCGCAAGCGAAACACTGGACGCCAGGCAACTCGCCGAGCACATGGGCAAGCGCGCGCAACGCGGCAAGGTCTGCGACGCGGGATTCAGGCCGGACCGTCTTGGTTCCTAGCGAGCTCAAGCCGGCCATCCCGGCGGCGGCGATCCTCCTGCTGGCCGCGCTGGCGGCGGCGTTCGGCCCTGCACTGCCCGCGTCGCTGGCGGGCCTGCGCACCCTCGGCCCCTATGTGGTGCTCGCGATCGGCGTGCTGTTCGCGCTGCGCTTCAACCGCGGCCGCGCGCTGATCCTGCTCGCCTCGCTGTTCGCCGCCTACGCCGGCTACCACTACGCGCAGGGCCTCGGCGGATTCGCGGCGAAGGCGGTGTACACGGCGCTGGTGGTGCTGGTGCCGCTGAACGCGCTCGCCGCCATGGCGCTGCCCGAGCGCGGGGTGCTGTACTACGGCAGCTACCGCTGGCTGCTGCTACTCGGCTTCGAGGCGCTGCTGATCCTGTGGATCGCCGCCGCGGGCCGCAGCGCGCTCTCCGGCCTCGCCTGGCAGGGGCTGCTCGAGCACTGGCTGCTCCGCTCGCCGCCCACGCCGCTCGCCGGGCGGCTGATCTTCGCCGCGGCTTTCGTGGTCGCGGTGTGGCGCGCCTGGCCCAAGCACACGCCGCTCGACATCGGGTTCGCCGCCGCGCTCGCCGCGTTCTTCGTCGCCGCCGAGTGGGCCGAGTCGGCGAGCGTGTTCGGCGCCTTCATGACGGCGGCCGGCGCCATCGTGCTGGTGGCCTTCGTGCAGGAGTCGCACCGCCTCGCTTTTCGCGACGAGCTCACCGGGCTGCCCGGTCGGCGCGCGCTGGACGAAAGGTTGCGGGCCCTGGGCCCGCACTACGTCATTGCGATGGCCGACGTGGACCACTTCAAGGGCTTCAACGATACGCACGGCCACGACATCGGCGACCAGGTCCTCAAGCTGGTTGCCGCGCGGCTGGCCGAGGTGGGCGGCGGCGGCGAAGCGTTCCGCTATGGCGGCGAGGAGTTCAGCGTGCTGTTCCACGACAAGACACTGCAGCAGGCGCTGCCGTACCTGCAGCGCACGCGCGGCTCGATCGAGCGCTACAAGATGGCGGTGCGCGGTGACGAGCGCCCACGCCAGCAGGAGACGGGCATTCGCCGCCGCGGCGACAGCGCGCCGATGAAGATGCTGTCGGTGACGATCTCCATCGGCGCCGCCGAGCCGGAAGTCGAGCGCCAGCCGCCGGCGCAGGTGTTGAAGGCCGCCGACGAGGCGCTGTATCGCGCGAAGAAGGGCGGCAGGAACCGCGTCAGTACATGAGCTGGGATCCCGCCCAGTACCTGAAATTTGCCGGCGAGCGCACGCGTCCGGCGCTGGACCTGCTGTCGCGCGTCCCGGTCGAGTCTCCGGCCACGGTGGTCGACCTGGGATGCGGCGCGGGCAATCTTGCGCCCCTGATCCTCGCGCGCTGGCCGCAGGCGAAGCTCACCGGCGTGGATTCGTCGCCCGAGATGCTGGCCAAGGCACGCGCTGAATACCCCGGCGCGCAGTTCGTGCAGGGCGACATCGCACGCTGGCGCCCGGGCTCGCCGGTGCAGGTGCTCTACAGCAATGCCGCACTGCATTGGCTCGATGGCCATGCGCGGTTGATCCCGGGATTGCTCGACGCGGTGGCGCCTGCCGGTTTCCTCGCCATCCAGATGCCGCGCAATTTCGGCGCGCCCTCGCACACCACGATCGTGCAGGCGATCGAGCAGGGGCCGTGGCGCGCGAAGCTCGAGCCTTTCCTGAGGCGCGAGCCGGTGGCCGCGCCGGGCGAGTATTGGCGCATGCTCAGCGACCGCGCGGCGAGCCTCGAGATCTGGGAGACGGAATACCTGCAGGTCCTCACTGGCGACAATCCGGTGGCCGAGTACACCAAGGGCACCTGGCTAAAGCAGTTCCTCGACCGGCTGGACGACGCGGAGAAGGCCGCCTTCGAAGCCGACTACCGCCGACGCGTCGCCGCCTGGTACCCGCCGCAAGCCGATGGCCGGACGCTGTTTGCCTTCCGGCGCCTGTTCATCGTGGCGCAGCGGCGTGGCTGAATTCGGCAGCGGGCAATACTGTGGCAGCGGCTGGTAGGCGTATACTGCGCGCCTCGAAACTGCACGGGAATTTGCATGGCCAAGGAAGAAATGCTGGAGATGGAAGGCGTGGTGCAGGAGGTGCTGCCGAGCACCCAGTTCCGCGTCGAGCTCACCAACGGCGCCACCGTGCTTGCCTATGCCGGCGGCAAGGTGCGCAAGAACCGCATCCGCATCCTCGCCGGGGACCGCGTGACGATGGAGATCTCGCCTTACGACCTGACGCGCGGGCGCATCAGCTTCCGCCACAAGGACGAGAATCCGGTGGCGATGGTGAGGCGGCGGCCGATTTACAAGAAGCGCTAGCGCATGGCGGGGGCCGCTCCCACGATCCCCGTGCACGAAGTCGAGTTGCAAGCCGTGCGCGCGCAAGGCGCGGGCGGCCAGAACGTCAACAAGGTTTCCAACGCGGTCCACCTGCGCTTCGACATCCGCGCCTCCTCCCTGCCGGAGGATGTGAAGCAGCGCCTGCTGCAGCGCGGCGACCAGCGCATCTCGCGCACCGGGGTGGTGGTGATCAAGTCCCAGCAGCACCGCAGCCTGGAAATGAACCGGGCCGAGGCGCTCGCGCGGCTGCAGGCGCTGGTGGCAGCCGCCGCCCACGTGCCCAGGAAACGCCGGCCCACCCGTCCCACCCGCGCCTCGAAGGAGCGCCGCATCGAGGGCAAGCTGCGCCGCTCCAGAGTGAAAGCGCTGCGCGGCCGGGTGCTGGACTGAGTTAGGATTTCGCCATGGACCGCGCCAGCGAACGCAGGAAAGCCATCGAGGCCGCCGTGGCCGACATCCGCGAGATCGAAAAGCGCGAGGGCGTGACGCGCGCGAGCCTGCAGAACATCAAGGCGCGCCTCATCCGGCTTGCCGCGCGTACGAATCTGTTCACCTCCGCGGACTACCCGCCGCCGATGCCGGGCGGCAAGCGCCAATCCTGCCTCTACCGGCTGTCGGAGGACGCGGACCACCGCTTCGCGCTGTACGCCAATTCCGCCCGCGGCGGGCACGGCACGCCGGCGCACAACCACACCACCTGGGCGGTGATCGTGGGCGTGACGGGCGAGGAGCTGAACAAGTTCTACGATCGCGTGGCCGAAGGCGTGCAGGAGAAGGGGCGCGACGTGGTGCGCCAGGGCACGGGCGTCGCCTTCCTGCCCGAGGACCTGCATTCGATCCACATCGAGGCGCCGCTGCTCAACTTCCACATGTACGGCCTGGCGCTCGAGCAACTGCACAGCCGCGAGTTCTACAAGGAAAAAGAGCGCCGCTGGGACGTGTTCCCGCCGCACTCGGACATCCGCGAAGCGCGCACGTGACGCCCGAGGCGCTGCGCGAGCGCTTGCTCGCGGGCGGGGAATTGGCGCTGCTCGACGTGCGCGAGCAGGGCGTGCACACCCAGGGCCACCCATTCTTTGCTTGCTCGCTGCCGCTGTCGCGGCTGGAGGGCATGGTGCTCGACCTCGTGCCACGCTACACGGCCCCGCTGGTGCTGCTGGATGGCGGCGATGGCGAGGGGCTTGCCGAACGTGCGGCGGAAAAACTCGCGCAGCTCGGCTATACCGAAGTGGAAATCCTGCAGGGCGGCTGCGCCGAGTGGCGGGCCACGGGCGGCGAGCTGTTCAGCGGCGTGAACGTGCCCTCCAAGGCTTTCGGCGAGTTCGTCGAGCACCGCTTCGGCACGCCGCGCATCGCGCCCGCGGAACTCAAGCGCCTGCAGGATTCCGGCAGGAAACTGGTGATCCTCGATTCGCGCCCCTGGGAGGAGTACCACCGCATGAACATCCCGGGCGGCATCGATGCACCGGGCGCCGAGCTGGTCTACCGCGTGCACGACCTGGCGGACGCGGAGACGCTGGTGGTCGTCAATTGCGCGGGGCGCACACGCAGCATCATCGGCTGCCAGTCGCTGCGCAACGCGGGGCTGCAGGACGTGGTGGCGCTGAAGGACGGCACCATGGGCTGGGAGCTCGCCGGCTACCAGTGCGAGCGGGGCTCTGAGCGCGTTGCGCCGGCACCCTCGCCCGCAGGGCGCAAGAAGGCGCGCGCGGCGGCGGCGCAGGTGGCCGCACGCTTCGGCGTTCAGTTCACGAGCTTCTCCAGGGCGATGTCCTGGCGCGCGGAGTCCGCACGCACGCTCTACCTGCTGGATGTGCGCACGCGCGCCGAGTTCGAGTCGGGGCGCATTCCGGGCAGCGTGCACGCGCCGGGCGGGCAACTGGTGCAGGCCACCGACGAATTCATCGGAGTGCGCAACGCGCGCATCGTGCTGGTGGACCCCGAACGCGTGCGCTCGGTGATGACCGCCTCCTGGCTCATCCAGATGGGCTGGGACGAGGTGTACGTGCTCGAGCCCGAGGGCGATTTCGGCCTGGGCGACATCACGCTGGCGCGCGGGCCGCGCGCGCCGCGCCTCCCGGCATACCCCGAGTGGCCGGTGGTGCGCGCTCAGGAACTCGAGCGCGCCGGCGCCACGGTGATCGATCTCTCCACCAGCCTGCGCTTTCGCCGCAAGCACATTCCGGGTGCGTGGTGGGCGGTGCGCGCGCGCCTTGCACAGGCGCGCGAGAAAATCGGCGCGGCGAAGAAGATCGTCCTCACTTCGGAGGACGGGTTGATTGCGCGCTTCGCGGCGCCCGAGGCGGCGGCGCTTTGGCCTGGCGCGGAGGTGAAGGTGCTGGAGGGCGGCAACGCGGAGTGGTTCGGCGCGGGGCTGCCGGCCGAGGCGGGCCTCGCGCGCGCGACCACCACGCTGGACGACGTCTGGTACAAGCCCTACGACCACGAGAACGAGTCCGATTACGCGAAGCACGCGCGCGCCTACCTCGACTGGGAGTTGGCGCTGGTGGAGCAGATCAAGCGCGACCCCGCCATCCGCTTCAGGTAAAAAATGGGGTCAGACCCCATTCATGGCGCGCTAAAGGAGATGGTGGGTTGAAGAAAAAGCGCAAAGCCCGCGCGAAGAAGCACCACCACAACGTCTACGTCATCGAGCTCGACCCCACGGTCCTCAACATCGCGCGCTTCAGGAACGCCAATCCGGACCGCGACATGCTCAAGCCCTGCGTCTACGTGGGCATGACGGGCCTGAGCCCGGAACAGCGCTTCGCCAAGCACAAGGCCGGCATCCGCGCCAATTCTTACGTGCAGCGCTTCGGTTTTCGCCTCCTGCCCAAGCTCTACGCCTATGCCAACCCGATGCCCTACGAGGCCGCGCGCGACATGGAAGTGGAACTCGCCATCGCCCTGCAGGAAGAGGGCTACGCGGTGTGGCAGGCGTAAGAAAAAATGGGGTCTGACCCCATTTTTGCTACAACAGCTCCAGCGCCTCGAATTTCAGGTACAGCTCGCGGCAGGCCCAGGCGTCGGTCGCCGCGTAGGTGATCTGCTGCGCCGAGAGTTGCCGCGCCGCCCAGTTGGTCGTCTTCGCGCCCTTCGGGATGCGTGTGCCGAGCAAAAGGCCCGTGAGGTTGCGCAACCCCGTCTGCTTAAGGCCGTGGCGCCGCGCCACGTGGCCGAGGTCGAGGACCGATGCCTCGTCGAAGGAAACCAGCTCCTTCAGCTTCTTCAGGTCGTCGGCCAGCGAGATGCCCGCCTTGACGATGCCTTGTGCAGCGAGCATCGGCGCGAGCACCGAGGAGCAGTCCAGCCGCTGCAGCGGGAACAGGTACACCGCGCGCGCGGTGGCGACCTGCGCAAGCGCGGGCAGGTGGCTCTCGCCCACGCGGAAGGCGGGCCGCGTCTCGGTGTCGAAGCCCACGATCTCTTCGGATTGGATGTCCTCGGCCGCGCGTTCGAGCGCGCGCGCGTCCTCCACCAGCAGGATCTCGCCCTCGTAGCGGCGGATCGGCAGGTTCGCCACTTCCTCCTTGGAGATGTTGCGCAGAAATTCGTCGGACAGGCCCATGGGACCCGCATGGTATGCCAGTAAGCTATGCCCGTGCTGCGCCTGGTCCTCGACACCAACATCTGGCTCGACTGGCTGGTGTTCGCCGAGCCGACGGTGGCCCCGATCCGGCGAGCGGTCGCCGCGCAACGGGCCGCGGTTTACATCGACGAGCGCTGCGAGGCGGAACTGGCGCGGGTGCTGGCCTACGACCTGGGCAAGCATTCGATCGACGCGCTTGCGCAGGCGGTGTGCCTTGCCGAATGCCGGCGCCTGGCGTTGAAGATTGAAGTGACAGCGCCACCAATGACGCAACTCCCGCAATGCCGCGACGCGGACGACCAGAAGTTTCTCGAGGCGGCACTCGCGGCGCGCGCGGATTTCCTGGTTACGAAGGACCAGGCGATGCTCGAGCTCGCGCGGCGCGTGCCGCCCTTTCGCATAGTGACGCCCGGGGACCTTGTGGCGCGGTTGGCGGCCCCCACCTGAGCGAAGTGGAGCGCATGAAAACCCGAACCCACCTGGGCCTGCTGTTCGACGCGCTCGCCTTCGCCGCGCACAAGCACCGCGCGCAGCGCCGCAAGGACATCGAGGCTTCGCCCTACATCAACCACCCGATCGCGCTGGCCGACGTGCTGGCGAACGAGGGCGCGGTCGAGGACCCGATCGTGCTCTGCGCCGCGGTGCTGCACGACACGATCGAGGATACCGAGACCACCTACGCGGAACTGCGCGAGCGCTTCGGCAGGGAAATCGCGGACGTCGTCATGGAAGTCACCGACGACAAGACGCTGCTGAAGGCGGAGCGCAAGGAGCGGCAGGTGGTGCATGCGCCGGACCTCTCGCAGCGCGCGAAGTTGGTCAAGCTCGCCGACAAGATCAGCAACCTGCGCGACATCGCCTCGAACCCTCCGGCGAGCTGGCTGTTGTCGAGAAAACAGGAGTACTACGAATGGGCCAAGCGGGTCATCGACGGGCTGCGCGGTGCGCACCCCGGGCTGGAGCGGCTCTTCGACCGGGAGTACGCGAGGAAACCTTCCTAGCCGATCACCGTCACCACCACGCTGCGAGTATGCGGTGCGAGGCGGTGCTCCCACAGGTAGATGCCCTGCCAGGTGCCGAGCGCCAGCTTGCCCTCCGCCACCGGGATCTGCAATGAATTCGTGGTCAGCACCGAGCGCGCGTGCGCGGCCATGTCATCCGGGCCTTCGTCGTCATGCACGTAAGCCGGGTCGCCGTCGGGCGCGAGGCGCGAAAGGATCGTTTCCAGGTCCTGCCGCACCGCGGGCGCGGCGTTCTCGCACAGGATGAGCGAAGCGCTGGTGTGCCGCAGGAAGACGTTGCACAGGCCCTGTTTTATCCCGCTGTCGCCTACCACGCGCTCCACCGCGGCGGTGAGATCTGTGGTGCCGCGGCCTGCAGTACGGAGGTTGAGTGATTGCTGAACCGTGGGCATGATGGGCCCTGCGTGAAAACCCCATTGTCCGCTTACCGCGAGCAGGCGCTCAAGCTCTTCCCCTGGGTGTGCACGCGCTGCGCGCGCGAGTTTTCCGGTGCGCGGGTTCGCGAGCTCACCGTGCACCACAAGAACGGCGACCACGACGACAACCCGCCGGACGGCTCGAACTGGGAGTTGCTGTGCATCTACTGCCACGAGAATGAGCACGCGCGGGTGGAAGACGCGCGCGCGGGCGGCGGCGGGGAGAAGCCGAAGGCGGGCGTCGCCACGCACAAAGCTCTCGCCGGTCTCGGAAATCTGTTGAAGAAAGGCAAGCGGTAAGCCGCGTGGCCGCCGACAGCGCAAACCGCGAAGCTGCCCGCTGGCTGGAGAAATTCGGCCGCGCGCTCGCAGGCCGCGACATTGACGGCGCGACGGAGCTCTTTGGCGAGGAGTGCTACTGGCGCGACCTCGTCTCCCTCACGTGGACGCTGAAGACCTTCGAGGGGCGCGACGAGGTGAAGGCCATGCTCTCGGCCACGCTCGCCGCGGCGAAGCCCTCCGGTTTGCAGCAACTCGGGCCCGCCACCGAGGCGAACGGCGCGACCGAGGCCTGGTTCGCCTTCGAGACCGCGGCGGGGCGCGGCACCGGGCACCTGCGCTTGCGAGGGGGCAAGTGCTGGACGCTGCTCACCACGCTGCAGGAACTGAAGGGCTTCGAGGAGAAGGCCGGGCGCCGGCGCGAGCGCGGCGTGGCGCTAGGCGTGCAGCCCGATCGCCTTTCCTGGGCCGAGCGGCGCTGGCGCGACGAGTCGGAGTTCGGCGTCTTGCGCCAGCCCTACGTGCTGATCGTGGGCGGCGGGCAAGGCGGGCTCGCGCTCGCCGCGCGGCTGAAACGCCTCGAGGTTCCCGCCCTGGTCGTCGAGCAAAACGAGCGGGCGGGGGATTCGTGGCGCAAGCGCTACCGCTCGCTGGTGCTGCATGACCCGGTCTGGTACGACCACATGCCCTACCTGCCGTTTCCCGACCAGTGGCCCGTGTTCACCCCCAAGGACAAGATGGGCGACTGGCTGGAGATGTACGCGCGGGTGATGGAGCTCGACCTGTGGGCCTCCACCAGGTGCATCCATGCGTCCTACGACGAGGCGGCGGGTGAATGGCTGGTGCAGGTGAACCGCCAGGGGGCGCTGGTAGAGCTGCGGCCGCAGCACCTGGTGCTTGCCACCGGCATGTCCGGCTTTGCGCAGGTGCCAGAAATTCCCGGGGCGGACCTGTTCAAGGGGCGGATCGTGCATTCAAGCCAGTACGACGGCGGCGAAGCCTGGCGAGGGAAGCATTGCGTGGTGCTCGGGGCCAACAATTCGGCGCACGACATCGCCGCCGACCTATGGGAGCACGGCGCGGCGGAAGTCACCATGGTGCAGCGCTCTTCCAGCGTGGTGGTCACCTCGGACGCGTTGATGGAGTACGCCTGGGGGCGGCTCTACTCTGAAGACGCACTGGAAGAGGGCATTACCACCGAGATCGCCGACCTGACGGTCGCTTCGGTCCCGTTCAAGCTCCTGCCGTCCATGCAGAAGCCGATCTACGACGCCATCCGCAAGCGCGATGCCGCCTTGTATGCAGGATTGGAGAAAGCGGGATTCCTGTTCGATTTCGGCGAGGACGGCTCGGGCATCCACTCCACTTACCTTCGCCGCGGCGCAGGGTACTACATCGACGTGGGCGCTTCGCAGCTCATCATCGACGACAGCATCAAGCTGAAGAGCCCGGCGCAGATCGCGCGCATCGCCACGCAGACTGTGCTCCTATCCGACGGCACGCTCCTGCCCGTGGACCTCATCGTCTACGCCACAGGCTTCGGCTCGATGAACCAGTGGGCGGCGCAGCTCATCTCGCCGGAGGTCGCGGCGCGGGTGGGCCCATGCTGGGGCCTGGGCTCGAACACCCGCTACGACCCGGGGCCGTGGGTGGGCGAGCTGAGGAACATGTGGAAGCCCACCCAGCAACCGGGCTTGTGGTTCATGGGCGGCAACCTGATGCAGGCGCGGCATTACTCGCTCTACCTCGCGCTGCAGCTGAAGGCGCGGATGGAGGGCTTGCGGACGCCGGTGTACTACGTCGACCCAGTGCATCACCCATGAAGCTGAAGATGTCCGACAAGTCGCTGTTCGCGACCCTGCTGCGCTCGCCGGCGTGGGTCAGCATCCTGGTCGCCTTCGGCTCGTTCCTGGCGTTGCGGCTTATCGTGCCCGAGGCCTATGCGTTCATCGGCTCGCTGCCGTTCGTGGTGATTGCCGTGATGGCCACCTGGAAACAGCTGCGCGCGCCGAGCGCGGCAAAGATCGCCGCCGGGCTGGACGCACTGCGCGCGATGTCGTGGGAGGAGTTCGCCCGCTCGCTGGAGGCGGGCTACCGGCGGGAGGGCTATGCCGTGAAACGCGCGGATGGCGCGGCGGATTTCGAGCTGGAGAAGGCCGGAAGGGTGTCGCTGGTCTGCGCGCGGCGGTGGAAGGCTTCGGTGACCGGGGTGGAGCCGCTGAAGGACCTGGCGGCGGCGGGGGAGAAGCGAGAGGCGGGGGAGTGCGCCTATGTGTGCGCGGGGGAGATGACGGGGAATGCGCGGCGGTTTGCGAAGGAGAAGAGGGTGAGGGTGGTGGAAGGCGCAGAGTTGGTCGGATTGTTGAAGCCCTAGCCGCCCCTGCGCCATTTGATGGAGCAGCCCATACCGGCGATCTGCTCCTTCGGCCCCTGTTCGCCGCGGGCGATCGCCAGCATGGCCTCGAACAGGTCGCGGCGCGCTCCCGGTAGCGGCGCCGTCTTGGAGGCGTCCAGCCTGCCGTGGTACTGCAGTTCGAGCTGCGCATTGAAGCCGAAGAATTCCGGCGTGCATACGGCGCCGTAGGCCTTCGCCACTTCCTGCGATTCATCCAGCAGATATGGAAAGCCGAAAGCGCGCTCGCGCGCGATGCGCTTCATGTGGTCGAAGGAATCCTCCGGGTAGTCCGCCGGATCGTTCGACATGATGGCCGCCGCGCCGATGCCGTGCGGCGCGAGCTCGGCGCAGTCGCGCACCATCCGCTCGAGCACCGCCTTGACGTAAGGGCAATGGTTGCAGATGAACATCACCAGCGCGCCCTGCGGTCCGCGCGTCGAGGCCAGCGTATGGCGCTTGCTGTCGACGCCCGG
>JANNTQ010000052.1:0-16669 GCA_031394435.1 Betaproteobacteria bacterium
CGGGCACCGGTTCCTTGCGCAGGAGGTTCACGTGCGCGTAGCGGTGCGCGAGCTCGTCGCTCACGTAGACCGTCCAGTTGAATGGCGACACAGCGCGCGGGTAGGCCGTCAGTTCGACCGTCTGCAGGCCCTGCGCGCGCGCGTAGTCGCGTGCGAAGTCGATTGCGCGCTCCTTCAGCACCGCCTGGAACCCGACGTAGGCGACCAGCACTGCGGCCGCGGCCACTGCCGGCGCGCGCGACCTGCGCCAAAGGGCGGAAGCGGCCAGGCCGCCAAGAATGATGCCACTGAACCACAGGTCGATGATGAACGTGGTGCCCCAGCCGAACCTGGCATCGGAGAACGGTGCGAAGATGATGGTGCCGAAACTGGTGATCAGGTCGCCGAGGATGTGCGCGCCGAGGCCGAGCGCGGTGATGCCGTAGAGCGCGCGCCAGCCGCGCGGCTCGCGCAGGATCTTCGCCAGCAGCCAGGACAGCGGCAGCGCCCAGAAGGGCAGCAGGATGAGCGAGTGCGTCGGGCCGCGGTGCTGCTCGAGGTACAGCAGCGGCGAGACGAAGCCGAGGACGAAATCCAGGTCGGGCGCGGCGGCGGCGAAAAATCCCGCTGCCACGCGCCGCGGAATGCTACGCGGCGGCGCGTCCTTGGGCGCCGTGGCCCGCGCCAGCAACGCGCCCGACAGCGCGTGGGTCAGGGTGTCCAAGGGCCAAAAATGGGGTCAGACCCCATTTTTCTAAGCCGCGCGCTTTTTCCGCTGTGCGTCCTTGGCATGCATCTGCGCGTAGGCGCCGTGCGCAGCCGATTCCGCGTCGCCCACGTGCACCGGGTAGCCCATGTCGTCGAGCACCGAGCCGAGCGCCGACAGGCACAGCATGACGTTGTCCGGGCGGCAGGAGTAGCCCATCAGGCCGAAGCGCCAGATCTTGCCCTTCAAAGGCCCGAGGCCCGCGCCGATCTCGAGACCGAACTCGGAAAGCAATCTCGATCTCACCTGCGCCTCGTCCACGCCCTCGGCGCACAGCACCGCGTTCATCTGCGGCAGCTGGTATTGCTCCTTCACCAGGAACTTCAGGCCCATCGCCTCGAGCCCAGCCTTGAGCGCTACGTGGTGGCGCTGGTGGCGCGCCCAGCTGTTCTCCAGGCCTTCCTCGCGGATCAAGAGCAGCGCCTCGTGCAGCGCGAAGAGTGAATTGGTCGGCGCAGTGTGATGGTAGGTGCGCGCGCCGGCGTTCCAGTAACCGAGCAGCAGGTTCATGTCCATGAACCAGCTGTGGATCTTGTCCTTCCTCTTCTTTACGCGCTCGACCACGCGCTCGGAAAACGACACCGGCGAGAGCCCCGGCGTGCACGACAGGCACGTCTGGCTGGCCGAGTTGATGGCGTCGATTTCCCACTCGTCGACCTTGACCGGTGTGCCAGCGAGCGAAGTCACCGCGTCCACGATCACCAGCGCGCCGTGCTTATGCGCGATGCGTGTTAACTCTCGCGCGTCGGACTGCGCACCGGTGGAGGTTTCCGCATGCACGAAAGCCACCACGCCCGCGCCCTTCCCCTTCTTCAGCGCGTCCTCGACCTTCTGCGGGTCGACCGGCTCGCCCCACTTGTCCTCGACTACGATCGGCGTGCCGCCCGCGCGCACCACGTTCTCCAGCATCCTGCCGCCGAACACCCCGTTCTGGCACACGAGCACCTTGTCGCCCGGCGCCACCAGATTGACGAAGCAGAACTCCATCCCCACCGAGCCCGGACCGGACAGCGGGAAAGTGAGCGGGTTCTTCGTCTGGTAGACGTAACGCAAGAGCGATTTGAGCTCTTCCATCATCTCGACGAAGACGGGATCCAGGTAGCCGATCGCCGGCTGGCTCATGGTGGTGAGCACGCGCGGGTGGATCTCCGTCGGGCCCGGGCCCATCAGCGTGCGCTGCGGAGGATGGAAGGAGGTGATGCGCTTTGCGGTGGCGTACTGGGTCATAGCTTGGCTCTCCGGGGAAATGCCGAACGGGGCGTCGTCCGGACGCGATTTCACGCGCACCGGGTTCTTGGCGCTCGCTTCGTTGACGATATCGGCCGAGTTGATGCGGCCGTGGGTGACGCGCTCGACCTCGCCGGCCCAGCGCGCCGGCACGTAGCCGGTCTTCACCCAGTTGTGCACCACCGCGCGGTCGAGCTGAAACGCGCGCGCCACGTCCGCCTGGCTGCCGAACATATCGACTAGTTGCTCCGCGCAATTCATGGTGCGCGGAGTCTAGACTGTCAAACCTATTTTGACAAGCGGAGCTTCGGCTTTGCCGGCGTACGATCGGGCCCCGCTTCGAGCCGCGCCAGGCGCCGCTCATGGTCGAGCAAAAAACGCTGGTGGTCGCGCAGCGTCGCGTTTAGGTCGCCCAGGCGATCGCGCAGCGCCGACACTCCCGACAGGCGATCGAGCATTTCCTGGATCACGCTCATCGGCTTTCCGCCATGCGAAGCTTGCGCATCTCGCGAAGGAACACCTGGTGGCTGGCCAGCATCCCGTCCGCGGTCTTCAACATCGCATCGATCTCGACTTTGGCGTGCCGCGTCGCCGCGTCCAGCAACTCCAGCTCCTGCGGCGTCACGCCGCCGAGGTAGGCATCGACCGCCGAGCGGATCTCGGCGGCGACCTTGGTCTTTCGCTGCTGGGCGCGCTTCGCCAAGCCCGTCTTCTGTTCGGACGTCAGGTACACCATCGTGCTCTGCATCGCCTTCATCTGCGGCCTCCAGACGGCAACATGTATCGAATATATGTCAACGTGGCGAGGCAACACAAGCGCCAGGCGCTGGTGCGCGTGTGCCTGGACTCCAGTGACGTGAAGACCAGTTGACCGCTTAAGGAGAGCGTGCCGCTCCGAACCGCCCCAGCAGCGGCAGCTTGATCGCCGGCGGCCAGGGGTCCAGGCCGAAAGTCAGCCCGAACAGGTTCAACTCCAGTCCCTCGACAGTACTGGCGGTGACGCCGAGCAACCCAACTACCGAGAACTGCACGCCGCTGCCGCTCGGCGCCGCGGAGACCACGCTCGAGCCCAGGTAGTCCTTGCCGATCGCGGTGGGCGGCAGATCCGCGCGCAACTCGGGCACCGCGCGCGTGATCCACGCCGTAAACGTGTTGGAGTTCGGCCCCGGCCAGGCGCTGTACTCGTCAGGGTAAGGATAGCTGCGCGCCGCCTGGTCGATGCGCGCAAGCAGTTCCTGCGCCTGCGGGCCGCGCTTCTCCGCCAGCAGCTCCGGCACATTGCCGTACCAGCGCGCGTCCGCGGCGCGCTCGGCGATCGACACCGCGGTGTCATGCCAGCGCAGCTTCCAGCCGATGACTTCGTATACGGTGTATGCCTTGGCGCGCTCAGGCTTTACGGCCACCCAGGTGTGCACGCCGAATACGCCGCGCCAGCCGAAGGCGCGCGCGGCGTAGACCTGCACCACCGCCTCGGGATGGAGCGCGGCATCGGGCGCGAGGCCTGCCGGCTCGCGGCTCGCGCTGCGCCAGTCGCTGTTCGCACGAGCGTAGGCCGCCGCAGCGATCGCCACGGCGCAGGCGAGCAGGCCCATGCCCAGGAAGCGCCCGCGCTTCAGTCCTTGTCCTTCGCCTCGCGCCAGATGTCGAGCTTTTCCTGGATCACGCGGTCCGAGTAGATGAACAGCACCGCGTCCGCCGCGGCCTGGTGCGTGTGCGCCATCCAGCTCGGCGCGACGAAGATGTCGTGCTGACCCCAGTCGAATGTCTCGCCGCCGATGGTGGAGCGGCCGCGGCCCTCGACCACGGTGAACACCGCGCTGTCGGTCGAGCGGTAGGGCGCCGAGCTGAAACCCTTCGGCATCAGCTGCATCCAGGTGGACATGGTGGGCATCGCCCAGCCGCCGTTCACCGGGTTGATGAACTTCATCTTGTGCGCGTGCCAGGGGTCCGGGTCGCGCATGCGCGCAAGCGTATCCAGCGACTCGCGCGACTTGCGGTAGGGGTAGTTGAAGATCGGCGAGGTCTGCGAGCGGTGCGCGACGTCCACCGGCAGCAGGTTGTTGCCGAACTCGGCCGGCGCCGCGCCCTCGGGGCGCTCGAGTTTGTGCGCCTTGCCGCCCAGGTCCTCGCGAAAGCTCGCCGCCAGCAGGTTGATCACGTGCATGTCCAGGCCATCCAGCCACACCATCGGACCGCTGCCCTCGTTGCCGTGGTCGTGCCAGGTCCAGGACGGCGTGATGACGAAATCGCCCGGCTCCATCATTGTGCGCTCGCCCGCTACCGCGGTGAACGCGTCCTTGCCCTCGATGATGAAGCGCAGCGCGGAGGCGACGTGGCGGTGCGCCGGCGCAATCTCGCCCGGCAGGATGATCTGCAGGCCCGCGAACAGGCTTTGCGTGGCGCGCGACTGGCCCGGCAGGCCCGGGTTCTCCAGCACCATGACGCGGCGCTCGGCTTCCGCCGCGCCGATCAGCTGGCAGGCCTCCATCAGGTGCGGGCGCACGTCCGCGTAGCGCCAGAGAGCGGGCAGGCA
This sequence comes from Betaproteobacteria bacterium, assembly GCA_031394435.1. GTDB lineage: Bacteria > Pseudomonadota > Gammaproteobacteria > Burkholderiales > SG8-39 > JAABQT01. The sequence continues at coordinate 4,506 of JANNTQ010000052.1, forward strand.
GCGCGTGGCCGGCTTGTCCGTCACCAGGCCGTGCAGCACACGCCACAGCGGGGCGAGGTTCTGCTTTTTCGCTCTCACGTAAAAATCCTTGCGCCCTTCCTCCGCCGCGAGGTTCACGGTGGGGACGATGCCTTCGAGTTCCTGCGCCTGCAGATTCACGCTCTCGACTGGTTTCATGTCGTCACTCCGCCTTGATGCCGGCCTTGTCGCGCACGCCGCCCCAGCGCGCGATTTCAGCCCGCATGTGCGCCGCGAGCTCACCGGGCGTGCTCTCGCTCGGCAGGAACGCGGCATTGATCATCAGCTTCCGCACGTCTTCGCGAGCGAGCGCAGCGCGCAGCGCGGCGCGCATCTTCTCCACGATGGCGGCCGGCGTCCGCGCCGGGAACACCAGCGCGTACCAGGTGGTCACTTCGTACCCCGACAGCCCCGCTTCCGCCGCCGTGGGCACGTTCGGCAGGCCGGGGAAGCGCGTCGACGACGTTACGGTCAGGGCCTGGACCGCCTGTCCCCTGATCTGACCGATGACGGGCCCAAGGGTTTCCACCAGCAGCTGCGTCTCGTTCGAAATCGTGGCTGTCACGGCGTTGGGCGTCCCCTTGTAGGGGACATGCACGACCCTGATTCCCGCCGAGTTGAACAACAATTCGGCAGCAAAATGCTGCGTGCTGCCGATGCCGACGGAGGCCAGGTTGAGCTTGTCCGGGTTGAGCCGGGCGACTTCGATCAAGCCCTGCAGGCTGCCGAAGCCGGCGCGCGGTCCCGCGAGAATCACCAACGGCATGGTCGCCACCATCGACACCGCCTGGAAATCGTCCACCGGGTGGAATGGCAGCGAGCGGATCATCACCGCTGACACCGCGTGTCCGTTGTTCAGCAGGAAGGCGGTGTAGCCGTCGGGCGCGGACTTTGCCACCTGGTTGGCGGCGATCGAGCCGCCGGCGCCGGGCCGGTTCTCGATCACCACCGGCTGGCCGAGCGCCGTGCCCATTGCCGGCGCAACGATGCGCGCGAGGATGTCCGTGCCACCGCCCGCGCCGAAGCCGACCAGCATGCGCAGCGGCCGCTGCGGCCAGTCTTGGGCGGCGAGCTGACCAGCCATGGTGGAGAGCAGGACAGCGGCGAGCCATTTCATGTTTTCAAGTCCGAGAAGTCGAACAGTTTGCGGTCCAGCAGGTGCGAAGGCACCACGTCGGTGAGCGCACGCAGGATGGATTCTATGCGCCCGGGGAACTGCTTTTCCCACTGACGCAGCTGCTCGCGCACCTGGCGGCGCTGCAGGTGCTCCTGCGAGCCGCACAAGTTGCACGGAATGATCGGGAACGCCTTCTCCCCGGCGTAGGCCGCGAGGTCGTCCTCCTTTACGTAGGCGAGCGGCCGGATCACGATGTGCCTGCCGTCGTCCGACTTGAGCTTGGGCGGCATCGCCTTCAGCTTGCCGCCGAAGAACAGGTTCAGGAAAAAGGTCGCCAGGATGTCGTCGCGGTGGTGCCCCAGCGCGATCTTGGTAGCGCCCAGTTCCCCCGCCACGCGGTACAGCGCGCCGCGGCGCAGCCTGGAACAAAGTGAACACAGGGTCTTGCCCTCGGGCAGCACGCGCTTGACCACCGAGTAGGTGTCCTGCTCAACGATGCGGAACGGCACGCCCAGCCCGGCCAGGTATTCGGGCAGCACATGCGCGGGAAATCCCGGCTGCTTCTGGTCCAGGTTGACGGCGACGAGGTCGAACGACACCGGCGCTTTCTCCTGCAGCGCGAGCAGCACCTCGAGCAGGCCGTAGCTGTCCTTGCCGCCCGAGACGCACACCATGACTTTGTCGCCCGCCTCGATCATGCGGAAGTCGGCGATCGCCTCGCCCACCTGGCGGCGCAGGCGCTTGGCGAGCTTGTTGGCCTCGTAGTCCTCGCGACGCGGGTTGCGATGCAGATTGACGACGTTCATGCTGCGCTCAAAGGAAGATGGAGCGCCCGCCGTCCACCGCCAGGACCTGGCCGGTGACGAAAGGCGCGGTACAGAGGAAGTGTACCGCCTGCGCAATTTCCTCGGCGTTGCCGGTCCGCCTGAGGGGCGTGTTGGCGACGATGCGTTCGCGCTCGCCGGGCGCGAACTGCCCGTCCTCCGGCCAGGCGATGGCGCCAGGCGCCACCGCGTTCACGCGCACCCCGGGCGCGAGCTCGAGCGCGAGCGAGCGCGTCAGCGCGACCAGCCCGGCCTTGGCGAGGCTGTAGACGACATAGCCCTTGAGGGGCCGCTCGGCGTGGATGTCGGCGATGTTGACGATCGCGCCCCCGGCCAGCGCGAGCTGCGGCGCCGCCGCCTGTGCGAGGAACAGCGGCGCGCGCAGGTTGGAACCCATCAGTTCCTCCCAGTGGCCGAGCTCGATCTCGCCCACCGCCGTGGGATAGAACGCGGAAGCGTTGTTCACCAGGATGTCGAGCCGCGCGTAGCGCTGCAGCGCGGCTTCCACCAGCGCCTTCGGCGCCACCGGCGCGAGCAGGTCGCCCTTCAGCCTCACGGCGCTGCCGGCGCGCGCGGCATTGAGCTCCTTCTCCAACTGCGCCGCCTCGGCCTCGGCGCCGCGGTAGTGCAACACCACGTTCGCGCCAGCGGCATGCAGGCGGCGCACGATCGCCGCGCCCACGCGCCGCGCCGCGCCCGTCACCAGCGCCACTTTGCTCTCGAGGGAGCCGTCCGTCACCGAGGGGATTCTAGGTTAAATTCGCCGCATGCTGCCCGAACCCGAGGCCGACGCGCTAGCCGCCAGCGGCGCGCTGCTGCAGCGCATCCGCGCCGAGCTGAAGGCCAACGGCAACTGGATCGGCTTTGTGCGCTACATGGAACTCGCGCTGTACGAGCCGGGGCTGGGCTACTACGCGGGCGGGTCGGCCAAGCTCGGCGCGCCGGGTGATTTCGTCACTGCACCGGAACTAGGCACTTTGTTCGCGCGAACGCTTGCACGCCAGGTGGCGGAGCTGCTGCAGCCCGGCGAGGCGATCCTCGAATTCGGCGCCGGCAGCGGGGCGCTGGCCGAGGCGCTGATCGGCGAACTCGCTCCCGGGAACTACCTGATCCTCGAGACCAGCGCCGAGCTGCGCGCGCGGCAGGAAGTGCGCCTGGGCAAGCGCGTACGGTGGATTGAACGGCTGCCGGAGCGTTTCCGCGGCGTGATGCTGGCAAACGAAGTTGCCGACGCCATGCCGGTGCACGCGCTGGCTTGGCGTGCGACCGGCATCATGGAGCGGGGGGTAAGCGACAAGCTCGCCTGGGCCGAGCGACCCGCCTCGGGCGAACTGCTCGAGGCGGCGCGCAGCCTTGAAGTGCCGGTGCCTTACGAGAGCGAGATCGCGCTGGTGGGCCGCGCGTGGATGAAACTCCTCGCCGCGCGCCTCGAGCGCGGGGCGCTCCTGGTCATCGACTACGGCTTTCCGCAGCGCGAGTACTACCATCCGCAGCGCGCGATGGGCACGCTGATGTGCCACTACCGGCAGCGCGCGCACGGCGACGTGTTCTTCCACCCCGGGCTGCAGGACATCACCGCGCACGTGGATTTCAGCGCGCTCGCCCAAGCGGCACGCGATGCCGGCTTGGAAATACTGGGCTACGCCAGCCAGGCGCAGTTCCTCATCAATTGCGGCATCACACAGGTGCTGGAGCGCGAAGATGCAGCGCATGCCGCGCGCTACGCGCCGCGCGCCGCGGAGGCGCAAAGGCTGCTTTCTCCCGCGGAGATGGGCGAACTGTTCAAAGTGCTGGCCGTAGGACGCAGGGTTCCGCGCCCATTGCTGGGCTTTGCGAGCGGCGATCGTTCGCATACCCTTTAGTCCCATGCGGTTCGTCGCCGGCCTACTGTTGATCCTCCCTCAGCTTCTGTTCGCCGACGAAATCGCGGAAGCGAAGAAGCGCTGGTCGGAAAGCCCCCACGGGCCGTTGCTCGAGCGCATCCTGCCGCCGACCTTCGAGGCGCGGCAGTTGCCCGAGCCGAAATCGCGCGGCGCGCGCCTCACCATCCAGTACTGCGTGCAATGCCACAGCCTGCCCAATCCGGCGATGCACCACGCCGCCAAATGGCGCGGCATCGTCCAGCGCATGGTGCCGAGGATGGAGGGCAAGGGGAACATGGGCAAACTCATGGCGGACATGATGGTCGGCGTAAAGGCGCCGAGCCCGGACGAGGTGAAGGCCATCGTCTCCTACCTGCGCAAGCACGCGCAAAGACCGCTCGACCCGAACAAATACCCGGAGGCCTACACCCCGGCGGGTGAATCGTTCCGCGTCGCCTGCAACCAGTGCCACGTGCTGCCCGACCCGCAGCGCTACACAGCGAAGGAATGGCCCGCGGTGGTGACGCGCATGCAGGAAAACATGGAATGGATGAACCGGGTGGTCGGCACCAAACCGGTACCCGGCGAGCTGCAGCTGAGAATCGAGGACATCAACGCTTTCCTGGCAAAGTACGCCAGGAAAGAACAGTGATTTACGGCGGCGGCGGCACCGCCATGCCGCGCGCGACCGCAGGCCGCGCGGCGATCCTGTCGTACCAGCGCTTTACGGCAGGAAAGTCGTTCAACTCCACCTTGTGCCACTCGTGGCGTGCCACCCACGGAAAGGTGGCGATGTCGGCGATCGAATACTCATCCGCCAGGTACGCCGCTTCCGTCAGGCGCGTCTCCAGCACGCCGTAGAGACGCCGCGTTTCGTCGGTGTAGCGCTTGATCGCGTAGGGCACCTGCTCCTTTGCATTGCGCAGGAAATGGTGCGCCTGGCCGAACATCGGCCCCACGCCGCCCATCTGGAACATCAGCCACTGCAGTGCGATGAATTTGCCGCGCACGCTCTGCGGCAGGAACTTGCCGGTCTTGCCCGAGAGATAGACCAGGATCGCGCCCGACTCGAACATCTTTAGCGGCTTGCCGTCGGGCCCGTCGGGATCGACGATCGCCGGGATGCGGTTGTTCGGGTTGATGGCGAGGAACTCGGGCAGGAATTGCTCGCCCTTGCCGATGTTCACCGGGAACACGCGATACGCAAGACCGCATTCCTCCAGCATGATGGAGACCTTGCGGCCGTTGGGCGTGCCCCAGGTGTGCAAATCGATCATGTTTCGATTCCTCGATGGCGATGCAGGGCGCGCGAGTCTATCCTGTCGGCGCCCATGATCAAGTGGCTGCTCACCATCGTCATCGCCCTCGCGGTGTTCGCCATCGCCACGCCGTGGCTGCAGCGTATGGGCGTGGCTCGCCTTCCGGGCGACCTGAAATTCAGCGTGCGCGGACGGGTCTATTTCCTGCCGATCGCCAGCACGCTGATCTTCTGCGCGCTCGCTTGGCTGATCGGCCGGCTGATCTAGAGGACGCTCGCAATCGCCTGCCGGCGCGCCGCGTCGAGGCGCGCGGCGATGTCCTGCGGAAACTGCTTCGCGATGGCGCCGGCGTCCACGGACACCGCCGCGTCGAGCGCTTTCCGCACTGGTTCGAGTTTCAGTTCAGGCTGCGCCAGCCGCGCTGCCTGCAGCAATTGCTCGAAGCGATCGCGCCGCCGGATCGCGTCGCCGCGCTTGAGCAGTTCCAGCAGTGGTTCCGCTGCCGGTGCGCCGAGCAAGGGCCTGCACCGGCTGGCCGCCACGGCCAACTCGCGCTCCTCGTTCGGTGCGCGGATTCGATCGCACAGCGCCTCGATCGCCTCGGGCGCGAGGCCCCAGGTGAGTACCGCGAAGCGCACCGCGCACGGCGCATCCGCCTGTGCCGCGCGCTCCAGCGCCGCACGATCCGGCTTCAGTTCCGGCAGCAGGCGCGCGGCAAGGCTGCAGCTCTCCAGCACCTCCAACATGCGCGCCGGATGCCGCTCCATCAGGCCGCGCGAAAACTCCTGCCACACACGCTCGGCGACGAGGTGGTCCGCCTCGCCCAGTTCCACCATGCGGCGCATCAGGGCTTCGGTCCCCGGCGCGATGCGAAAACCGAAGCGCGCGACGAAGCGCGCCACGCGCAGGATCCTCACCGGATCTTCCTCGAAGGCCTCGCTCACGTGCCGCAGCACGCCTTCGCGCAGGTCCTGCGCGCCGCCGTAGGGATCGATGAGGCGCCCCGCCTCGTCCTTCGCCATGGCATTGATGGTGAGGTCGCGCCGCGCCAGGTCCTGCTCCAGAGTCACATCCGGCGCGCTGTACACGGTGAAGCCCTTGTAGCCGCGGCCGCTCTTCCTCTCGGTGCGCGCGAGCGCGTACTCCTCGTGCGTCTGCGGGTGCAGAAACACCGGGAAATCCCTGCCCACCGGCCGGAAGCCCTGCCGCGCCATGTCCTCGGGCGTGGCGCCCACCACCACCCAGTCGCGGTCGGCCACCGGCAGCCCGAGCAGCTCGTCGCGCACGGCGCCGCCTACGACGAAGGCTTTCACGCGCGCTGCTGCGGAGCCATCAGCGCCCGGCGTGCGTGCGCAGCGCCGGATAGCGCTCACGCGGACCGACCGGCGCGAGCCACGACGGGGCCAGCGCTTCCAGCGCCGCAGGCTCGATGCCGAAGGGGAACGGCGTGCTGCACACGCTCGGCACCTGCATCGAGCGGACATTGTCGCGCGTCATCAGCTTGACGGGCAGCAGTTCCAGCATGCGCGCCTGCGCCATGGACAGCCGCTCGCCTAGGCCGACGATCAGGCGCCTGCGGCCTGTGATGGCGCACACAGTCTTCACCAACTCGCGCAGCGTGGTCTGCTTCGGGCCGCCGAGTTCATAGCGCTTGCCCCGCGACTCGCGCTCATCCAGCGCAGCGAGGAACGCCTGCACCACGTCGCCGACATACACCGGCTGGAATCGCGCCCGCGGGCAGGCGAGTACGATCACCGGGAGGAACTTTGCCAGCAGCGCGAACAGGTTGAGGAACGAATCCTCGGGCCCGAAAATTACCGACGGCCGGAACACCGTGACCGCCAGGTCCTCGGCGGCCAGCGCCGCGCGCTCGCCGATGCCTTTGGAGCGCAGGTATTCGGAGGGCGCTTTCGGGTCGGCGCCGAGCGCGCTCATGTGCAGCAGGCGCTTCACGCCCGCGGTGCGGCAGGCGTTGATCACGGCCTGCGCGAGCTCGACGTGCACGCGCGCGAAATCCGGGCCGTAATCGTTGGCGCCGCGCTGGTCGCGCTGCCCGCGCCGGCTGTGCAGCACACCGGCGAGGTTGATCACCGTGTCGCGTCCCGCGGCGAGCCGCTCCAGCACTCCCGGCAGGTTGACGTCTTCTTCGACCACCTCGACGGTGGGCAGGAGGACCAGGTGCTTGGCGCGCTCGCGGCGCCGCGCGGGCACGGTGACGCTGCAGCCGCGCGCGGCGAGCGCCGCGACCAGGTGCCGGCCGACAAATCCGGAGCCGCCCACCACCAGCACGTTGGCGGCGGTCACGGGATCTCCTCGAGCGCCAGAACGGGCCCGCTGCGGCCGGGCACCACGCCCATGCGCTGCTTGAGCGGCGCGCTGCGGCCCTCGAGCAGCAGGGCGTAATGCACGGTGTTCGCCATCACGCGCTTGACGTACTCGCGCGTCTCGTTGAAGGGGATGGACTCCACGAAGACCGCGCCTTCCATGGAATGCGCCGGGGTCCAGCGCCGCGCGCGGTTCGGGCCGGCGTTGTAGGCCGCGGAGGCGAGCAGCGGGTGGCCGGTGCCGTCGAGCACGAACTTGAGGTAGCGCGTGCCCAGCGCAACGTTGGGTTCGACCTCCGCCACGCGCTTGGCGGAGTAGCCGCGATAGCCGGTCTTATGCGCCACCCAGCGCGCCGTGTTCGGCAGCAGCTGCATCAAGCCGGTGGCGCCGGCGCCCGAGCGGGCATCCACGATGAAGCGGCTTTCCTGGCGCACCATGCCGAGCACCCAGGCTTCCTCCAGGTCATTGGCGCCGGCGTAGGTGGTGAACACCTCGCGGAACGGCGCGAGGTAGCGCATGCGGTAGTCGTGCAACTGCTCGGTGCGGCCGGCGGTACCGATCGCGCGGTCGTACACCGCCGCGCGCCGCGCCAGCTCCGCCGCCGCCAGCAGCTGGCGGTCTTCCATGCTGCGCACCGCGAACATCCATTCCTTGGTCGCCTCCGCGCGCAGGCCAAGGCGGAACAACCCCAGCGCGCGCGCAAGTTCCGGGTGCCGGCGCGCCGTGTCCACTTCTTCCTCGGTGGGCACGTGGAATGGTTGCGGGATGCTCGCTTCCAGTCCCAGTTCCTCGGTGGCGAGCAGGCTGTAATAGTAGGGCTGCCCGGCAATGCGCAGGTAATAGGCGCGTGCGCCTTCAAGCTCGCCCTGCGCGACGAGCGCGCGGCCGTACCAGTAGGTCCACGCCGGGTCCTGCCGTGCGAGGATCGACATCGGATCGATCGCCTCGCGTACTGTCTGCCACTGTCCCGCGCGCAGCGCCGCGCGCGCCTTCCAGGCGAGTTGCTCGTCGGCAAGCGGCGCGTCGCCGGCGATCGCAAACCAGTCCAGCGCCTCCGGCATGTGTTCCATCGCCCCTTGCGTGGCGACCCGCGCCCACAGGTAGCCGCGCTCCTCCGCCGGCAACTGCCGGCCGAGCGCCCCCTCCAGCACCGCTGCGGCGGCGCGCGCGTCGCTGCGCGCAAGCCGCGATACGGCGAACAGCAGCATCTCGCGCGTGGCGCGCTTCTCCAGGTTTTTCGGCGGCTGGGCGAGGAGCTTTTGCGGTGCGACCGCCGCCTGCGTGAGCAGGCGCTCGTCAGGCTGTTCCCGGGATGGCAGGTAGGCGAGCGAGCGCCGCGCCGCGCTCAGCTGGCCGTTGTCCAGCAGCAAGCGCACGCGCTGCCAGGTGCGCGCAATATCGATGACGCCGGATCTCAGCAGCTTGTCCGACAACGGCACGCAGCTGTCGGGCAGCTCGCGCGGCTCGAGCCAGGCCGCGCGCGCTTCCACGGCGGCGTCGCCGTCGCCGCGCGTCAGCCGGGCGGACCAGGCGTAGCAGCGCAATTCGAGGTCATCCTGCGCCAGAGGGCCGAGCTCGCGTTCGAAGGCCAGCCAGTCGCCGCGCCGGCCGAGCTCTTTTAGCCAGTCTCCGCGCAGCAGGTCGGCGAGGTAGGTGCCCTGGTGGCGCGTGAGGAAGCGCTGCACGTCGGCGGGCTTCGCGGCCTCGATGCGCAGGCGCAGTTTCCAGTAATCGGCCCAGGGTTCGAGCAGTTGGCCCGCGAGCGCGGCGGTGTGGCGCGCATGCCTGTCCGGGTCACCCGCGCGGAACGCGGCGTAGGCGCCGAGCACCGCTTCGTCGCTGGCCAGCGCCGCGCCGGCGACGAGCGTCGCGCAGGCCGGTGCTATAGTCAGGAAACGCCTAAAAATCATGTACTAAGCATAGCACGCGCGATGAGCCCCGATGAGCTGAAAGCCTGGCGCAAGGCCGAGCGTACGCGCCTCGTCGCCGCGCGCGAGGCGCTCGATGCGCAGGCCGTCGACGCCCGCCGGCGCCAGATTGACGCGCACCTGGAGCGAGCCTTCCCCGGGCTGAAGGCAATGACCACCGCCTTTTGCTGGCCGATCCGCAATGAGTACGACGCGCGCCACCTCGCGAAAACGCTGCGCGCAGCCGGCGCGTTGACCGCGCTGCCGGTGGTGATCGCGCCGCAGGCGCCGCTCGTGTTTCGCGAGTGGCATCCGGGTGTAGAACTCGCGAAAGGCCCCCTCGGCATCCCCTACCCGCTTGGCTCGAGGGAACTCCTGCCGCAGGCGGTACTGCTGCCGATGAACGGCTGGGACGCGCAAGGCTATCGCCTCGGCTACGGCGGCGGCTTCATCGACCGCACGCTCGCCAGCCTGAAGGAGAAACCCCTGGTGATCGGAGTGAGCTACGAATTGGCGCGCATGCCGACGATCTACCCGCAGCCCTGGGACGTGCCGATGGACTACGTCGTGACCGAGCGCGCGGTCTACCCGTTCAGCGCTTTAGCGCGAGGCTAAGTCCGTCGCCCACCGGCACGAGAGCCATGTCCACCCGCCGGTCGCGGACGAGCTTGCGGTTGAAAGCCCGGATCGCGTGCGTGTCCACGGTGTTGTTGCGCGCATCAACTACGCTGCCGCCCCACAGGGTGTTGTCCACCGCGATGAGGCCGCCGCCGCGCACGAGTTTCAGACAACGCTCGTAGTAATTCGAATAGTTCGCCTTGTCCGCGTCGATGAAGGCGAAATCGAACTTTCCGGCCTTGCCTTCGCGCAGCAGTGCATCAAGCGTTTCGAGCGCGGGCGCGATGCGCAAGTCGATCTTCCGGGCCACGCCGGCCTTCGCCCAGTAGCGCCGGGCAACCGAGGTCCACTCCTCGCTCACGTCGCAGCAAATGATGCGCCCGCCGCGCGGCAGCGCGAGCGCCACCGCGAGCGCCGAATAGCCGGTGAAGGTACCGATCTCGAGGCAGCGGCGCGCGCCGCTCACGCGCACCAGCATCTGCATCAGCGCGCCCTGCTCGGCGCCGATCTGCATGCCCGCGCGCGGCATGCGCTGCGTGACACGGCGCAACTCGCGTTGCATCGCAGTCTCGCGCGCCCCGTGCGCTACGAGGTAGCGCTGCAATCGGTCATCTAGCGGCAGCGTGCGCGCGCTCATTTGAGGAACAGCCGGTAGGCCGGGTTGCGTGTCTCGTCGCTGGCCGGATATCCCAGGCGCGCGAGGAAGCGCCTGAAGTCGCCCATCTCGCGCGGCGGCACCTGGATGCCGACCAGGATCGAGCCGTAATCGGCGCCGTGGTTGCGGTAGTGGAACAGGCTGATGTTCCAGGTGGGATTCATCGCGCTGAGGAACTTCATCAGCGCGCCCGGGCGCTCCGGGAACTCGAAGCGGTACAGCAGTTCGTGGCGCGCGAGCGTCGAGTGGCCGCCGACCATGTGGCGTACGTGCGTCTTGGCCACCTCGTTGTTCGACAGGTCGGAGGTGCGAAAGCCGGCGCGGCGCAAAGCGCGCACCAGGCGCGCCGTCTCGGCGCGGCCGCGCGCCTCCACGCCGACGAAGATGTGCGCGCTGTCCGCGTCGGCCATGCGGTAGTTGAACTCGGTGATGTTGCGCGCGCCGATCGCGCCGCAAAAGCGCCGGAAGCTGCCGCGCCGCTCGGGGATGGTCACCGCCAGCACCGCCTCGCGGTGCTCGCCCACTTCGGCGCGCTCGGCGACGAAGCGCAGGCGGTCGAAGTTGGTGTTGGCGCCGCTAGCTACCGCCACCAGGGTCTTGCCGCGCGCGCCATGGCGCTCGACCCAGGCCTTGGCGCCGGCGATGGCCAGCGCGCCCGCGGGTTCGAGCACCACGCGCGTGTCCTCGAACACGTCCTTGATCGCGGCGCAGATCTCGTCGGTGTCCACCAGCACCATCTCGTCGACGAGCTTGCGGCACAGGCGGAAGGTCTCCTTGCCCACTTCCTTCACCGCCACGCCATCGGCGAACAGGCCTACGTGGTCCAGCTTCACGCGCCGGCCCGCCTTCAGCGAGCGCGCCATGGCGTCGGCGTCGCCTGGCTCGACGCCGATCACCTTGATGGCGGGACGCAGGTGCTTGAGGTAGGAGGCGATGCCGGAGATCAGCCCGCCGCCGCCCACCGCGACGAACACCGCGTCGATCGGGCGCGCGCTCTGGCGCAGGATCTCCATGCCGATGGTGCCCTGGCCCGCGATCACGTCGGGGTCGTCGTAGGGATGCACGAAAGCGAGCCCCAGCCGGCGCTTGAGCTGCATCGCGTGCGCATAGGCGTCGGCGTAGCCGTCGCCGTGCAGCACCACGCGCGCGCCGCGCGCCGCCACCGCATCCACCTTGATCCTGGGCGTGGTCACCGGCATCACGATGGTGGCGCGGCAGCCGAGCTTCTGCGCCGCGAGCGCCACGCCTTGCGCATGATTGCCGGCGCTCGCCGTGATCACCCCGCGCGCGAGCTGCCGCGGCGCGAGGTTGACCATCTTGTTGTACGCGCCGCGCAGCTTGAACGAGAACACCGCCTGCAGGTCCTCGCGCTTGAGCAGCAGGCGGTTGTGCAGGCGCCGGGACAGTGCCGGCGCGAGCTCGAGCGGCGACTCGATCGCCACGTCGTAAACCCGAGCGCGCAGGATGCGCTCGAGATAATCTTCACGTCTCATCGCGAAAAGCCTAGCACAGGCCCCATGGAAACACTGCTCTCGCCTGAAGGCGGTCTTGCCGGCGTGTTCCTCGCCAGCTTTCTTGC
>JANNTQ010000070.1:0-1956 GCA_031394435.1 Betaproteobacteria bacterium
GACCGCGCGGGGCGCGGGTATCGAGATCCTCGACGCACGCGGGCATCGGCAACTTGGCCCAACGCAGCCGCTGCGCCAGGCGGTAGCCGGCCCGTTCGATGAGCTCCTGCTGGATCATCAGCCCCAGCCGATCCTCGAACGAGCGATCGGTCAGATCGGGCGCGGTGTGTTGTTGTTCGAGGGCGCTGGCCATGCCCTTGAGGCGCAGCGTGTGCAGTTGCTGGATCAGTGGTTCGGTCAGCATCGAGAGGTCTCCTTCAGGTGCTGGGACGGGGTGATTACTGGAAGTACGCGGGGCCGCGCAGGTTCGCGTGCGGCAGATCGAGCGCCGGGACCGCCGCCGGCGCTTCGGGGGTCTCGATCAGCGTGCGCACCGCGCGATAGCTGTAGCACTGCAACGCCAGCGCCCGCTCACAAGCGCGTTCCAGCTGGGCGGCGCTGAAGTCGTGAGCGAGGCGCAGGATCCCCTGCGCACTGCGCAGTGTCTCCTCGGGATGCAGGCGCCGGCGCGCCTGTTGGCCGATCAACTCGGCGGTGGCGACGCCGATCGCGGCGGCGCGTGCCAGGGTGTGCTCGAGCGTGCGCTCGATGATCGCGACATGGCCCGCGGGTCGATGCGCGCGGCGCGTGCTGCGCTGGCCGCGTTCACTGGCGCGGGCGTGGGCCGCGACCAGGCGGCCGCTGTGGAATACCTCGAGGCCGTGAGCGGTGAGCCGTACATCGACGCGCTCGCCGATCAGTGCGTAGGGAACCGAGTAATACGCCCGGCCGACTTCGATGTGGTAATCAGGGTGGACCTTGGCCTTCTTCCACTCGCCGAACTCGTAGGCCCGTACCGGCAGCGGCCGCAGCGCCGCTCGTTCGAGCTCCTCGAAGCGCGCGCGGCGGTTGCCGGCAATCTTCTTGAACGCGCGGGTGTTGAGCCGCTCAAGCAGCTCGCGGATCGCGCCATTGAGTTCGCCCAGCGAGAAGAACGTGCGGTTACGCAGTCGCGCCAGGATCCAGCGCTCCACCACCAGCACGCCGGCCTCGACCTTGGCCTTGTCGCGTGGCTTGCGCACCCGCGCTGGCAGGATCGCCACCCCGTAATGTTCGGCCAAGTCCTGGTAGGCGGGGTTGAGCTCGGGCTCGTACCGATGTGCCTTCTTGACCCCGCTCTTGAGGTTGTCCGGCACGATCGCGCGCGGCACGCCGCCGAAGGACTCGAGCGCGCGCACGTGGCTGCCGAGCCAGTCGGCGGCGCCTTGCGTCCAAGTCGCCTCGGCATGGCTGAAGTTGGAGCAGCCGAGCACGGCGACAAAGATCTGCGCCGCGCGACACTCCCCGGTATGCCGATCGACGATCGGCACCGTCTGCCCGGCGTAGTCGACGAACAGCTTGTCGCCGGGGGCATGATCTCGCCTCAGCACCAACTCCTGACGCGCCAACCAGCGCCGGTACTGATCGCAGAACACGCTGTACTGCCAGCCGTCGGGATGCGCGGTCTTGTACTCTTCCCACAGCAGCAGCCGCGTGACCCCGCGCCGCGAGAGCTCGCGGTGCAGCTCGGCGAAGTCCGGCTGCGGCGTGCGCGACAGCGGCACCGCCCGCCGGTACAGCTGCGCATGCAGCGCCGACTCATTGAGCTCGGGCGGCAGCGGCCAGGCGAGACCCGCTCGGCGGATCCGGCGGATGCACTCCTGCACCGTCGAGCGCGCGCTGCCAATGGCCAGGGCGATCTGCCGGTCGCTGAACCCCGCGGCCTTCAGCCGCAGGACCTCGCGTATCTTGCGCACGGGTAACCTCGCTTGCCCCACTGTGAATCTCCTTGCTCTGCGGCAAAAAGATCACGGTAACGGCGGTTATCCCGCTTCACACACCCCGGCCCGGCATCCTCCGGAACGGTGGCCCGGCATCGACCGGAATCCCGGCCCGGCTTGCCCCGGAACTATGGCCCGGCATCAACCGGAATACGCA